>CALVQN010000011.1 GCA_944358135.1 uncultured Bacilli bacterium
AGTACTGCTCGTTTAGCTCAGTCGGTAGAGCGCACGGCTGTTAACCGTTAGGTCGTAGGTTCGAGTCCTACAACGAGCGCCATTAAGAATTTAAAAGTCCATTGGACTTTTTTTATTTTATCTCCTACTTATTAAGTATAGCTAAATTATTATCCTAAGTCAAGAAACTTGACAGTAAAAGAATATACAAATTATTCCATTATTAACTTTTTCAAATGGACCGACACCGTTCGACAAAATTAGGCTTTCTCCTATGTTATAATAGCCTCCGACTTTCAAAGATTAGGAGGTGAAAATAATGAAAGTTGATACATTTTTAGGCCTATCTGATGACTCAACCTTTAAACATATTTTCAGTAATGAAACTATTTTAATTGATTTTCTTAATTCTTTCTTCACGTTTATTCATGAAAAGAAAAAAGTAATGAAAATTAAAGTAAATACGGATGAAAGAATTAGTGGAGATAAAAGAAAATACAAACTTTATTATGGAGATATTATGGCTTATCTTGAACATGAAAAAATAATGTCTATTGAAATGTACAAAAAATTTAGTTTAAGAGAATTTAATAAAAGTATGGCTTATATCTCTAGAAAATTTTCTAATCAGTTTAAACGGGGTAAAAATTATCAGAATGCTAAAAAAATAACAAGCTTTAATATCATTAAAACAAACTATTATGAATCTAATCGATCTTTAATTAATGATTACTCACTTGTAGATAAGTTTGATTATCAAGTAACCCATAATCAGTGTCTAGAGATGTATTTAATAAAACTTGACAAAATCAAGGATATCGTATACAATCAAGATGAAGATGAAAGATTTATAAGGTGGCTTAAAATGATTAATGCTAAAGATATGAATGAACTAAAAAATATAGCAAAGGAGGATGAAATTATGGAAAGTGCGGTAAGACTTATGGAAGATTTTTTAAATGATGAAGAACTACAAGATGAGTTTGATAAAATAACCGATATTGAGTACTATGCTAAAGAAGAAGGAATTTTTGAAGAAAAAAGAAAAACTGCTAAGAATCTTTTAGACATGGATATACCTATTTCTAAAATAGTAAAAGCAACAGGTTTATCTGAAGAAGAAATAAATGCTTTAAACTAAAGGAACTGTAGTAAATAAAGTTTACTACAGTTTTCTATTTAAATAAAAAGCTATATGAAATCATTTATCATTATAGCTTCAATAAAACTATTATTCATTAGCATTATCTGGAACATTTATACAAGTTCCATCAGACCAAGTACCACCTAATTGAGTACAACCTTCTTGTGCAGCAGCTTCACATCCACCTGGATTAGTAATACAGCTTCGACAAATATTATACTCTGCTTCAACTTCTGAGAAATCCCCGACGATACCAAAGATTAGGCCAATAATAGTTGGAATAAAGAATATAATTACACCAGCTATAGCACGCATAACTAATGATTTAACAGATTTTTTAATCTCATCATCTTTACTTGCAACAACTGCTTTTCCTAAATCAATCATACCAAAAAGGATAATAACAATTGGAATAACAATTTTAAAAATCCATAATACCCATCCAATAATTTGCCAAACTTCCCATAAATCAGAGCAAATTGCAGGTCTAGCCATAATAAACATATAAAATTCCTCGCTTTCTAAATCTATATTAATTGTATCCTAACTTAACGCTATTGTCAAGTTTTTACGCTTTTTTGTGTCAAATTTTGTCTAAAAGTTCATTAATAACAATACCGCAAAGATAAGAAGAATAACTACACCTAGTCCTGTTGTTACAAGCATACTCATAGTTTTACTTTCCATCTTCTCTAAACGGTTCTTATATTTTGTCTCTCTTGCCTTTTGTTGTAAACTAGAAATTGTTCTAGAAAAAGCTAGTAATTGCTCTTGCTTTCTCTCCTGTCTACCTAAACTTAAACGATACAAAAGTCTCATCATTCTCATCGAATCTCTTACAGGATACTGTCTTGCAAATTCCATATATGGTTCAATCGTATCATCACCAGCATTAATCGCACTAATTAACTCTTTAAGTCCAGATTTAAATATTTCAGGAGCATCTTCCAAAGATTTACCTATTGCTACTGGAACAGTATAATGCTGAATAAGTATTTCTAAACCTTTTAAATAATAAGGTAACATTGTATCTATCTCATGCAAATGCCTTTTATAGTAATTCTTAAGATTAATATAATCTAATTTAAAGAATCCAAATCCTACTACAATACAAACAAGTGCATAAACATAAGACATATTAGAAATAAGTAAACAAAATACTAAAACAGTCACAATTAAAGCATTTCGTATTCTTTTATTAAAAAGCAGATCTGGATTAACTGAATCTCCATATTTAGCTTTTACATAAAAATCATAATCACTTTCTTTAAGTCTTCTTAAATACATTTCATTATCAGCAACTAACTTATTAATACTAATCTTACCACTATAAGAAAGAACAAAGAAAATAATAACAGCTAAAATAGCAATTTCTATCTGCATACTACTCTACCCCCACATTCTCATTATAATATTTCTCTCCACTGAGAAGGAAATAACAATTAATAATAATAATCGCGTGTAAAACAATATGCACATACCATAAATCAAGAAGCTGCAAATAACTATCTTTTCCAAGTAACACTTGCATAACTAATACTAAGAAAAATAATACTAAAGCAAAAGTTAAGAATTTTGTATGGAATTGTTTACGATCCATTTGATCACGATAAACGCCTTCAACAAGAGAATCAATATCCATACTCATATTTTCAAGTGCTTCTCCAGAATCTTTAGCACCCTCTTTAGTAATTTGTAAGAATAATTGATGCATATTTTTAACCATATAATAAGGATATTTCTGATTAAAATATTCAATAGATTCATCTATAGTACCATTTTGATAAGACATATTGATCATTGTTTTAACATCTTCAAGTACTGGATCTTCAAGAATTCCTGAATCTCTTACACCTTCTAAGGACTTAACAAAACTTTGAGTAGTATTAAATTCCATAATAACATTAGTCGTATAAATCTGAATTTGTTCAAATAAATATTCACTATACAATCTTTTACTACGTAAAAAAGCTAAATAAGGAATAAAGGCAATAGCAATTCCCACATAGATAATAAGAACAACTAAACTATAAAAATAAAGATAAGCTATTGCTGCTGCTAAACCACCAATAATAGCAATTTGTATGGCATAATCTTTAACAGTATATTCTTGTTTTAATTCCTTCATTTTCGCACTAATAGTTTTATAACTATAAGGAGCATATTTTTCATATACAATCCCAAATTGAGATTTTACAAACTTATAAAAGGTTTCAGAACCATCATTTTTACGATAAATAATTACAAACATTGCAATAAGAAATATAATTACAAATTCCATGACTTCTCCTCCTTTTATAAAGATTCTATAGTATCCATTTTCTTATCATTTAAATGGAACAAATCTTCATCCAAAACTACTCCCTGAATAGATAAATAGTCTCTTAAATGTTTAGTTGGATTATTAAGAGTAAATCTTCCATCTAAAGTTTTTTGATATATAGTATTAACTTGAGGCTTATTATCATCATCAACATAAAATTCACAAATTTCCATAATTTCTCTTTGAAATCTTCCAAATTTCTCACTCATATACCCTTTTACATATATACCAATTTGAACATATCTATGAATTGTTGTAACAAATTGTTCAACATCAATATTAGACTCAATCAAACTGTACATACGCATAGGAATTAACGCTGCCTTATCCGAGTGAATAGTAGATATAATATGGTGTCCAGAAGATATTGAGTTACGAACAGCCATAACAGCCTCAGCACTACGAACCTCGGAAAGTAGTATCCATATAGGGTTCTGTCTCATACAAGTAACCAAAACATCTGAATAAGAAGCAATATTATTAGTTTTCATCGCAACAATATCACGATGAGGAAATATTCGATCTAAGTGTAATTCCAAAGTATCTTCAATAGTAATAATTTTCTCATTCTCTTTAGTTGTACTAGCTAAGTATTTAACAAGCTCAGTTTTACCACTACCTGTCTCACCACTAACAATAATATTCGCATGCCCTTGAACACAATTGAGTAAAAAATCAAGTAAATCAGCACTAACATATTCTTCATTCAGGAGTTTTTCTCGATTTAAACGTATCTTCGCTGGTGTTTTACGAATAACTAGTGCTATTCCATTTGTTGCAATTGAATCGTGTACGAAATTAAGACGTAATTCAGTAGATTCAGCATCTAAAAAAGGATGTGCCATATTGAATGTTTTTCCCATAACATTAGAACATTGGAAAGCTAATTTTTCAATTAAAGCATTATTTATCTCTGGTCTTTCAACACGATACACACCCTTAGACAAACTCTTTAACCACAATTGACCACCATTTGTATACGAAATATCGGTAATATCATCAATATCAATAAATTCTTTTAATGGGCCAAAATCTATTTGTGAAAATATAGCATCATTCATATAAGCACCTCCTTTATTTATTCTTTTCTATTCTATTCAGTGGTAGTTCCTCCTGTATCATTAGAAGAACCACCTGTAGTTGTCGAACCACCAGTTGACGTATTAGCATCAGGGATTTGTTGTGCATAATACTCAATTTCATCTCTCAAATATTCACTAGAAACAGCTGTCTCTCCAGGATTATTCGTGTAACTAGCATTTCTTGGAACTGGAATTAATTCTAATCCATTAATATCATTAGCAATATTAAGTAACCAGTGTAAATCCTCAGGAACAGTAAATAAAAGTTCTGCAGGAGTCTTAGCTTCACTAGTTAAGAATACACTATTTCCTTGATTATCTCGAACATCAGCAATTTCAATACTTTCAATTAACTTACCAAATATAATTAATCCTGATCTACTAGTCATTTTAACATATAAATCAATATAATCTCCAGGATACAAAGAATTACCATATGTCGTATGAATATCTACTGACATAGAAAATGGTGCATATCCATCTGGCATATTTTGAAATGGATTATTTGGTGATGCACTACAAGATATTACTTGCTCTGTATAAAAGAAAGCACCCTGTGGAACACTAGTTCCATAAGTTACACATCTTGGATCAGTTTGATTTATCAGTGCATCCATTCCTGTAATTAAATTTGAATTGGTAGAAACAAAAGATCTTAATACTTCTGTAGTATCAATCATATCTTGAGTTATTTCTGAAGTTGCTGTAATAGTTTCTCTAGCATAGGGAATAGCTATTGTATCAATCGCTTGATCAACACGATAGTTATATCCAATATAAAGAACAACTATACCCGCTAGCACACCTAGTATTGTAATTGTATTTTTATTTGACAAAAATCTTTTAATTGTCGTAACAATATTTCCCATTTTATCCTCCTAACTTCTTTCTCCAACTTCCTCAGCATGAATTTGGATAATTGCATCAATTCTACTAATCGTATCATAATCCCCTGTATTAATAAAATTAGTACCACTGTTTGTTTTAATTTCAACACTAACTTTAGGAGGGGCTTCATAAATAGCATAGAAGTTAACCTCATATGTATCATTCATCCCCATTACCTCTGCAGTCATTCTTATAAAAACTTCCATAAATTTCTCTTTATTAATTTTAATTTCATTATAATCACGATAATATCCATAATCAACTGCTTCAAGCATTGAAGCCTCAGCAATTTCTCTTATTGCATAACTATCTTGAGTTGTGTTAGTAGTAATACCTTGTACTGAGATCATAAGACCAACAATAGCAACACCCATAACGACTAACCAATAACCCCAATATGAACTTTGCATCATAATTAATCACACCTCTTTTCTACTTCCAAGATGGTCCAAGCATATCATACTCTGATATAGTGCCTTCCCATAATTGGAAATATCTACTACTACTACTTCGATAATTGCCACTCATAATCATGCTTCGATCATTAACAATATCACCTAAATTACTATCAATAACTCTATTACCATAAGATATTCTACCATCAATTAAATCATCAATAAATGTACTATAGCAGCCAATCATATCGTAACCACCTACACTTGTACAAGTTAGTGTAGCATTAGAATAGCCACCATCACCATCTTCAGCTTCATCATTATAAGCCTGAATTGCTCTAGCTGTAGTTGGAGTAATAGTAACACTTAAGATTGGATCTTCATCATAAATACTATTTCCAGCATCTTCAATTGCATCAATTGTTTCAGCTGCTTTAGTATTTTTATCGCGGTTCCAATTGTATGAATCAGTACCATTAGGGAACAAGTCATTTAATGAAACAACTCTTTCTAACAATGATGAACCAGCATCTGCATCATAAATACATCCTGCACCAATACATCTAGATACACAATCTTCACCATAACATGTCTCATCTTCATCAGTATCACAATTAGGACCTACACAGTTAGATGTACAATCTCCATCTTCACATTTATCCCAATCACAGACAACATCAAAATTTTCATTTAATTCACCCATGTTAACTAGATAAGCACAAATATATTGAACATTGCCTTCTTCATCAAAGAACTCACCATAATCATCTTCATTAATAACTGGTTTTTTACCACCAATTAATCGACCCATATCTCCTTCACTCTTATCATAGTATTCACCGAGAGTACCAATCTTAATACTATACTCATAAATACCACGTTTAGTATCAAGAGCTACAGGTAAACCACCACTTGTAGTGCCGTCTGATAAAGTATCTTCAACTGGTACACTATTCTCAACTTCATGATCATAAATTTGACCTGATGGATATTGGTTATAGAACAATGTTGAAGGTACATAACTAGCACTAATAGTAGAAATTACCTTCTTATATCTAGCATCAGAAACATCTCGATAACTTCCAGAAAGACTCCAACTACATTCTTCAGTATCACAGAATAAATATTCAATAGTAGTATAATTTTGTCCAGAAGTAGTATTTAGTGAGCAATGGCTATACTGTTCTTCTCCGCTAGTTCCTTGTGACTCCAATTCAGCTTTAGTCTCAGAACCACTTTCATCTACTTCAGAGTTACAATACCAATCAGAATTGCTTATTCCCGATAAGGTCTCATCCATACTACCAAATTGAGTACTCAAATCCATCATATAATCTTCAGCATAATCATATTCAATATCAGGTTCATATTTAATTTCAGTATCCCATTCACTACATTGATTATAAGCTTCAACAATACCGTCATAAGCTTCTTGAGCAGATTTTAATCTTTGTTCAGCTTTTGCAAATTCTTCTTCTATATATTGTTCTAGATAAGCAACATCTCTGACTTCATCAATTGTTGTATAATAACAACTTCCACTACAAGAACAAGTATCAGGTTTTCCTTCGCTATCCCTACATGGATATGAATCACTGTAAGAACCACCATAATGGCTTGAAGTCTGCGTAGTAACGGATTTAGAACCATTAGCCGTACCCATATATCCTCTAACTACTCCAGTACCTGTGTTATCATCATCAGTTATATAGAAATAATCATAAGTATAAGAATCAGTTCTTGCTCCAGCAATATAATCGTCATGAGTAGGATTACAACTACATCCACTAGGTGAAACTGATGAGGTATAAGTACCATCTATATTTTCCTTATGCGCCTCCATTGCAGCTTCCCAATCTTTATAATTATTAAATGCATTAACCAATTCTATTTGAGCATTCAACATATCCTCATTATAAAGTTCTCTATCAATTGTATTTGTATAACATGTCTTAGTACCCTGTACTGCAGCTTTAAAAGTAAAGTATCTACCAGCATTAACAAGTTTTGCTGTAGGCATTTGCATAGCATAATCTTCTTTACAAGATACTAAACAATATTTATTCTTCTCTTGAGTATAAGAATTAGTTACATCATCCTTAGCACCCTCAGCTTGAGAATAGCCAGTGTTAGGATCTCTTTGCCCATTAATTTGACTAACAAAACAAGCTTCTACATTTTCAGGTCCATAAATATTAACTGGATGATTATCTTCTGTCGATATAATTAGCATATTATTATCAGCATCACAACATTCAAACATTTCTACTTCTGTTGTACAAGAAACATTACATGTCTCATTATATTGTTTACAAGCTTCTTCATCACCAAATTCACATTCTACTTCTAATTCTGCACACTCTCCACAGTTTGCTGCGAATAATTCATCACATTCAGTACTATTTATATCTCCAGTTGCTATACATGCATCAATCAAATCATCACAACTACATGCATCCATTAATTCTACACTACCAGTAATAGTACCTTTAATTCCCTCTTCTTCTTCACCAGTATCTTCTAGTGGTTCAATACTAACAAATCTTTGATGTTGAGATTGTCCATCACTTCTTGTAGCTTCCCAAACTATTCCTAAATAATCACCAAAATATCCATTTATATTAGTATCATTATAAGTATAATTTAAAGTCCAATCCATTGGTTGAGTTCCACAATTTAAATTACCATATAAACTTTGTAATTCTTCAGGAACATTTGCAGCTCCAAAAAACTCAATTGTAACTTCAATTACAACTTCATCTGTAATAGATTGTGAACTATTAAGTGGCTCTAAAAGATTTTGTCCTATAGCACCATATGACCCAGGACCACCAAAACTATCAATATACTCAGTTCCATTAATCTTAATACTTTCAAATCTTGGTTGATCTATAACTCCCAATTCTTCTAAAGGAAGATCATACTCTAAACTATCAATAACAAATGAAGCTTCTCCATCATTAGTAAAATTGCTTAATGTAAACACTCTAGTAATTTGGTAATTATGATACTCACCATAACTAGCATCTTCAGTTCTAAATGTAGACCAATCAGCACCATTTTCTACTTCTACCTTAGGTTGACCATCACTTTGTAAATATTCAGCAGCTATCTCTAAAGCTTCAGCATATAATTGTCTAGCTTGAGCTCTATTTGTCATCGCTTGATTAAAAGTATATCCACCGCTTTTGCTCTGTAAATCAGATTTTGAACTTATAATTCCAGAAGAAAAACTATTTAAAATAACATTATAACTAGCTTCTATACCAGAATCTTCTTCAATCCATTCCAAGGCAAGACCATAATAAGCTTTCATAAGAGCCAAAGTTCCTGCATCTATTCCAGGATAAGTATTACTTCTACCATGATTCCAAGTAGCAGTAAGAGTTCTTATAACTAAGCTTTTAATCTCATAACTAGCATCAGAAAGCATAACATGCATAACAGCTAAATCATATGAATAAACGTTAGGTTCCACATCACCAAGTAAAAAACGTTTAGCAACTAATGTACCATATCCATTTAAATTAGCATCTAAACAGTAAAAAGGTAATCCAGTTCCACTTTCTGTATGACGATAAAAAGGTAATCCTTCACCAAAATATTCAGTAACTTCATTCCCTGATCTTTTAATAATTAACTGTCCTATATCAGCAAAATCAGAGCTTTTATCAGTACTTTTAGTAGTTGTTGTCACATTAGTAGTAACACTACTATGTACTGAACCACTTCTTGTTTCAGCATTAACACAATTAATAAATAAACAACCAACTATAATTGTAATAGCAAATAAGCTAATACCTTTTAGTATTTTTCTCATACTATCCTACTCCTTTGCTTTTTTACTATTATCACCGTTACAGTAACCCCCGCTGCTATAATTATCACAGCTATAATAATGATGGCAATATAATGATCACCTAAAAACTGAATAAAGCCATTTTCTTCCTTTTCAGAATCTTCCACTTCGTTACCATCATCGTCAATCAATCCATTTTTATATCTTTCAATCAACTCTACAAACTTTCCAAAACTAACATCATCAGGTATTGATAAATACTCATAACATAAGTAAAAATCCTCAGCACCATCACACATATCATAAGTACTATATTGATTAAATCTCGGTGTTGTTAAATATAAGGTATACAATTCTGTTCCACTACAATTCGTATTATCTGAGCTATACACTTTAATTGTATAATTTGCCATTAAATATATATCAGCCCAATCAAAGGTAATAGTCCCATTATCACTATCTTCATATGTATAAGTATTAGTTTCCCCATTTGCATCATTATGTACTTCGATATAAATATCTTCAGTTAAATTTGTGACATAAATGCGAAAGAATGTATAATAAGCTTCATAGCCATCTTCAGTAGTACCATCTGGTGGAGTATATTCAGAAGGATCTAACAACTCCCGCATTTCTTCATAACTTGCCCTAACATTTGCCGCTACACTCCGAAGTGTATTTAACTCTGTTGCATCACATATAGCATATACATAACTACTGCTTGCAAAGAACAACATCAGGGTAAAAATGAAAGCTTTCAATTTTTTCATAGTATACACCAACCTCATAATCTAAATTATAGCATGAATCTACTACTTTTTCAATAAAAAGAAAGAAAAAGAAGCATAAAGCTCCTTTAAATTATTGCCATCAAAATAAAGATAACAAGTAAACAAATAAACATACCAAGTAAGAAACGCCAAATATATTTTAACCATTCACTATACTTAACTTTTAATGCTAAAAGTCCAATTCCCAAAATCATACTTGTTGGAATAAAGAATTGAACAAAACCATATAAAGAAGTAAACATAGTATAAACAGGTCCTAAATAATCAGCATATTCTACTGGCAAGAATGAACCCATTACCCAACCAGTAAATCCTAAATCAGTATGGAAAATGTTTAATATCAAACTAGATATGGTCATAGTTGCTATATTAAAGCTATCAGTTAAAGTAAGAAGTCTATTTACAATTGTTGCAACATAAGTTGATTGATATACAACAATCATAAGCAAATATGCTCCTACAATACATACAGATGGTATAAACATCTTTTTAGCACCATGTTTAATGCTATCAATAAATTCATTAAATTTAAAGCGATAACATAAAGCCAAAATCACCGTAAATAATATTAATATTGCACTAATAGTAATATTATTCCAAGCACCAAGTTCTGTCATACCTGTACCAAGTAAATCTTGGAAAATAAAGAAATCATTTGCAGAATCAGAACCATCAATTCTAATCTCAGTTGTAACAAAATTGTGGAAATCATCAAATGCTTCAACACCAAAATTACCCTTCCAATCAACAAATCCTAATATAGCTAAAGCTAAAATTACCACTCCTACTACAATAATAGGAATCATATTTTTTGTCTTACTTGCTCTGTCTTCTGATACTTCAACCTCAAATAAGTCAGTACTTTCTGCATTTTTTTCCACTTTACTCATATGAGAAATAGTAAAGAAATTAAATAATACAAGACCTATAAGTAAAATACCAGCTCGAACAAGCAATGCTGGAACATCATAAGGAATTTCTCCTGTACTAGTAAGTCCTAAATAATAATTAAACATACTAATACCATCAGTTCCATATGTAGCACCCATAATACCTACTAAAATTGACCCAAATGTAGTAGCAAGTATTGTCATTTTATCTAACTTCATTCTATTTAAAATAGAAATAATAAATGGAACAAAGATTAAAACAACAAAGGTTTGAGTAAGTAAACTTGTAAGTGCAGCAAGTATTACAGAGAATACTACAACAGCAATTTTTTTATGCTTAATTTTACGAGCAATACCTGAAACAATTCTCTCATAAGCTTGTGTTCTAGTTAAAACTCCATAAAAGGCACCTATTGCTAACAGCAAAACAATCTTATCGACTCCAAAAGATAATGCATAATAAATTGTATAAGCAATATCATAAAGTCCTAATCTAGCCATTCCTGTTTCACTATAGCCAGTAGAAGTAAATCCACCAGCAGGAATAACCCAAGTAAGAATAAATGCTATTACAACAAGAATTAGCACACCTTTTAAAAGACCATATCTTTTTTCTTTCTTCTTCATAAATTCCCTCCTAACATTGATTATAATACAAATCATTTTAAAAAAAAAGAAAAACTTGTCATTTTTATATGATTTTTTTGTGAAATTGAAATGCAAAAGTAAATTCTACCCTAATTTTTAAAACTGTAGAAGTTACTTCTTCAAAATAAACAGTAGAAATAACTAATACAAATTACAGTTTATGATTGAGCTTTTGTTTTGTTAAATATCACAAAGAAGAAAATGACTACTTTGTCAAGGGCTCGAAGAGTACATTTTACCCTTTACTAAGTAGTTATTTTCTTTATCATCTTACTTCAAAACAAAAGCAAAATAGACATTTATCTAAAGTTGTATTATAATAACTTTTCGATAGTGCTTATAAATAGCATCAGTAATTTAATTTATACCCAATAATGAGGAATAGAATTTAGTTTTTCAAAAAAAGTTTGTTACGTCCTCTGTCTTTTTGAGTGTTATAAAATCCTACTTATATCTATTTTTTCAAAACAAAAATAGAAAAAAATCCACGATTTTACGATTAAAAAGCGGATTTTTTACTCAACTGTAGAAATTAGCCCTTCAAACTAGAATTTACTTTTGCAATTGAGCATTTTTTTGTGAAATCAAGTTTCACAAATAATTTATAGCACTTTTTTAACTATTAAAGCCTATCATTTGAGTTTTAAAAACAAAAGGAAATTTTCTTATTTTCCATAATCATTCCAACTTGAAGTCCCAAATTGGGACTTCAAGTTAAAAACTATTAATTTGTCAATTGAAAATAAAAATTATTTAGAAATCTATCAATGTTTCATTAATACATTCATAAAGTCTTACTAAATAGCTATTTTAATTATTTAACATTATTTTATTCTTACTTTTCCCCCTAACTTGTTTTGTTCTATTAAATAATGCATATATCATTGCTTCGGCTTTTGATTTTTATACTGTTGCTAACATAGAAACTCCTTACTTTGTAAAACTCTTATTAAATATCTTCTACCACCATTTGTTTTTAAACTTGAGATCAAAAATCTTGACCTCAAATTTTCTGATTCGAAGCAAATAAAATAAAGCTAAATCTTTCTGTAAATTTATCTTGATTATCCTACTTATATAAACTCTTGCAAAATCGCTATCCTCATTATTTTAACAAGGGATACTCAATAACACTTAACTAATAATTTTTTACTTCAAAAAAAAGAATGATTTTCATCACTCTTAATCTCTTGGTTTCATAAGTGGGAATAAAATAACTTCTCTAATAGTTTCACTTCCTGTTAAAAGCATAACTAAACGGTCAATTCCCATACCCATACCACCAGCAGGCGGCATACCATATTCTAATGCCTCAACAAAATCCATATCCATATCATTGGCTTCTTCATTACCAAGTTCTCTTTCTTTTAATTGATTTTCAAATCTTTCATATTGATCAATTGGATCATTTAATTCAGTAAAAGCATTCGCATATTCACTACCAATAATAAATAATTCAAATCTTTGTGTAAATCTAGGATCATTAGGATCTTTCTTAGCAAGTGGACTAATTTCAATTGGATGTCCAAAAACAAATGTTGGTTCAATAATTGTATCTTCAACATATTTTTCAAAGAAAGCATTGACAATATGACCAAACTCAAAATGTTCTTCAAGTTCTACATTATGTTCTATAGCAAGTTTTCTTGCTTCCTCTACAGTTTTTACTTCAAAGAAATTAATACCAGTTTGTTCCTTAATTAAATCAACCATATGAGCTCTTCTAAATCCTGGGGCAAGACTAATATGATGACCTAAAAAATCTACTTCATAAGTACCATTAAGCTCCATAGCACAAGCATTAATAATACCTTCTGTTAAATCCATCATACCTTCTAAATCAGAAAATGCTTTATAAACTTCAATAGTAGTAAATTCAGGATTATGTTTTTTATCCATACCTTCATTTCTAAATATTCTACCTATCTCATATACAGCATCCATACCGCCAACTAATAATCTCTTTAAATTAAGCTCTGTTGCAATTCTTAAATACATATCCATATTTTGAGCATTATGATGGGTAATGAATGGTCTTGCTGCTGCCCCTCCTAAAATTGTACCTAAAATAGGAGTTTCTACTTCAACATAACCTAAACCATCTAAATAATGTTGTATAGAACGAATGATTTTAGGCCTAGCAAAAGCAACACGTCTAGCATCATCATTCATAATCAAATCTACATATCTTCTTCTAAAACGTTCCTCAACATCATTTAAACCATGATATTTTTCTGGAAGTGGCTTTAAAGCTTTAACTAAATGAGTATATTCTAAACATTTAATCGTAATTTCTCCTGTTTGAGTAAGCATAACTCTACCTTTAACACCAACAATATCACCTAAATCTGCTGATTTAAACAAATTATAAGTATCTTCTCCAACATCATTAATAGAAATATATACTTGAATATTTCCAAACTTATCTTTGAGAGAAAAGAAACTAGCTTTACCCATTTTTCTGATAAACATAATTCTACCAGCTACACTAACCATAGGTTGTGCTTCTTCTAACTCTTCATGAGTCATTCCTGCATACTTTTCTTTAATGTCAGTTGAAAAGTCCGTTACTTCATAGCGATGTCCAAAAGGATCAACACCCATATTTCTAATTTTTTCAAGTTTTTCTCTTCTTACCAGTTCTTGTTCTGTAAATTCTCGCATACTTTAACACCTCTTGACATTAACTATACCATAAAATAGAGTATCTTTCAAATAAAAAAAGCATTTTTCATGCCTTTTTACTATATTTTATAAACTTTATTAGATTTTCTACTAAATAAATACACAATTACAATAGCAAGAATACCTCCACCAATAGCAACATAAGGTACTACACTACCAGTTTCACTATTAGGAATATCATTAGGATCTTCTGGATCTGTAGGAGTGGTATTACCACATACTTCTGCATATTCTTCTTGAGTTATAGAATTCCCATTATTATCAAAATAATAACCAGGAATACTCACAGTACAATCTAAATTATTAAAACTTAAATTTAATTCACAATTTTCTTCAGCACCTTCTAAATCTTTAGTTATTACCGTAAAAAGTAATACTCTATCTCCATTATTTACTCCACCAACAGCCTCTAAAAATACATTCATACCATTTGTTGTATTAGTTCTATTTGCTAAAGCAAAATCACTACCCGCAGCTACTGAAGTAATTTCAACATTCGTTGGAAGCAATTCTACATAAATATAATTCATATCACGATTAGCAGTTAAATAAAATCTCCAAGTCTTAACTCCATCTGCTCGATCATCTTCATCTGCATAATCCCATTCTACTTCAATATTACCATAAGCAGGTACATTATAAGAATCCTCATATTCTGCCGCATCAACTCTAATTGGTACTACTAACAATACTGCTGCTAGAACACTAACCATCATAATTATTTTTTTCATAACTTCCCTCTTCCTTCACTACTATTATGACCTAATTATATCATAAAAATGTAAAAAATAAATATCTTTTTTAAAAATATTTAAAAAAATGTCAATATATGATATGATATTAATGGTGAATAGTGTGAAAAAAATATTAATTAGTATTCAAAATAACAGTATTATTTTTTCTTATAAAACTAATAATAGTTCTATTAGCAATGATTTAATCAATACCAATATCATAAGCAACAATGAACTTATTTTTAGCGATATTTATATAAAAGATAATTCTAAAATATTATCTTCTTTTATCAAAGAATTATCTATTCAATATAATATTAATAAAGCAATAATAAGTAAAATTGAGCTAACCCCTTTAGTATTAAACTTACTAAAGAAAGCAACATCAATTACAGAATTAGAAATTAAAGAAGAAGAAGCACTAACATATGAAATATGTGAATTACTAATCAATATAAATCATATTAAAACAATTAATTGTTATACTCTTCAACCATTTATGATTGAATTATTAGACAAAAATGGTATAACTTGTACATCTAGATGTGAAATATTATATTTAAGTAATTTTATGGATAAAAATAACTTATTAAGATATTCTAACATTTACTATAAAACAAATATTAGAATAACTTTTCCCCTATCCCTAGAAGATTTAAAAGACTTTGAAGATTTTTTAAGAATTAACAAATATTTAAAAGTTATTCACATAAACCGCTTAATAAACAATGAATTAGAAAATCTAGTCAATATTCTAATTAAACACAACCGACATAACTTAAAAATTGTTATTCATGAAAATATTACAGATGAAAAAATCGCTGAACATTTAAAGAATAAAAATAAAACTTATAAAAAGAAATATAAAATTTATTTATCCTTAGAATATTCTAAAGAGTATTTAAATAATAATATTTTCAAACAAACTTTAACTAATACTTTAAAAGTATGTGGTCTTATTATATCTAGCCTAGTAATTTTAGTGGTAACTTATATAGGGATATCTAATTATGTTTCTTTAAAACAAGTAAATGCCATTCAAGAGGATCTAGCTAAAGTAATAGAAGAAACCGATCCTACCGATATTATAGAAGAAAAAAACAAAGAAAATCTAAATAAAGCAGAAGAAGAAGAAACTCCCCTAGATGACATTAAACTAATAACCAATACTGAACTTGCTAGTTTATTAACAGTAAATGAAGATGTAGTTGGTGAATTAAAAGTAAATAACACAAAAGTAGACTATCCTGTTGTTCAAGCTAGTGACAACGACTATTATTTAAAACATAATATAAATAAAGAAGAAAATAGTAATGGTTGGGTTTATCTTGATTTCCGAAATGATGCTATGAATTTAGATAAAAATAATATTATTTATGGTCATAATATGTATTATAGTGGTGTTATGTTTGGAACTCTTTACAAAACTTATAATGCAAATTGGTATACTAACCCAGAAAATCAAATCATTACCTATAATACCCTTTATGAAAACATGAAATTTCAAATATTTTCCATCTACAAAGTACCTAATACAAATGATTATATAAAAGTATTCTTTGAGGATGATAATGATTTTTTAAATTTTGTTGATTTAATCAAAGGAAGAAGTATATACGATTTCAATGTTTCAGTTGATGCTGATGATAAAATATTAACCCTATCTACTTGTAGCGACAATGCAACCAAAAGATTAGTAATTCATGCTGTCCTAATAGATGAATAAAAAAAAGATTGTAGCAAAATTCCTACAATCCTTTTTCTTTTCTACGTATTAATTTAGAAATATTAATTTGTATTGAAATATCTTCTAAACGATATAATGCATCTAACATCCTTAAAAAATCTTCCTTATCCATAGTCATTTCCCAAATAGTTTGATTATTTTTAAATTCTTTTTCTACCCAACTTTTCTTTTTCTTATTAAAATGTTTCAAGTATATTTTTCTTCCTATTGTATAAAGATGAACTTGATGTTGATTAAATTCTATTTGATTATGAACAATCGCATTCCTCATATTCCAAAATAACCTTTTATCATATTCATTATGCATAACTTCATCAAGTAAAGTGCAATATTCATGATAAAGAGCAAGAATTTTTTCACGATATTCTGTTGAAGTATAATGTTCCTCTGTCTCATCATAAGCTCTTTTTAAAACTCTTATATAGTCCTGATAAACATTTTTAGCATGCTCAAAATGAACATCCATAGAAAACTGATGAGCAATATTATATTTACCAACAGAATTCTTATTACAATAAACATTCGCAAATAAAATATTAGCATACACCTTTAACAAAAAATCGACTGAATCTTTCATAATAATCAACTTATCTTGATCAAAAATATCATCTTGAGCATCATTTAAAATATCTATTATTTGATGAACAACAATAGAATTATAAGAATAAGAATCTTCAAATTTAATTTTATTTACCAAATATTGAAGTTTACCCTTGAAGCTCAAATTTTCAAAATCTTTTTCTAAAATAATAGACTCAAACTGATCACTAACAACAAAATCAAGTTTAACTACATGTTCAAAATATTTTTCAATTTCTTTTAACATATTATGCAAATATTCTTGATTAAGAAAAATGAGTAAATTAGGTTTTATCATACTTAATTTAGATTTAACGGCTTGAAATAATAAATCAAAGGTATAATGTTCAGCAGAAATTTTAGCAAAATCAAATTTATCAGCTACAGTTTTCTTATCACCATTTAAAAGTGTTACTCGATAAAACTGAATAAACCCTGATTGCCACATTTTCTTAAAATCTAAAGTTGAATTTTCCCCATTAATACCAAGAGCTAAAACTCCAATATCACTCATTCTCTTTTTAAATTGATTATTTTGATTAGAGATAGTCTGCATAACTACCATTTCCAACCATAAAAGATCAAAATGAGTCGAAAAGCCATCATCTAAATAAATCATACCATCACAAAAAGTAAACTCTTGATGAGCAAGTTTATTACGAATAATTTTAAATTGTTCTTTAAATGAAAGTTTAGAATTAGTCTGATATCCTCTTCCATAATTTACTTTACTCCCAAAATCTCTCATCAAAAACATATCTTCATAAATAAAATCTGGAACCTCTTCCCATAGATCATCCATATTATTAATAAACATCGTAAGAATACACCATAATTTAATTTCTAAAATACACTCTTTAATCACTGAAAAATAAACTGGATTAGCATTTTTAGCATACTTAATCAAATAACGGATACCCAAACTAGCTTTATATACACCTTGATTATCCATAATCCCCCCACTAAACCTTATTTTACTGCCTTTAAATAATTAATCTTCATTCCTAACGAAGCAAACTTCTTTTCATATTCTGTTTGTACATTAAAAATATCTGTACTATGCAAATCTAGACTAACACTTTCAAATACATAGCCATAATTACTTAAACTAACAAGTGAACTAGCAAATAAACCTAAATTATCCGTTTTCATGATAATTATCTTTTTCTCTTTAAATATTTTATCATAAATAGTCAAAAAAACCTCACTAGTTAATCTTCTAAAAGCAGTCCTCTTCTTTGGCCATGGATCAGAAAAATTAAGATAAATCGTATCAATTTCATGATCAAACACATCTTCTAAATTTAAAGCATCTAACTCTATAATCTTCAAATTAGGTAATTCTAAAGGGTACTTTTTTATTGCCCGTGCTAAGACATTACTATACTTTTCTATTCCCACAAAATTAATCTCTGGATTTAATTTAGCCATCTCATAAATAAAATCCCCTTTACCCATACCAATCTCTAAATGAATAGGATTTTGATTTCCAAATAAATGATTCCATTTTCCCTTATATTCTTTAGAATCTTTAACTAAATAAGTACAATTATCTAAATAAACATCTTTATCTTTCAAATTTCTAAGCCGCATAATATCACTACTTTCTAAACTTAACATATAATAAACCAGAAAGGAATGTGTATATGAAAAAGGATCGAAATGCTTTTTTCGGGGAAGCAAGTTATTTTAATCAATCCAGTATTCCCACGCCTAATATGAATGTTGCTAACGCTCCCTTTGCTACCCAATCTCAATCTAGTTTTTATGCAGGGCCTGTACCTGCCATGAATTATAACACACAACCTGGTATGAATGCAAATATGATGCCCACTGCCAACTATGATTTTAGTGATATTGAATCTCGTCTATCTAAATTAGAAAGACAAGTTAATCGTCTTGATGCCAGAGTAACAAAACTAGAAAGTACTAATCTTAATCCAACCGAAGATATCGATACTACAACCAACATGTATATGGTCTAATTAGACCTCTTTTTTATTTCTAGAAAATCTATTCTTTAGTCTATGTAGATAATTAGCACCTAAAATCTCATCAATTAATCCCATTTTATGTGAAATGATAAAATAGGTAAAAGCACCAACAAGAGCAATAACAGCAATATACATAACACAAGCAAAACGACTATCATAATCAATAGGAATAAATAATTTCATTAGAACAACGACAACAATCATTACTACTAAAGGTAAAATAATCTTTCCAAGCATCTTTTTTGTATCACCAAAACTAAAATGATATTCACGTTTTAAATAATGAACAGCAATAAAAACAGTAGATAAGAACCCGAATATTGTAGCAACACTTGCTCCCCAATAAGCAGGAAGACCAATAAAATCAAATAAAAGCATAAAAGGAACATCCAACACCGCATTAACAACTATTCCTGAAATAGAACTAATATAAACCATTTTAAACTTATTCATACTTTGAAGAGTATGATTAGCTACTGTATACAAATTAGAAAATAATGGAGCAAATATAGCAACTGCCAAAATATTTGTGCCAATAGCACTATAACCATAAAAAACAGTCCATATAGCAGAAGCAAGTAAACTAATACCAACACACATAGGTAAACTAATAAATAAAATAATTTGTAAAGACTTATTAAATTTACGATTAACATCATCATATTTTTTCAAAGTAAAAGCTTCAACCATATTAGGAATCAAACTAGCAGATAATCCTAAGGCAACACTAGTAATCACAATACTAATTTTAGGTGCCCAAGTAGATATACCAGTAGCAATAAACTCAACTTCAGAAGCATCCATTCCTAAAAAATCCATAGTTCTAAGTATTAAAATCATATCTATATTATTATAAATTGAAAAAGCAATACTTACAATAACAATAGGAACAGCATATTGAATTATTTTCTTAATAATTTCCTTATTAGTAACCTCATCTTTTTGTGTAAATTCTTTATCTAAATAAAGTTCTGTCTTATTTTTCTTAAGTTTACCATAAACATAAAGTAAAGCACATAATCCTCCAATAAAAGCACCAAAAACAGCAACACCAACAACAGTTGTCAAATCAAGATGTAACCATCTAAGAGCAATATAACTACCACAAATAATAACCACTACTCTAGCCAGTTGTTCAATAACCTGCGATACACTAGAAACATAGATAATATTATGTCCTTGAAAGAATCCCCGAGATACACTTAAAAAAGGAAAAACAAGTAAAGCAAAAGATACACATCGAATAACGAAAGTAACGTCTTCTATTGTATTTCCACCAGTAAGATCACCAATAATGAGCTCTCCAATTTGAGGGGCAAATACAAACAAAATAATAAAAGCTGCAACTGCAATAAACCCAAGCAATCTTTTACCTATTCTAAAGGTCCGTATTTTTGCTTCTTGTTTATCCAAAGTATTATATTCATTAATAATTTTACTAACAGCATTAGGTATTCCTGCCGTTGCTATTTCTAAAAAGAGTCCATAAATATTATAAGCATATGCATATAAAGCAGCACCTGTTGAACCAACTATCGCATAAAAAGGAATAACATAAAGCATACCAAGTATTTTAACTATAACAATACATATTGTTGCAATAATTGTTCCCTCTATAAACGAATTTTTTTTCATATAACACTTCCTAACTAATATAAATAATCATTGCTGTAAAACAATATATTTGATCCTCCCCAAACATAGATATCGCTGTACTAAATTTAATATCGACAACCTCTCCAGATAGTTCACTTAAAAAACTATTTACTTGAGCTTCTAAATCTTTTTCATGAGATTCATCAAATATTTTTACTTTCATTATAATCACCACAATAAATATAACACAATTATTATGCTTTTATTGTCGAATTAAAGAGCTGAATAAAAGCATCAATAACTTCTAGTTTATTCTCCTTACGTGTAGTTTTGGTGATAACTATATGAGTAGTATATATTTTATCATATCTTCTATCATAAAGGCAAAGGTGGGCACCTTTTTCTTCATCCAAATTACTAGTAAGCCTTCCAGTAATACCAACACCTAAATCACTGCCAGTAAACTCAGCTATAGTTTTAGCCATTTCTATCGCAGTCTCTTTACTATAAACAGTATATCGATCAATAACTTCTTTACTAACACCCATTTTAATTTTATATTCTGTACTATAAGTAACTGCACTAAATTTTAAAATTGTACTAGCATCAGGTATATCTGTAATAAGACTAGCAAGCAAACCTCCCGTACAAGACTCCATAGTAGAAATACTAATATTATTTTTAATTAAATAGTGAACAATATCTTCTAACATTTTAATTCACCTCTCTAAACATTTTACCACAAATAAAAGCAAGTGTATAGAATGCACTTGCTCTATATTTACATTAATAACACATAAGAACCTATTCCATCTATCTTTTTTAACTCATTTTGTTCTAGTTCTTGAATAGATAACTCAGGTGTAGGTAACTTCTCAGGCATAGTACCGCCTAAATTTCCTATAGTCTTTCTTACAGCTGCACCAACATGATAATGAGTATCACATGCATCTTCTTCAGTATTTATTTTATCTCTTTTTAATTTAGCATCAGTCTGCGTAATCCGAAATAAATTAGCACCTAGTTCTTCACTACCCATATAATCTAAAATATCATCAGTTTCTTTTATCCCTTTTCTCTTAGCAATATCTTTAGCAGTCTCTCCATTATACAAACCTTTATAGCCAGCATTATTAAACTTTCCATAATTTTTAACACCAGCATTCTTAGCTGTTTCAAATAAATATTGATTTTTATTTCTAACATTAATTCTAGTATATAATCTTTTTTGATTTTCATCTAATCTAGAAAACTCTTCTTCCGTGAGTTCCATTTTTCTTGTTTGAACAGCAAAATAACTTTGACCAAGAGCAATTACATCTTTTCTAGGATCGCCATTTTGAACAATTAAATAACAAGCATAACGTGTCAAATGATAATCCTCAATTAACTCGACTCTACCTTTACCACTAGTAATTGGCTTCCCGACGTCGGCAAAGCAATCTTCTACTTTATTACCACTTAAATTACAACTAATTTTAGCCTTATCAATTACTTTTTTAAAATTACTCCATTTAGAGTAACCTAAAACTTTCATCAACTCTCTTGCTTCCCAATACTCTTCATCATGTTCATTAATATGTTTAATATCTTCAAATATTTTTTTTTGATATTTTTGTATCTCCACAAAATCCACCTGCTTTCTATACTAATTATACAATATTGCAAATTATAAATCAAGAACAAATATTCGCTATTTAACAGAACATAAGAATTAACTTACGTTAATTCGCAGAACCTCACGGTTCCTTTTTTTCTGCTGTAATTTCTTACATAACAGACATTAACTCCGAACCCAACATTCCGCCTCCCGTACTATTTTTTATTTATTTTATATTTTTATTTTAATCTAATTATTATAACATTTCAACCCTTCATTTAATATATTGATACTTGCATTATAATCTCGCTCTATTTCTAAACCACATTTACTACATTTATATTCTCTTACCCTTATATCTTTCATCATATTTTCTTTATTTTTACATCTACTACAAATCTGTGATGATGCATAATATGGACTTACTTGAATAAATATCTTATTTAACCATATACATTTATATTTTAGTATTCTTATGATTTCATTAAATGTAGCATTTGTTATTTCTTTTCGTAAATGTTTGTGGTTATTTTTACGCTCTAACATTTTCTTTACTTTGAGATTTTCTGCTATAATAATATCATGTTTTTTGGTTATGTTATTTACTATTTTTTCTACTAATTTTTTTCTAGCATTTTTTAGTTTTCGATATACTTCCTCTATTTTTTTCTTACATTTAATATAATTTTTACTTCCCTTAATTTTTCTTG
>CALVQN010000012.1 GCA_944358135.1 uncultured Bacilli bacterium
CATAGTTTTTCTTTGTTTTTTGGACAATTACATATGATAAACTATGTACTTTTATTTTGCAATGATTTTGATGACTAGATATAGACTTTGCCTTGGCAATTTGGTACAATATAAATAAGTTAGCGGTAGAAGTGGTGGTTTCATGTGAGGTATGATAAAGCGATAAGTGAGTTATTGGGTATTTTACAAGCTATTCATTATGATGAAGTAATCAATGAATTAGAAATCTCATCGTTGGAAAAATGGATTGATTTGAATGTTAATAATTTTGATCCGTTATTTCAGGAGATTATTTCAAAATTAAAAAAAGTTCTTGCTGATAATGTTATTACTGAATCAGAAAAAAATAATATTATTAGATTGGAAAGCAATATTATGAATTAGGTAAAAAACTTAATAATGCCAGTGAATTAATAGGAATTGTTGAAGGAATTATTGCTGATAATGAAGTAAATTTAGATGAAGTTAATAAACTTAGTGAGTGGCTTAATAATAATATTCATTTGTCTGGAACACTTCTTTATGATAAAATGAGACTTATTATCAAAAATGTTATGCAAGATGGCATATTGGATAATGAGGAAAAGCAGGAAATAAAAGCTTTATCTACATTTTTATTGAAAAATAATTCTTTAATTTATCAAGTTAATGATTTAAAAGAAAAGGTTAAAAAAGGAGAAATTATTGGCAATCAACTTATAGACCTTATTAACGATGATACGATAATTTCTAAAATTCATAATGAATCTATACGCCAATTAAATATTTTGTTGGAGGGTGATGGTTCTGTTTATTATGTTGACTCAGAAATAATATATCTTTCTTTAACATTAATTGCATTATTAAAATATGATGGTAATTATTATGACCATGTAAAGGAAATATATTATGAATTGTACGAAAAATATACGAATCAAAAGATAGAGGGAAAAATAAGAGATGTTATAAATAAATATAAAATTAAAGGTGATGACGAGTTTAGAATTATCTCTTCTGTTTTGAGAAATGCTATTGTTCCAATGCCTTTTTTGCCATCTTTTTTTGATTTTATTTTTGATATTTATCGTTTAAATTTTAATTACAATATAAATTTTGAGTTAGATTTAGATCGTGAGTTTCATTTTGTATATGATGGGATTAAAAAGGATTTAAATTTTGAATCGGATTCCTTAAATTTAAAAGTAACTAATAAGACATATAACTTGATAAAAACTACTAAAGATTTGATTTTAGATGATGATAAAATCAATTCTCTTATTACATTAAGTGTGACGGTTTTAAAAATAATTGATCGTGATTATTGGAAGAATTCAGATTTGGTTTTTGAAAATAGATACTTTGAATATGGATTTGATATTTGGAAAAAGAAAGCGAATAATACAATTGAACGTAATAAAGTGAAAAGTTCTTCATTTAAATCCAGATGGGAGCCTGAATTTAAACTTAAAGGAAATCAGATTTATTTAACTATACCTAATACTAAAATTCCAGGTTTTTATGATCATGAGAAACTAAAAATTGAAATTACAAATGGAGATCAATTAATTTATGAAAATGATTTACTTGATGTATATGAAATAATTGGTGGTTATAGAATTGAAAATGATGATGTTCAAATTTCTCGGCCTTTAGGGAGTTTAAAATATCAATTAAAATGTGGTGAGGAAATTATATATGATTCTAGTAATCAATTATTTAGAAAGCATATTCTATTTAATCCTTCTGGGGATGAACTTAGTAATAATCGGGATTATGAAGGAGTCGTAATAATTTGTAATGATAAAATTGTTAATTCTGTACAATTGATGTATAAATGCGATAATTATATTCTTGGGTTTATTAATGTTAAAGTAGGTGATTACTTTAAAATAAATGATGAAATATTTAGTTTTACGAGTATTCAAAAGCCAGGTATTGTTGGAAAGGATGAATTAGGAAAATATTTCAAAGAAAATGAAAGGACACCTATTTATAAAGAAGTTGAAGGTATTGTTTATGAATCTGAAAATAGTTTAGATCAAATTGTTGTTGTTATTAATAATAAAAGGTATAGACTTTATGAATTTGAAATTACTGTAAAAAAACATGGCACTTATAATAATATTTTTATAAAATTGGAATTGGAAAACGGATATTACAATATTGCTTTTGAAGAAATTAAAAATAGTACTTATTATGTTGTAAAAAGGCTTAAGTTTTTGTTGGATTCAAATTTTAAATGTGAAATAGAACAAATAAATTTAGATAGTTTTTTAGTTTCTATTTATTGTTTGAATAAAAGGTTTCATAAAAATGTTAATTATGATGTTGATGATATAAGTTTAATAGAATTTAATGATATTAAATTTATTATTCCTATTTGTATTCCATTGTTTAAAATTGATCATGATAATTGGAAAAGTATATCAGATAATTATATATGGATTAAAGATTTAAAGGCAAATAGCAACTTAAAGTTGAATGGTTTTTTATTTACTAAAGTTTATGTAAAAGATAAGAGTGGTAATGTATTGACTACATTATATCCTACTCCAGAAAATTATTATCTTAATTTATCTGTAGGAACTTTAAAATCATATGAATTTCATGAATATGTAATTTTAGACTTTTTTAATGAGAATAAAAAGGTGGGAATTTTGTATTGTTATTGTCGCTGTACTTTAAACAATAGTCAAACTGTTTTTTGGTATGATCAAAAAACTGAACAATTTAAAGGAATAGTATCTTATTTTGGAAAAGGAAATATTATAGTTAAAGTTTTGGATCGATTTGAAAATGTTTTATATGATAATAATGTTGATTGCGGAAAAGAAGTGTCTTTTGGAAATCTTAAATCATTTGAAAACTATAGATTACAAATTATTGATAAGCCAGAGGGTTTTACCTTGGAAAAAGAAAAAGTATTGGTTGAAAAAAATATTAAATTTTATTCTATGAAAGATTTTGTAGGAAGATATTTTCAAATATATTTAGTTAATTTTGACATTTTACTTGAAAATAAATTTATAAGAAAATCTAGACTTTTATATAATACATATGTTGAAATTATTGAAAGAGTCGATAAGCATAATTTCTTGGGAAATTTGTATGTTTATAAAGGTAAAAAATTATACTTAGATAAAGTTAATCCAGTAGAAATCGAATTTACAAGTGATATAAGTGATGGGCAAATAGAAGCAAGTATCACAAAAGATGGTGATGGATTATTTAATGATTTTGAACATCATACAATTTTAAACACTACAGAGTCAAGAACGGCTGTAGATATATTTTCATATCTACTAAATATGGAAAGGAAGCGATGAGCATGGCTAAATTAAATCCGATAGAAGAGTCAGATTATATAGAAAAAGAATTTAGAGAATATTTAAAAGATACTTTTAATTTTAAGGATGTTGATTATAAAAAGCAATTTTTTGAAGAATTAGATAAGCAATCTTTATATAAAGGGCCATATTTAAATGTGAGTTTGCCTTTTGTTTCTACAAAATCAATTAATGAATTAATTGAGGAAGGAAAAATCAGCTCATTATTTAGAAAATTGGGTTCAATTAAGTTAAATCAAAAATTGTATAAGCATCAAGAAGAATCTCTAGAGAAAATATCTAATGGTAGAAGTGTTGTTATTACTACTGGAACTGGTTCGGGAAAAACTGAATGTTTTTTGTATCCAGTATTAAATTCTATTTTACAGGATATAGAAGCAGGAAATAATGGACCAGGTATTAGGGCTTTGTTGTTATATCCTATGAACGCTTTAGTTAATGATCAAATAGATCGGATAAGAAATATTTTGTCTGAATTTTCAGAGATTAGATACGGCTTTTTTACAGGAGAAACTCCAGAACATCCTAGCGATCAATTAAGAGAACATCTTTCTGAGGTTTTAGGTGTACAAATACCAGAAAATGAAGTTTTGTCAAGAGAAGAAATACGTAATAATCCACCTCATTTATTGTTTACTAATTATTCTATGCTCGAATATTTATTAATTCGACCAAATGATTTTAAAATTTTTTCTCCTGACTATTTAAAAAATTGGAAATTTATAATTTTAGACGAAGCTCATGTTTACAGTGGTGCTTTAGGTATTGAGGTTTCACTGTTATTGAGAAGGTTAACTGGATTAAGTGAAAATAAACCACAATTTCTTTTGACAAGTGCGACGTTAGGAGAAAAAAATAGGGATGAAGATGATATTATAGCTTTTGCAAAAGCTTTAACAAGTTCTGAGTTTGAAAAAGATGATATTATATTTTCGGATAGAAAGCAACTTGATACTTCTAATATTGAATATATAATTGATCCTGTTATATATAGTAAGCTTGATTCTAATTTGGATAATATAGAAGAAATAAAAAATATTTTGAATCAATATATAAATATAGAAAATATGGATATATCTGAGTTAATTTATGATTTTTTGATAAAGGATAGAAATTTATATGATTTATATAATTTTTTGTCAACCAAAAATCTGCAATTTAAAGAAGTAATGGAGTTATTAAGCTTAAATAATTTTAAAAATGATCAGGAATTAGTTGCTCTCATACATTTAATTAATATAGCAAGGAAGAATGGTAAAAGTTTATATGATATAAAATATCATACTTTTGTCAGAACCCTTTCTGGTGCATATGTGACTTTAAGGCCAGAAAAGAAAATGAAATTATCTCCTTGTTACTATATTGATAATTTTAAGGCTTTTGAATTAGGAAATTGTCGTTATTGTAATGCTCCTTATATTTTTGGAAAAGAAATTAATAATCATTTATATCAAAATATTGATATAGATATTTATGAAAATTATGGTGAGAATGAAAATGTAAATGTCGATTATTATTTGCTTTCTGATGGGCTTGATATGGAAATTGTTACTGAATCTATTTGTGAAGAAAACATTTTGTGTGCAAAATGTGGATTTATTTATAATTTTGCAAATATTAATGCGAAAAAATGTGATTGTTCTGATATTTATAAGCTAAAAGTTTATAAAATCAAAGGTAGTACTAGTAAAAATAATATTTATGAATGTCCGTGTTGTGGGCATCATTCTAATAATGGTATAGTGAGAAGTGTAAATTTGGGAAAAGATGAGGCTACTGCAATTTTAGCTCAAATTTTATATGAGGCGATAGATGACAATACAAGCGAAAAGCAGAATAATAACTATCATTTAACTTTTGGGAATGATATTAAAATTGAAAAAAAGAATAAGGATGATAAATATGTTAAACAATTTATTGCTTTTTCAGACAGTAGACAACAAGCAAGTTTCTTTGCTTCTTTCTTTGAAGCAAATCATAACCGTTTTTTAAGAAAGAAACTTATTTGGGATTTAATTGAAAAAAATGATTATAATGATTTAAGATTTGATACTTTAGTTTCAAAATTAGAGTTGATAATAGAAGAAAAAGATTTATTTCCCGATTCTTCAATTGATGCTAGTAAACAAGCTTGGATTACAGCTTTAACTGAATTATTAAATGTAGATGGCAAATATAGTGCTGAAAATTTAGGATTGTTTTACTACTCTCTTGATATTGATAGAATTCTTGATCAAATTGATGAAAAAGATGTATTTGATGCTTTTGGAAAGTATAATATAAATAAAAAAGATTTGGCCAATGTTATCAATGTTTTGTTTAATATATTTAGAACTTCCATGGCTATTGATTATTCTTCTTCTGGATTGACTCCCGAGGAAAAGAGGAATTATCTAGGTTATCGTAAATTTGATAATTATATTAAATTGCAAAAGGAAAAATCAACAAGGGTTTTAAATGAAAGTTTGGCATATAATAGGGATGGTAATATAAAAAGCTTCCTTCCGGTACTTGGTACTAAAAATAATTTTGTAATAGATTATGTTATGAGGTCTTTTAAATGTAGTAGAGATGATGCTTTATCTATATCATCACAAATATTTAATACCATTGGAATTTCTGGTAAATTATTTTCGAATTCAACTAAAATAAATGACTCAGTATTTCAAATTTCTTCTAGTAAATATATATTAAAAAATTATAAGACTAGTAAATTTTATCAATGCAATAAATGTGGTTTACTTACTCCATTTAATGTTCATAACGTTTGTCCTTCTATGGAATGCTTAGGAACTTTGGTTGAATGTGATCCTGATGAAATATTAAAAAATAATTATTATCGTAAGGAGTATCTTACTAAAAAAATTGAAAGAATAAATATTAAAGAACATACTGCTCAATTACGAACAGAAACTGCTAGGAAATATCAAAAAGCTTTTAAAAATAAAGAAATTAATATTTTAAGCTGTTCAACTACTTTTGAAATGGGAGTGGATATAGGAGGCTTACAGACTGTATTTTTACGTAATGTTCCTCCTACACCAGCTAATTATGTTCAAAGAGCTGGTCGGGCTGGCAGAAGAGATGATAGCTCTGCATTTGTATTAACTTTTTGTGGAAATACTTCTCATGATTATACTTATTTTGATGATCCTGGAAAAATGATTTCTGGAAAAATTAAACCCCCTAAATTTAAGGTTACAAATGAAAAAATAATATTGAGACATTTGTTAGCAACTGCTTTTGGAATGTTTTTTAGGAAAAATGATAAATATTTTAAAAATATTGATTGTTTAGTATGTCAAGGTGGAATTGAAAAATTTAAAGAATATCTTTCTTCTAAGCCAGAGGATTTAAATAACTTTATTAATTTTAAAGTATTAGATGAGGAAACATATCCAAAGTATGGAAATTTTCAATGGTTGAACGAATTATATCAAAATGGTGATTATCTAAATCATTTTGAGCAATCAATTATTGATTTAATTGATCAATTTGAAAAGGCTAAGGAGCGTTCAATAGAACAGGATGAATTGGAATATGCTAATTATTATAAATGTCAGATAGAATCTTTAAAAAAGGAAAATGTTATACAATATCTTTCTAAATATAATGTTATACCTAAATATGGGTTTCCTATAGATGTTGTTGAATTGCAAATTTGGGATGATGGAAAGTTAAATAATAAATATGATTTGTCTCGCGATTTAAGTATTGCAATATCTGAATATGCTCCAGATTCTGAAGTAATAGTTGATAAAGAAAAATATACTTCTCGGTATATTACTTTACCAAAAACTCAACCATTTATAAAATATTATTATTTTACATGCGAAAGTTGTGAACGTGATAATGTAAATGTAGTCAAAGAAAAATTGAATAAATGTATTTATTGTGGAGTTGAAAATAATGAACCTGTTTTACATTATTTTATTGAACCTATTTATGGCTTTAAAACTGGAATCACTAAGGAAAGTTCTACAAAAAAGCCTAAAAAAACCTATGCGGGGTCTACTTCTTATTTGGGGAATGGGGTATCTGATGGTAATAAGTTAATGTTAGGTAAAGATGAATATGTAATAGTTGAAACCTCTTCAGATGATGAGCTTTTAGTCATGAATAAAAATCCATTTTTTATGTGCTCTGAATGTGGATATAGTAAAATTATTAGAGAGAAACCGGGATTTCTAGTATTTCCTGAACAACATTTAAACTATAGGGGAATGCATTGTTCAAATGAAAATTTATCTCCAATATCTTTAGGTCATAAATTTAAAACAGATGTTGCAAAAATAACTATTAAGTTTTTAAATGATAAAAGTAAGGCTTTGTCTGTACTTTATGCTATTTTGGAAGGGATTAGTCAGGAATTTAATATTGAGCGAAGAGATATTGATGGTATTGTTATAAAAAATAAAGCTGATTGTTATGACCTTATTATTTATGATAATGTTCCAGGAGGTGCTGGTCATGTTAAACGTATTATGAGTGAGAATATGCTTGTAAAAACCTTTTATTTAGCCTTAAATAAAGTAAAGCAAAATTGTTGTGATGAAGATTCCTCTTGTTATAATTGTTTGAGAAATTATAATAATCAACGCTATCATAGGATGTTAAAAAGAAAATTTGCTATTGAAGTATTAGAAAAAATATTTGCAAATATATAGTCTAGAGTAAAAAATGGTTGGGTTGATAGAAAACGAAATAAAAAGTTGAAATTTTTGGGAATATATTGCAAAAGCTTAGTTAGGAGCTAAATAATTAATATTGGAATGTTGTTTTCAAATTTATTATGTTTTGTAGAGCTGATGTTATTTTTTATAAAAGATTTCAATACAAGTTACAGTATATCTAAATTATAACGTAGTAAATTATGCTAATTTATTTGAACATTTTACGAGTAAAATATAAATACTTTTATTCAATAGAGTTTTCTTTATTTAGAATTTGACATTATTTGTTTTAATTTATTATGAATATTTGCGAAGATATTTACTTCAAGTTTTCCTTTTGTTATAATTGTTTTAGAGGAGTGGTGTTATGAAGAATTGGAAGATTTATGGAATTATTATTACGGTAGTTTTGGCTGTAGTAGTTATTGGTATTTGTGTGTATGCCTTTGTTTTTAGAGAAACTATTACTGAGGCTGAGGCTCAAGAAATAGCTTATGAGTATGCTGGTGTTAGTGAGGCAGATGTTACTATTTTGTCTATTCAAAAAGATAGAGAAGATAGAGAATATGAAATTCGTTTTTATGATGATCTTTATGAATATGAGATTGATGTAAACTATAATAGTGGCAGGGTACGTAATTTTGAGAAAGATCTTCGTGATAATGTAAATATTAATCAGGGTGGAAATAATCAAACAACAACTGTTTCTATGACTGAGGAAGAAGCTAGAAATATTGCTTTACAAAGAGTAGGTAAAACAAGTGAGGAAGTAACATTCACAAGAGTGCGGGTAGATAGAGAAAATGGTATAACTGTCTATGATGTTTATTTTTATGATGCAGAAAAAGAATATGAGCTTAGTATTGATGTTAATACTAAAGAAATTGTTTCTTATCGGGAAGACTATTTAAGTACAGGCAATAATACTACAACTAGTACTGATTATATTGGTGTTGAAAGAGCTCGAGAAATAGTTTTAAATCATGCTGGTTTATCAAGTAGTGAGGTAACCTTTAGTAAAGTAGAATTAGATGTTGATTATGGTTTTGCTACTTATGAAATAGAATTTTATTATAATTATTTTGAGTATGATTATGAAGTAAATGCCGTTACTGGGGAAATCCTTAAGTATGAGAGAGGAAGATAATGAAGAAAGTTTTAGTAAAACCTTCTAAACCAGTTTCTTTTGTTGGTTTTGTAGGTGGTCTTTGTTTAAATATTTTTGGTTTATTATATGCAGTTCCTAATTTAGGTGTATTCGGCATTATATGGACTATTCTAGCTGTATTAGTAACTTTGTATTATGCCATTAACTTATTTACTAAAAAGGGTTTATCTTTATATAGAATGGAAATTGAGGATAAGAAGACTAATAAAAAATAGTCTTTTTTCATATAATTTAGTATGAAAAAGATTGGTATTGTTGTTAGAAGTTTTGAAGAAAATTTAAAAAATTTTGTTGGTTGTAGGAAAGAAGTTTTAGATGCTTTTCAAGATTATCCTGTTGGGTTAGTTTTAATTCCTATTGATCTTTCATACGAGCAAGTGCTTTATTTAACTCGATTATGTGATGGAGTTGTTCTAACGGGTGGGGATCATTTCACTCAAAATGATTTTTTACTAGTTGATTATTTATATCAGCAGGATATTCCGGTGCTTGGTATTTGTCTAGGAATGCAGGTGATGGCACTAAATTTTGGTGAGGGAAGAGAAATAAATGTTGATCCTATTCATTGTCAAAAAAATAATGATGCTCACCACATCATTATTAAATCTAATACATTATTAAATTCTATTGTGAAAAAAGATAGAATAACTGTTAATAGTAGACATAAAACAGGTGTTTCTCAAACGCAATTATGTGTCAGTGCTAAATCTAGTGATGGAGTAATAGAAGCTGTAGAAGATAAGAGTAAACGGTTCTTTTTGGGTGTTGAGTGGCATCCAGAATCTTCTCTTAATCAATATAACTCTTTAATTATTGATGCTTTTATTCAGTCACTCATGTAATTTCTTTAATAATTCTTCTTTTTCTAGAATACTTATAAAAGCACTCTTTATTGCTGCTTCATTCATTTTGATAAAGTCTTCTTTGGCAAAATGGAAAGTATGGGTTAAATCTTCATAAGTTTTTGTTAATGTTGTATTTGATACAGTTCTGTTATCCGTGTTTATCGTTATATTAATACCCATATCATATAATTTTTTTATAGGATGTTCTTCTAAACTATTATACATGTTTGTATCTAAATTACTTTTTGGACATACTTCTAAAGTTATGTTTTTTTCTTTGATTAAATTTAGTGCTTCTTCTTTTTCTATAGCACGTACGCCATGGCCAATTCTTGTTGCTCCAAGGGTAATTGCATTCATTACACTTTCAGCATTATCTGCTTCTCCAGCATGAATGGTGAAGGGTATTCCTTCTTTTTTGGCGATTTCAAATAATTCTTTGTATTCCATAACTGGGTATGCAGCTTCATTTCCTGCTAGGTCTATAGTTACAACTCCTTTGTTTAAATATTTTTTTGCTAGTTTAATTATTTCAAGATTTTTTAGAAAAGAATCTCCTCGCATCATACATAAGATTAAATTGGTTTTAATTTTTACTTTTGATAAACCTTTTAATACGCTGTTAATTACTTCTTCTAAAGTTAATCCTTGTTCTAGATGTTTATTTGGTGCAAATCTTACTTCAGCATAGATAACTTGATCTTTTAATAAATCTTCTGCTAATTCTTTTGCTACTCTTTCAAGATTTTCTTTTGTTTGCATAATTTTTAAAGGAATATCAAATTTTTCTAGATATTCCTTTAATGAGTTACTTTTCTTTTCAAGTGTTGATAATTTTATAGCTTCTTTTAAATCTAAGTTTAATAATTCACTAATTGTGGTTGGTCTAATACTTCCATCTAAGTGTAAATGAAGTTCTACTTTTTTCATATTTTATCTCTTTCATAAAAGTTTTCTATTGAGGTTAGTACTCTTGTAATATTTTCTTCAGTAAATGGTTTATTTAAGACATCTAATATTCCATAACTGAAGGCTTTTTTTATGGTTTCTTCAGTATCATCACCAGTTATAATAACTACAGGTATTTTCTCTAAAAGATTTTCTTCTTTAAGATAAGCAAGGACATCAAAACCGTTTAAACTTGGCATGTTTAAATCGAGTAGAATAGCATATAAATCATTGCTTTTAATAATCTCTATGGCTTCATTACCTGTTCTTGCTTTTAAAATACTATATTCATTATGAATGCTTTTTTCTAGGAAATTTAAGATAATATTTGAATCATCAGCGATTAAGATTACTTTTTTACCTTCATCACTAAAATACTTATCTAATAGACTTTCTATTTTGTTAACTGTTTCTACTAAGGTAGAATAGTTATTTTCAATATAATTAATATCTTGTTCTTTTCCTTTTAATTCATGAGCTAAGAAAACTTCAGCTTCTTTTATAAAGCCTAAATATTTAGCTTCACTTTTCATACTGTGAGCAAGAATAGCATAATTTGTACAATCTTTAGCATTTTTATAATATTCTAAATTATTTAGTTTTTCTTTTAAAGAGTTTTTAAATTCTAATAAGTTCTCATTATAAGAATTCATATCTCCCCAAAATTCTAAACTTCCTTTTACATCTACGTTATTATTAACTAATAAATCAACTTTTTCCATACACTACCTAACCTTTCAAATACTTATTAATAACTTTATTTAATAGCTTTCTATCAATTGGTTTTGATAGATAACTGTTAAATCCAACATTTAAATATTTTTCATCTGTTCCCTCTAGTGCATCAGCAGTAAGGGCAATAACAGGAACACTAAAATCTTCGTTCTCTCTTAGTTTATAGAGAGTTTCTACACCATTTAATTTTGGCATCATAATATCCATAAATATTAAATCATATTGTTTGTTATTAACTTTCTCTATCGCTTCTTCACCACTTAAAGCAGTATCAATTTCGAAGTTATAAGGTTTCATTAAAGTTTCAGCGACTTTCAAATTGATTTTTGAATCATCAACAATAAGAATTTTTTTATCACTGTAATCGTGGTAAGTGATTTCGCCTTCATCACTTTCCTCTATCTTAGGAATCTCCATACTAACAATTTCTTGTTCTAGATAAATTCTGAAAGTGGAGCCTTCACCATATTTAGAGAAAACGGTGATACGTCCACCCATTAAATCGACAAGGCTTTTGGTAATCGCAAGTCCTAGGCCAGTACCTTCAGTTGTTGTATTTTTGTCTTCATCAATTCTTTCAAATTTTCCAAATATTGTTTCTAATTTATCTTTTTTGATACCGCGTCCAGTATCTTTTACGGAAATATACATTAAACAAATATTGGTATCTAGTCGGTTAATGCAGTTAATGTTGAAGATTATTTCTCCTTTATCTGTATATTTAGCAGCATTTGTTAATATATTTAACACAACTTGCTTAACTTTAGCTACATCTCCACGAAGTATTCCTGGAAGATCAGGAGAGAAAACCATTTTAAATTCAATTGGCTTTTCCTTAATTCTTGGTAATACAAGTTTTCTTAATCCATCAAATACTTCTCTAGGGTTGTAATTTTTAGGTATTATTTCTACTTTATTTGCTTCGATTTTAGAAATATCTAAAATACCATTGACAATTTCTAAGAGTTGTTTTGATGCATCAACTATATCTTGTGAATATTCTTTAGTTTCTTTTAAATCATTAGAATCAAGCATACATTCACTAAAACCAACAATGGCATTTAGTGGAGTTCTAATCTCATGAGACATATTAGATAAGAAGTCAGTTTTAGCACGATTAGCTTTTTCTGCTTGGTCTTTAGCAAGATTTAATTCTTTAATATGATTTAAATCAGGATTTTCAATAGTATGATACATGATGAATGCAATAAATATTAAAGCAGGATTCACTAAATAGTTTAAAGTTGGATATAACATTTGAACAATTAGAACTATTACTCCACAAACAATTAATAAGTAAATAGGTATATATTTTTTGTTCTTAAAGTTTTTATGATCAATTATTATACAGATTAGTTGAGTGATAAAACCAATACCAAATACTAAATAAGTAAATATGATAGCTGGACCACTTGCTAGGGCTGCATTATCTACCATTTCTACATTAATTGGCAAGCACATGATTAGTGCTATGGAAATTAATGTAATAATGTAAAATGTCATTTTTAATTTTTCTGTTTTTTCTTTATTATTTAGGGAAATATACATTGTGTAAAATGTTAAAATTGCTATCCATATTAATAAACATATTAAATAAACCTTATTAGCAATAGCGACTATTCCTGGGTTTATATTAAGTCCAGGACTTACTAGTACACCAAGAATTAGACCACTTATGGATATAGCTATGTTTGTAATTAAGAATTTAGCATAAGTTTGGTCTTCTACTTGTTTCTGCCTTTTCTTGCTAAAAAAGATAATGCTTGTCGCTACAATTAATAATAGCGCATAAACATTAAGTATTAAAAATCCTTGTATATTTTCCATGTATCACACCTCAATTTTTTATTTTTTTAGTTTTCTTATTAGTCTTTGATTTTTATAAATGTTGATTGTTTCAACGCTTAAATTTGTTTCTTTTACATCAACATGAATTTCACTACCATCAAGAGGTTCTTTAGCTAGAGCATTAAAGTCAATTTTACTATTTTTACTTAATGGCATGCTTTCTCTTATTTTAAATCTAGCAGGAATTTGTCTAGATGACATGTCATGATTGTCTATAATTTGTTTATAAACAATTTCTCTTACGATGTTAATTTGTTCTTCATCACTTAAATCAGTTTCATTTAAAACTAAATGGCACATTGGCATAATCCCTCTTCTTGCTTCGTCAAAGTATGGAGTAATTCGTACATATTTGACATGAGAATTTTTTTCAATTTCTTCTTCTATTTCATGAGGTTTTATTTTGTAGCCATCTACTCTAGCAAAAGAGCGATCTTTTCTATCTTTGTGATATATTATACCATTTCTATCTATTTGAACAATATCTCTTGTTCTAATATAGGATTTTCCATCTAATTCGAAGTGAGGAACAATAATATCACCATGTACTATACCTTCTGTTACAGCATCGCTAGATACAGCACATTCTCCTTCTAAAATTTCTGCATCATCTTCGAATTTTAGAGGAACTAATCTATCTTCAATGTTTGGATCGACAATAGCAATAGTTGTATTAGGAAGAGGAATTCCAATTGATTCTGGTTTGTTGTATTCATCTTGAGCGTATGTTCCACATCCACAGAATTCGCTCATTCCATATCCTTTTTCTACTTCTGCTTTTGAACCATGAGCTCTTAGCCATTTATTCACTTTCTCTTCATCCCTGGCAGTCATAGAATCTCCACCATATATTATTGTAGATAAACAGGATAAGTCTTCTTTTTCTAAATATTTGTAGTTTGGTAGAGCAGCTATCCAAGCTGGAGTTGCCATAATGATATTTGGATGATATTTTTTTAATAAATATCCAAATTCACTTATTTCAAATTCAGGAACATCTATATTAGTGGCTCCACTTACAAGATTTAATAAGTAATTGTCATAAGCACCAAAAGGAGCGAAGAATGGTAAGACATGTAAAGCTTTTTCTCCAGGATTAAAAGCAACATTTCCTTTTATTAATTGCTCTAAAGTAGAAATACCATTTTTGTTTGTTAAAATTATTGGTTTTGGTCTAGCTCCGCTTGTACCAGATGTATGACCAATATAATTTGCTTGTTCTGGATCTAGGTTTTGTGTATAGTAAGTGTGGGTGCAAATTTTAGCTAAATCTTCATATTTTACTACTCTCAATGGTGAAGTTTTAACTGCTTCTTCATATGCTTTACTTTCCTTTTTCATTGCTTTAATTTTTTCAAGTGCTGCTTGATATCCTTTTAGTTTTTTAACCTCTTTATCAGTTATTTTAGCATTTCTTAAGTTATTATAAGTGATTACATCTTGTAAGTATGATATTTTTCCTGCTAAATTCATTTCATCACTAGCACTTAAAGTGATGATTGTGTTAATCCCTAATTCTCTTAATTCTTTTTCAATTGGTTTTAACATTCCTAAATAGCATTTATCTAAAGCGATAATGTATTTAGCTTGCTCATATTTTATTAGCTCTAATACTTTTTTTGCATTTGCATTAATATCCATCGTATCAGGGCGTGGATCAATAAAGTCAGAGATAGCTCCTATTTGTGTTGCTCCTAGCCAAATCTCTCCTGATGCAGGAATGTTAGGAACTAAGTTCATAATTACTTCGCCTTTTTTAACACCAAGTTCATTTAAAACTCTAGCTGCTACATCTGCTTTAGTAAATAATTCATTGAAGCTAATTTCTTTTCCATAATATGAACTTGCTATTAAGTTTCCTCTTCCTTGATTCTTCATTTTTAAATATTCTGTTAAGTTGGTTTTAGGCTCAGGAACAGAAATTACTTCCTTATCATAAAATTGTAGCCAAGGCTTGTCTATGTGTGGGTAACCCGTTTTTATTCTATTATCATTGTTGCTCATAAAAAATACCTCCCTAAATTTCTTTTACAACTATTTTAATTATAACATAAAGTTTTTTAAAATGGTATATGATATTTGTGATAATTTTAGTGGGAATTTACTTTTTATTTTGGGTAGAAAATGTTATAATAAATATACTAAGGAGGAATGTATGAAATTAGATGGAAAAGTAGCAATTGTTACTGGTGGTGCAATGGGGATTGGTAAAGGTATTGTTAGTGTGTTTTTAAAGTATGGAGCTAGTGTAGTTATTTTAGATAATTCAGATAAGCTTAAAGATACAATATTAGAATTTAATCAAATGTATCCTGGGCATATTAATGGTTTTGTTATTGATATTCGTAAAAAAGCACTTTTAGATGCTTGTTTTAATGAGATTAAAAATACTTATGGTCATGTAGATATTATTGTGAATAATGCTGGTGTTTGTAAATTGGCTAGTTTTGAGGAAATGAGTGAGGACTTGCGTGATTTTCACTTTGATATTAATATTGTTGGTACATGGATGGTTACTCACACTTTTTTACCTCTTTTGAAAGGAAAAGGTGGTGTTATTGTTAATTTATCAAGTGTAACAGGTCCTTGTGTTGCTGATCCAGGAGAAGTGGCGTATGCTACTAGTAAAGCGGCTGTTCTAGGATTTACAAAGAGTTTAGCTGCTGAGCTTGCTAAAGATAATATACGTGTTAATGCTATAATGCCTGGATATGTTAATACGCCTATGGTAGAGGGTATGGCTAAGGAGTCTAACGGGGATAATCCTGATTCCGTTATTTTAGGAATAGCAAAAGCAATACCAATGGGTAGACTTGCTGATCCAAAGGAAATTGGGGAACTTGCAGCTTTCCTTGCTAGTAGTGAGTCTAGTTATATTACTGGTCAGGGGATTATTATTGATGGAGGTTCTACTTTACCTGAGACAATGACTATGGGAGTTTAAGAAAGGAAACAATTTATGGAACTTAGTACAGTAATTGAAGAAAGAAGAAGTGTGAGACATTATAATAATAAAAAGTTAGAAAGAAAAACTGTTGAAGACATTTTGAAATATGCGATTATGTCTCCATCTGCTAAAAATAGACAGCCTTGGTATTTTGTTGTTGTAGAAGATCAAAATAAAAAAGAGTCTATTGCTGATTTATTAGAGCAAAAAAGTAGTGATGAGGTAAAAATGACTTGTAATGTCATGAGAGAATGTAGTACTTTAGTTTTAGTTTTCGCTGATATAGAAGATATGATTATGGATGTAGTATCTGTTGGAGCAAGTATCGAAAATATGATTTTACGGGCAAGGGATTTAGATGTGGCTTCTTTATGGATTGGATTTATTTTGAAAATTGAAGAAGAGTTAAAAAAAGAATTTAATTTAAATAAACGTTTAGTTTCTTGTATAGCTCTAGGGTATACTGATCATTTTCCTAGTAAAAGACCTAGAAAAACTTTATTTGAAGTAAGTGAGTGGCATTAATTTTTAACAAAGTATAAACAAAATAATAAAATATTGATATAATATAGTAACATGAAGGATATGATTTTATGAATCGATATGAAAGTACAAAAAAGGTTAGCTTTTTAGGAATTGTTGGGAATGTTTTTTTGCTTATTATTAAATTTATAGTGGCAATATTTAGTCATAGTGAAGCAATGATGGCGGATGCGATTAATTCAGCAGGAGATATTTTTTCTTCTATTATGTCTTATATTGGTAATAAAATAGCTTGTGTTCCTAGTGATGAAGATCATGATTTTGGACATGGGAAAGCTGAATATATATTTTCAATGTTTATTAGTATTTTTATGATTTTAGTGGGAGTTAAAATCTTATTTGATTCTATTATGGCTATTGTAAAGGGAGATACTTTTATTTTTTCTATTTATCTTGTTTTAGTTTGTGTTATTACGATTATAGTTAAACTACTTCTGTATTTATATGCTAGAAAAAATTATAATCATCATAATAATATTTTAATTAAAGCAACAATGAAAGATCATAGAAATGATATGTTGCTTACTTGTGGAACTTTGTTATCAGTATTATTTGGTTATTTTGGGTTTTATTTTTTTGATGGGATATTTGGCTCTATTACATCAGTATATATAATTATTACTGGTTTAGGAATCATGATGGAGGCATATCATGTTTTGATGGATGCTTCTATTAATAAAAAGGATAAAGATATGATCATAGAATTTATTTTAAAAAATAAATCTGTTGAACAAGTTGAAGATTTTTATACGGTTCCTGTTGGTTATAAGTATGTAGCAGTATTAACTATTGATTTGGATGGAAGTTTAACTACTTTTGATTCTCATAATATAGCAGATACTTTAGAAAAAGATATTATTAAACAGTTTAAAAAAATTGATAAAGTAATTATTCATGTAAATCCAGTAAAGAAGTGATATTAAAGTATTGGGATATAATAGGATGTTAGTAGAGTTTCTCTACTTTTTTGTTTACATAAGTTTTACCAAATAAAGTCGTAAATATAAAAATTGGGGACCATTCCATCTGATAGTTATTTACAAATTATTGGTGATATGTTATACAGAGATTAGACAAGGGGGATGTATTCATGAATGAAGAGCAATATTATGAAGAAATAGAACATTTAATTAAAAAGAATGAAATAAATAAAAAAGTTAGACAGGTAGAAGAAAATCATGATTTAGTAACAACCTACTGGAATATCGGAAAAATTTTAGTAGAAGCGCAAGGAGGGGCCTCACGTGCTAAGTATGGAAATGAATTAATCAAAAAATGGTCTGTTAAATTAACAAAATTGTATGGTCATGGTTATAGTATTACTAATTTAAAGTTAATGCGTAAGTTTTATACTATTTTTCAAAAAGGTCCTCCACTGGGTGACCAATTGACTTGGTCACATTACAAAGAATTGATACCTGTCAAAGATGAAAACAAAAGAAATTATTACATAAATTTGTGTATTAAAAATAACCTATCAAAAAGAGAACTGATTAGGGAAATAAAGTCTAATAGTTATGAAAGACTAATTGATAAACCTGATAAAATAGATGTTATTGTACTAGAAAAGTATTCTATTACAACTGAAATGAAAAATCCGATTATCATTGAAGTAAATAGAGAAATTAAATCAGAAAAAGATTTAGAATTAAGTATTCTTGCTAATTTATCATATTTTTTTAAACAATTAGGGGAAGGATTTACTTATGTTGGTCATCAATACAAAATAGTAAAGAATAATCAAAATTATTACGTAGATATCTTACTGTTTAATATAGAATTAAACTGTTATGTTTTAGTTGAACTAAAACTTAGAAGTTTAAAGAAAGAGGATAAAGCACAAATGGAATTTTATATGAAACTAGTAGATGAACAACTAAAAAAGCCATTTCACAACAAGACAATCGGAATTATTATAACAAAGGAAAGTAATGAGTTTATTGTTAATTTTGTTGGGAGTGAAGAGATTATTCCTTTAAGTTATGAATTAGAAATGTTATAATATATAAATGTTAATCTAATTACTTGGGCAAGATTAGTCTCCGTTTAACTTTAACGGAACTAATGCTAACGTGTTCAATGTGAATTTGGATGGCCAGCTCAACAACAACAACGGGAGTAATAAAATAATGATGTCCTGTTAGGCGCTTGACAGGGCAATATCCATTTAAACTTACTATTTGGTTAAGGCTGAATAAAAAAGTATTTGGATACAAGATTGACCAATGGTAAATCTAAATAGATAATATTGATATTTTAAATCTTGTATTTAAAATTAGAACAATATTAAAATAACCTCAATTTAAACATTGGGGTTTGTTTTTGTGACAAACTACGACAAAACATTACAAAATCAATCTCTATTCTTTATCATAACTATATTGTATAATAGATTTATAGAGAAAACATGGAATAAATTTGCAATTAATTATAAAAATTGATAGCAAAAATTATTAAAAATAACTCAAAATATAATGTAAGTTATACAGACTTTGGATGGGGAATGTAGTTATGAGTGAACAACAATATTATGAAGAAATTGAACATTTAATAAAAAGAAATGAGATAAATAGAAAAGTCAGAAGATTAGAAGAAAACCAAACCTTAGTAACAACATATTGGGAAATAGGTAAAATTTTAGTTGAAGCTCAAGGAGGATCTTTACGCGCTAAGTATGGAAATGAATTAATTAAGAAATGGTCTAAAAAATTAACTGATGTTTATGGTAAAGGATACGATGCTACTAACTTGAGAAAATTCAGACAATTTTATTTGCTTTTTCCAAAATACGCTCCAGTGGAGCTTAATTTAACGTGGACTAATTATAAAGAACTATTACCTATAAAAGATGAAAATGAGCGTAATTACTACATTAATTTATGTACTGAAAATAATTTATCAAGGCGGCAATTAATTAAGGAAATAAAATCTAACAGTTATGAAAGATTAATTGATAAACCTGATAAAATAGATATTATAGTTCCAAAGAAATATTCTATTACGACAAATATGAAAAATCCAATCATTATTGAAGTAAGCCAAGAAATTAAAACAGAAAAAGATTTAGAGTTAAGTATACTTGCTAATTTAGATTTTTTCTTTAAACAGTTAGGCAAGGGTTTTACTTATGTAGCTCATCAATATAAAATAGTAGAAAATAATTCCAATTATTACATAGATATTTTACTGTTTAATATAAAGCTAAATTGTTATGTAGTGGTTGAGTTAAAGCTTAGAAGTTTAAGAAAAGAAGATAGATCACAAATAGAATTTTATATGGGTTTAGTAGATAAACATTTAAAAGAAGTACATCATAATAAGACAATTGGTATTATTATAACTAAAGAAAGTAATGAATTTATTGTAAACTTTGTTAAAAGTGAAGAGATTATTCCTTTAAGTTATGAATTAGAAATGGTATAATATATAAATGTTAATCTAATTACTTGGGCAAGATTAGTCTCCGTTTAACTTTAACGGAACTAATGATAACGTGTTCCATGTGAATTCGAATGGTTAGTTCAATAACAACGTGAATAATAAAATAATGATGTCCTGTTAGGCGCTTGACAGGGCAATATCCATTTAAACTTACTATTTGGTTAAGGCTGAATAAAAAGCATTTGGATATAAGATTAACCAATGGGATATTGATATTTTAAATCTTGTATCTAAAATTAGAACAATATTAAACCCCAAGTTACTTTGAGTATTTGGGGTTTATTTCAGATAAAAAATAGTATTAGTTAATTGCAGTTATAATCACTTAGATTTTCTTCTCTGAATTCATCTATGGTAATATTGTTATTCGCATAAAAAGAATCATCATCAAAATCTTCACCGAAAGTTTCTCTTAAAGCATCTAAATCTAAAGTCTGAAAATCTACTGACATAATGTATTTAACACTAGAGTCACTTTCTTTTTCATAACTAACATTTAATCCATTAACTTCATTTAAAGATGTTGCAAATAATTGACCAAAAGATACTGTCATATCTACTAAGTCTGTATCCATTTCTTCAATAGCTGTTGCTTCAACATTAGTAACTATATTGTCTTTATATGTTACTATCATTGTTTCTTCTGTTGCATATCCCTCTTCATTTGTTTCTGTCTTAGTGCATGTTAATGTTCCAGAATTATCATTACCACATCCAGTAAGCCCAAAAATAAATAATGCAATTAATCCTATACTCAAAAACTTTTTCAACTCTAACTCACACCTCCTTTACCTATTTTTTATTATACAATATTAGTGTTATAAATCCAATAAGAAATAACTTTTATATGTAAAATATCAAAAATATAGTATAATACTAGTGGTTAGTCTAGGAAAATAAGAGGTTGTCTCCATCTTATTTTCATGCTACGAACAGTCGTGCTAAATGGCAATCTTAACACAGGTACTTAAAACTTGATTAAAGTTAAGTTAGAAAGCATTAGGATACAAGGTTGACCAATGGGAAACCTAAATAGATAATGTTGATATTTTAAATCTTGTATTTAAAATTAGAACAATATTAAAATAACCTCAATTAAGTATTGGGGTTATTGCATTTATATAGAATATAAAATTGCTTATCAAAAATTTTAAAAAGTATCTGAAAAATTGTATTGATATTTCTTTTTTATAATTGCTTTTTCAATTCTCTTTATTTATTGGTTCAAATAAGTCTCTAATGTCAATATTAAGAGCATCAGCAATTCTACCTAATATTATTATTGTAAAGCCGCGTTGCATTTTTTTGCTCTCTATTTTAGCAAGGTAATTCATAGTTATTCCTATTTTGTCAGCTAATTGTTGTTGTGTTAATCCAGCTTTTTCTCTTTGCTTTTTAATATTATATCTTATTATATTAAAGTAGTAATTATCGTTATGCAATTGTATCACCATCCTGTTTATTATTATGGACCATTTGTCCATTGAAATATATGGACACATAGTCCAATATGTGATATAATTTGATAAAGGGTAGTGATGAAATTGAAAAATAATGAATTAGAATTTGAAACAATAAAATCTAATAAGAATAGATTATATCTTTTTATTGGAATTGTCTGTGTAGTAGTACTTCTTATTACAATAATAGTAAGTAATACTTTTGCTAGATATAGAGTAAGTGATAGTGTACCAATAATAAATAGTGAGATAAATTATAAAGTACCCGATTTAAATATGGTATCATTATATGTAGCAAATGAAGATGGAACCTATGTTGAAGAAGATACTATACCAACAAGTGATATTCATTAAATACTGAACATAGTCATTGTGGACAATCTAATAATGGAGAGATAATAAAAGATGATACAGTAAGTATAGTATATGAAAATGGACAAGTTAATGTATTAGGAATAACTAAAAAAGGTACTAAATGTTATTTGTATTTTGATGAAGAGTTACCAGCAGCAGATCAGATATTAGCAGGAAAAGATATTCAAATAAGAAGTGATTTTAGTACACCAGTTACAGATACAACAACAGGAGTTATATATGAAACAACGGATTGGAAAGGAACAAGTTATTACTTTGCAGGAGCACCAACAGATAATTGGCTATATTTTGGAGGATTCTATTGGAGAATAGTAAGAATCAATGGAGATGGTAGTATAAGATTAATTTATAATGGATCAAGTACAACAGCAACAGGTACAGGTACACTAATAGATACATCAGAACAATTTAATAGTAGTTATAATCAAAGTGAGTATGTTGGCCTTAAATATACAATAGGACAGCAACATGGACAAACAACGGATAGTCCAATACTCAACACACTACAGTCATGGTATACAAGTAGTAATCTAGATGATTATGCAGATTATATCGATACTATCGTAGGATTCTGTAGTGATCGAAACATGGCAGGTGGATCATCATGGAGTAGTACAGGATCTTACCATGAATATGCAGCATATGGAAGATTAATTACAAATAAAAATCCAAGTTTGTCATGTACAACTAGTGATATCATCGCAGAACCAGTAGGACTCATCACAGCAGATGAAGTAGCCTTTGCTGGAGGAGTATATAACACAAGTAATAATACAAGTTATTACTTATATAATGGTCAATATTACTAGACAATGTCTCCGTCTAGCTTCAATTCTGCGGGTTGGGCTGGCGTGTTCACTG
>CALVQN010000013.1 GCA_944358135.1 uncultured Bacilli bacterium
CAATAAATTGTCTCTAAACCCTACAAGGGTTTACGTGCTGAAGCACGTGGCCCGTACCCTATTTCCTTAACGGTCGAACAACTTTTTATGGATAGAAAAAAAGAAAGAATTATTTATCTTCTTTCAAACTTTCGATTTCTTTTCGAGTTAAACCAGTATTTGATAATAGATTGAATATCTAAATCATCTTGAAGCATATTCTTAGCCATCTTTATAGTTCAGCATATCCTATAGCAAAATTAACTTCATGTTCTTTTCTTTCTACTTCTGCTTTCAAATCATACATTCTTCTAATTTGTTCTTCATGAAGAAATTTAGCCCAATGTTTTGACTTTTCTTCTTGTTCTAAATTATTCATTTCCTTATTATGTAACTTAGTTAGATTTACTATATCATTAATACTGTATTCTTTTTTTAATATTTGTTTAGCTATTTTAATTTTTTCTTCTTTACTTATTTATTCTTTTATATCTTCTGTTGGATAATAAATGATATATAGTATATAAAAGAAAAAGCAGATTAAATCTACTTCCTAGTTATTTGTTCTAAATAGTCATGACTAGCTTTAGCTCTTGTATATTCTTCTGATGATCTAAGTATTTGCTTAATTTCATCAATTTGTTTTAGAATATATTCTTCTGATTGAAAATCAGAATTTAAATTATTTAATTTAATTTTTAAGTTTTGTAGGTATAAAGCTAAAAAATTGTTTATACTATTGCAATATTCATAAACTTTTAGAATCAAATCAATTCCCTTTTCATTGAATTTAATTGGTATATTCTTTTCGTTTTTTAAAAAGCCATTATTCATTAAATCTAAAATTTTTGCATAAGAAGCATATAAATCGTAGCATTCTTCGTTATTAAAATTTCCTTTATTTACTATTACATTATCTGCATATAGCATCCAATTCTTTTTTAGAATATTTGATAATTGTTCATTATAATTTAATATAAATTCTGAACTTAGTCCTTTAGAAATTAAAGAAGATAAATAATCATTCATTACTTTATAATTTGATTTGATAATTAATCTTCCTTTTTCGTCATATATTTCATCTTGAATTGAAGAATCTCTCTTTTTTATTTGCTCTATCGCTTTATTTTTTATAAATTCGCATAAATCTATAAATTTTTGATTATCATTTATTATCTTTTCTAATTGCCGAATACGCTCATTTACAGAAGAAATCAACTGATTTCTAATTGCAATAGAATGATTAATAGCATCAATTTTTCCCTTACCATAATGGCTAATCTTTTGATCTAAAACTTCTTTTTCTGTTTTTAATCCTAATTTTCTTCTGAATTTATCTGCAAATATTCCCATTTATTTTTACTTCTTTCCGTTATCACTAATTTTATTTGCATTGTCAGAAGCTTTATACTTTTGATATTCTGGTGAAGTTTTTGCAGCTGCTTTTAATTCTTCTAATTGAGCAATTAAACGATCGATTTGAACATTTTGCTCATTGATAGGAGTTTTACCTGATTCAGTACGTGATATATTTATATCGAGCGTAGAATTATTCATTTTTGATAATTTATCAATTCCTGCATTAGTTCCATCGCCCTCAAAAAATTCCATATTATGAATATTTATACTTGAGTCAAGTCCTTTAAAAGTATTTGAACTAGCATCGTAATATCCATTGGTAGCATTATATACATCAATGCCTTGCTGAAATAATGAACCGATTTTTGTACTGCTTCCCTTTGCTATTTCATTATTTGCATATTGAACCCATAATTTGTCTTGTATACTTTTTAATTGGCGACTTAATTCTGAAAGCTCTTCCTGTGATGCACCAGCATTAATTCTACTTTGATAGAAATCAGATAAAGATTTGTAATTGCCACTAGCAACTTTTTGACCATTGTATATTAATTCATCCGTTAAACTTGAATCTCCTTCAGCAATTTTATCTATTGCTTCGGATTTTATTTTACTACGAATATCTATATATTTGCTATTTACTGCTTGTAAATCTTTCAATTGTCTTATTTGCTCTTCAATTTCTGACATTGCTCTTTTATTTAAATCTTTTTGGTGCTGTAAATTATTTAATCTTTGTTCATCCATAACTACTTCTCTATCATTTGCTTTAATTGTATCAATTACTCTACCAGTATCATCTTTTAATACAATATCTTCTCCTGTATCATTAGTGACTTTTTGCACATTTCCTCTAATATCTCTACCTTTATCAATATTTCTATTTGCTTGTTCTAATTTAGTTCCTAATCCAAATGCTTGCCTAATTCTATCAGTAGTTCTGTCACTTAGAGTGGCCCCTTCTCTTTTTGCATCTAGTTTTGCTTGACGTCTCATATATTCATGCCCTATGCTTGCTAAATTACCACTTTTATTTGTTTCTTTAGCTGCTCTATATCCTGCCAAAGGATTTGCTCCTGCAATAGTTCCACCAACAAAAGCTGCTCCAGTTTTTAAAGCACCAAATCCTTCTTTTAAGCCATTAAAGAACTTATATTTTCCGCCATCAAGGCCTGTTATATCCTTAATAATACCAGGTGCTTGTTTTATAAATAGAATGATACCAACTATGACAAATAATTGAGCAAATAAGTAAACTGTAAAACTTGCATCCCCACCTAAGAAATCATCTACTACAAGTAATGTAGGTAAGTTTTGTACCACAATTTTAATTAAGAGTACTGCAAAGAATAGAATAGCTAATCTTATAAATACCTCTAAATAGGTAGAAAGCGTTGCTTTTAACCAATTACTAAAAACTTTACCTCCCTGCTCATTTGGCATAATTCTTGCCAAAATAGGTAAAGGTGCTATTAATTGAAATACAGCCAATTTAACTGCTCTAATAGCAATATCTATACAGTAAGATAATAACACTAAAAGCACAAATATGCCAACCGCTGTTGATATGATAAAATAATAGGACAATACTGATTCGTGAGATATACTATATGCAAAAGTGGTAATACCTAAAAAATTTCCTGTGTCTTTTATGCTTTCCCATATAGCATCATAATTAACAAAACCACTATCAACACTAAATAAGAAGCCAGCAATTGGAATCCCACCTATAGCATTTTCTGTTGCAATCTCTATTTCAGAGCAATCAAATCTTCCTCTGCCTTCTTCATCTACTATATAAGGGCATTCATTATTCGCTGGGTGTATAAAAGCTTGTAAAATATTTGAAGCTATTTCTATTCCTCCGCTTTCAATAGTTGTTTCAGATGGTTCTCCACCAATAGAACTATTTCCTAAAATTAATTTTCCAATTGTATTTTGTGTCAATAAAGATTGTTGAAAACCCATAGCAAAAGAAAATATTGATGGCACTAGTGCTATAAGTACAATAGAAATAATTACATCTCTTATAATTGCTACTGGTCCTTTTTTATTTTTTAGAGCATCATCAGGATTAACCATACTTTTTAATAATGAATAGGCTAAGAGAAATAATACTACTATTCCTATTACAATATATAATCGATTCATTAATTGAGTGATTTCATAAGAATTGTCTAATATATCCACTTGACATAATACTAATATAATTTGATATACCCAACTAATTAGCGAATAGATTATAGAATCTAGAAACAAAGCTATAAAAACAAAAAGGTTATAAATATTTTCTAACATGCTATATCACCATCCAATCACAGACCGCATGAAGGGTCAGAAGCTATTCCTAATAGTCTAAATATAAATGTAATTAATGTTGGAGCAAAGAAAATAATTACTACTATTACTAATCTTTTAATTGTATTAGTCGCAGCTTTTTTAATTGCTTTTTCGTCACTAGCAGCTACTGCTTTAGCAAACTCTATAATTGTAAATACAAATAACATTACAATTGCAATATATTTTATCAAATTTAAAGCAAATTCGATATAATACATTGGAGTACCTGGAGCACCACTTCCAAAGTAAGTATCACATTCATGTTCGTCTCCAGAAAAACTTAAACTATTTCCAATGATAGTATTCATTGCTTCTTTGGCATTCTCAGAGATTTTTTCTGTATCATGATCCCAATTACCTAAAATATCGTCTCCTTCTTCTTTTGTCATTTCTCCAGATCCTACGGCAGTTTCTACTTCAGTTTTTACTTCTTCTTTTGCTTTTTCATACTCTTCTTCTATACTATCAAATATATCTTGAAAAGCTTCTGAATTGACCATAAAGGCAGGAGCTTGATTTCCACTTAAGAAATTAGTTTCAAAGTCATTAACTATTTTTTCAGCTGTATCTTCTTCTGGATTAAATGTTCCATTAGATATTGCCTCTTTTATATCGCCAAATACCCATTTTTTATATGCTGTTATTTGATCTTCAAAATCATAATCTTTTTCGACAGAAATAAATCCACCATTTTTACCAAATGAAGTTCCCATACCACTATGCCTATTCGTACATGATGTACCGTCATTGTCAAAGCATAATTCATTATCTCCGACAACCCCATCAGTATCAAGATAGCCATTCTCAGGACAAACAAAATTTTCTATAGTTGGGCGTTCATCTATTCCCCAAAATACGTTTGTTCCAGAAGTAGAAAAGATTTTGTTAAAGGTGTTAGGCCCCTTAGTATAAACGTCTGCATCTGTATTTGTTGATTGCCATTTTAAGAAAATATTACCATTTTCATAATTATAATAAATAGTTAAATTCCTGCTCCTAGTTTGTGATTGATATCCTGTGTTATTTGATCCACCAAATGTATACCTAGTTACATAATTACATAAAAGTTCACACGTCTCATTTTCTACACATTCATCATCTATTGGAGTAGCATTAACTTTTGTAACACCTATTCCAAATAACATTATCACTAAAAATAAATATCTCTTCATCTTAATCACCTAACAAACTTCTACATCTAACACTGGTTGGTTCTAACATACAATGTGTGCATGTAACAAAATCTCCATTATATAATTCATCCCCACCAATTATTCCTACAACAAAATTTAACAAAGTCGGAATAAAGAAAATAATTACTCCTGCTACAACTCGCATTACCAATGACTTAGCAGATTTTTTTATTTCATCATCTTTATTAGAAATCATTGCTTTTCCAAAATCAATACTTCCAAATATTATTAGCACAATAGGAATTAATATTTTTGCAATGAAAAATACCCAACCTATAGTTGTAAAAGCTCCTAACCTTGCTCCTGAGCAAAAATTTGAAACAATTTCTTCTTCGTCATTCGATCCTTCCTGCCCTGTACCTGCTCCAGAACCTTCATTAAATCCTCCACCATTACCAGTATTAGTTCCATTATTATCATTATTATTAGAGCTTGTTAAACTATAAGTTATACATCCAGCACTATAAGTTCCTGGCATAAAATCACTGGGTCTAGCATTATATCTTTCGGTATGTATTGGACAATTATTATTGTCACTTCTTATATCATAAAGAATTTGGACAGAAACATTATTTACATTTTGATCAAAATATAAATTTCTTACTTCATTGCAATCTACTTCACCAGCACTATTAATAAAATCATTTTCGCTTAATGTCATATTTAAATTACTTGTATTAATGGCATTTCTATTTAAATTACTTCCATATTCAAAATCACAACTTAATGAACTAGTTGTAACATCGCATTCATAAGTATAATTGTCATATCTATATGTACACACTTCTGCATTTGCATTACAAAGAGTTACTAAACAAATAACAAAAGCAAATAGTAAGTATCTTAAGCTCCTCATAAACTCCTCCCAATATATAATAAAAAATATTATTTAAAATTAACCAATCTAATTATAACATTGTTTTACATAAAAAAAAAGAATTTTTATTGATTAAAGCTTAATTTAGAGTATATAATATAGTAAAGTTATGAGGTGAAGTGGATGAAAAAAGAAATAAAAGATTATCAAAATATTCATTTAATTGGTATAGGTGGCGCTAGTATGTATTCTATTGCCGCGATGTTAAAGCATGATGGAAAAACTGTTACTGGTAGTGATATGCAAGAATCTGATAACACTAAATATTTAGAAAGTATAGGTATTCCTGTTGTAATTGGTCATGATACAAAAATAGTGAATCAGGCTGATCTTGTTATTTATACAGCTGCGATACATGATAGTGATGAAGAACTTTTCTTTGCTAGAAGTCATGATATTGAAACTGTTGAGAGAGCAGAATTTTTAGGAGAATATACTAAAGGGTATGAAAATTTAATCTGTATAAGTGGAACACATGGAAAAAGCACAACTACTAGTATGGTAGCATCAGTATTTTTAGAAGCAGGTCTTAATCCCACTATTCATATTGGTGCATCATTAAAAAAAATAGATGGAAATTATTATATTGGAGATAAAAAGTATTTTATTTTGGAAGCTTGTGAATATGTAGATTCATTCTTGCATTTCCACCCTACTAGTGAAATTATTTTAAATATTGATGATGATCATTTAGATTATTTTAAAACTGTTGAAAATACTAAAAAATCTTTTCAAAAATATATAGATATCCTTCCTAGTAATGGATATTTAGTTGTTAATCTTGATGATGATAATATTAGAGATTTAAAAATAGATCATAAACAAGTGTTAACTTATGGTATTCATAGTAAGGCAGATATTGTTGCTAAAAATATTACCTACTCTGATATGGGATTTCCTACTTTTGATGTGTATTTTCATGATGAGTTTTTTGATTCCTTTACTCTTGGTGTTTTAGGTAATCATAATATTTTAAATGCTTTAGCTACTATTCTTATGTGTATGAATTACTCTATTGATAAAAAATATATAAAGAAGGCATTAAAGGAATTTGGTGGTGTTGGTAGAAGATTTGAGTATTTAGGTGAATATCATGGTGCACATATATTTGATGATTTTGCTCATCATCCAACAGAAATAGAAGCTACTTATCACTCTAGTGAATCTATTAAACATAATGAGACTTGGGCTGTATTTCAATCCCATACTTATAGTAGAACTTATGAACATTTAAAGGAATTTGCTGAAGTATTAAGTAAATTTGATCATGTAATTATTAGTGATATTTATCCTGCTCGGGAAACAAATATTTGGAATGTTAAAGAGGATGATTTGGTAGCATTAATTAAAGAAAAAAATCCTAATGTCATCCATATTCCTACTTATGAAGAAATAGCTAAATATTTAAAAGAACACGTGAAAGAGAATGATTTAATTTTAACTATTGGAGCAGGTCCTGTAAATCAGGTTGCTAAGCTACTTTTAAACCAAAAAGTGTCTAGTTAGACATTTTTTAATTTGTAATTTAAGTGAATAATATCTTCATTGCTAATAAAATTAACAATAAATTCATTACTTTCCTTAGTTATGATAATTCCGATTGTTTTATTATGATGTACTTCCTTTATTTGCTTATCTACTAATTCCATATAAAACTCCATTTGCGCTTTATCTTCTTTCTTTAAACTCCTAAGTTTGAGTTCGACTATAACATAACAATTTAGCTTTATATTAAAAAGCAAGATATCAAGATAATAATTATTTATACCGTCACTTATTTTATATTGATGTCCTGCATATAAGAATCCTTCTCCTAGTTGTTTAAAGAAAAAATCTAAATTAGCAAGTATACTTAATTCTAAATCTTTTTCTGATTTTATTTCTTTATTTACTTCTATGATAATTGGATTTTTCATATCTATAGTTATAGAGTATTTTTCTGGAACAATAATATCTATTTTATCAGGTTTGTCAATTAATCTTTCATAACTATTAGATTTTATTTCTTTTGTTAATTCTCTTTCTGATAAATTATTTTTAATGCATAGGTTTATGTAATAGTTACGTTTATTTTCATTTTTTATTGGGAGTAATTTACGATAGTGAGTCCAAGTTAATTGGTGGCGCAGCGCGCCACCTTTTTCAAAAATCAAATAAAACTGTCTAAATCTCTTTAAATTAGTAGCATCATATCCTTTTCCGTAAAGTTCTGTAAGTTTCAAAGACCATTTCTTAATTAATTCATTACCGTACTTAGCGCGTGATGAACCACCTTGGGCTTCCACCAAAATTTTACCTATTTCCCAGTATGTTTTTACCAAATCATTATTTTCTTCTAATCTTCTTACTTGTTTTTGTATTTCATTCTTTTTAATTAAATGCTCTATTTCTTCATAATACTTTTCTTCATTCATGATTGCATCCCCCTGTCTAATCTCTGTATAACATATCATCAATAATTTGTAAATAACTATCAGATGGAATGGTCCCCAATTTTTATATTTACGACTATATCTGGTAAAACTTGTGTAAATAAAAAACAGGAGTGCTATCCTGCATTAACTATTTAAAACTTCTTCATACTCATTTAAAATATTTATTAACTCTTCCTCTGTTTTAGCTTTACAAATTAAGTCTTTGTATTCTTTGCTTTTTTTCATTCCTTTAATATAGGCTAGAGCATGTGTTCTTATTTCTAAAAGAGCTAATTTTTCATTTTTATCTTCTTTTAATAAATGATAATGATATTTGATCATCTCTATTTTTTCTCTATCTGTTGGTTTAGGAATTAATATTCCTTTTTCTATATATTCAAGACATTCTTTAAATATCCAAGGATTTCCTATAGCAGACCTGCCAATCATTACTGCATCACAACCAGTTTCTTTTAGCATGCGCATGGCATCCTCTGGTGTTTTTACATCACCATTACCTATTACAGGTATAGTTACACTTTCCTTAACTTGTTTTATTATTTCCCAATTAGCTTTTCCGCTGTATCCTTGACTTCTTGTTCTGGCATGAATGGCTATTGCGCTTACTCCAGCACTTTCACAAACTTTGGCTACTAAGGGAGCATTAATATGGGCCTCATCCCAACCACTTCTAATTTTTACCGTAACAGGTACATTTACTGCTTCGACAACAGCTTGTACAATTTCTCTTATTTTTTCAGGATCTTTTAACAGGGCACTTCCAGCCTCTGCTCTTAGAGCTACTTTGGGTACAGGACATCCCATATTAATATCAATAATATCTGGATGCATAGTCTCTTCTACTATTTTAGCTGCCTGAACAAATGTATCAACATCACTTCCAAATATTTGTTGGGCTATGGGACGCTCTTCATCACTCATTTTTAATAATTCTATGGTTTTATTATTTCCATACATTAAAGCATTAGAACTTACCATTTCCGCATAGATTAATCCTGCGCCCATCCCTTTTACTATTTTGCGATAAGACGTATTAGATATTCCTGCCATTGGAGCTAGGACTAGACGACTAGGAATAACTACATTTTTAATCTTAAAACTATTTTTCAATTACTACCTCATCACCAGTTTGAAGTAAAAAACAGTTGGCATCGTCCTTATCAATATGAATTTCAAAGAAACCATTGCTGCTTACTTTAACAAATGCTTCCATTACTCCGCCTTTATCATTATCCACAATTAATTTTACCATATCTTCATTTTTTAATCCTAATTCTTCTGCTTTTTTTTCATTCATGTGAATATGTCTTTCAGCTTGGATACAGGCATCATTTAGGGTTACTTCCCCTTTTGGCCCTATAATAGTAATGGTCTCACTATCTTCTAAGTCTCCACTTTGTCTTACTGGAGGATTTAATCCTAATAAATAAGCATCTGACCTAGATATTTCTACTTGATTGTATTTTCTTAAAGGACCAATTAGTCTTACATTTGGTATTTCTCCTTTTTCTGTTTTTAGGGTTACTGTTTGGAAGGATGCAAATTCCCCTATTTGATTTAATGGCCTTTTAATTCTTATTGGCTCATCAAATAATTTATTGTATACTTCCTCTGTTAAATGTAAGTGTCTATTACTGACTGCTATTTTTCCTATAATTTTTTCTTCCATATATTATCACTCTTTTCTGTTTATTATTTTACCATTTTTTAAAAGAAAAAAGAAGATTATTTTAAATTCTTCTTAATTTCTTCAATAACTTCAAGTTCACTGAACGGATGCTTTACACCTTTAATGTCTTGATATTCTTCATGACCTTTTCCTACTAATAAAATTAAATCTCCATCTTGGGCATTAACACATGCATACTTAATAGCATCCGCTCTATCGGGTATTTCAATGTATTTTGCTCCTACTTTATCTAAGCCTACTTTTATATCTTGGTTAATACTGCTTAATTCTTCGAATCTTGGATTATCCATAGTAATAATACAAAAATCACTAGCTCCACCTATAATTTCTCCAAGGTCGTATCTACGTTCTTTAGCTCGATTTCCTCCACCACCAAATACACTAACTAATCTTTTTGGTTTATAGGCACGCAGTGTTTTTACTAAACCTCTCATTCCATCCTCCGTATGAGCATGATCAATTAACACTTTAAATTTTGGTGTTGATAAAGCCGTTTCCATACGTCCTCTTACTTTTATAGTTGTTAAGGCTTCTTTAGCTACTCTTGTATCTACTCCTAGGGAATTACATACAAGAAGAGCACATATAGCATTGTAAATATTAAATTCGCCAGGCATACATGTTTTAAAAGTATCTTCTATTAAACCAATTGTAGTAAATTCTGAGCCAAAAAAGTTTTCATCATTAATTAGATTTATATGACTCACTTTTAAATCTGCGTTATTTTTTACTCCATAAGTTATTATTGGTACCTCCGCACCCTTTAAGACATCACTTAAGTACTCCGAATCATTATTGCTAATAATCTTTTTACTATTTAAAAATAATTTGTTTTTACATGCTACATATTCAGCATGGGATTCATGTTCTCCTGGTGCAATATGATCACTAGTAATATTGGTGAGTACGCCAAGATCAAAAATGATTCCTGCTAGTCGATTTAATTTGAAGGCTTGACTAGATGCTTCCATGACTACATGAGTTATGGAAGCATCTAACATTTCTCTAAATGCTTCATGAATTTCATAAGATTCAGGAGTTGTATTATTGGTATGAATTACTTTATCTTCATATTTTATTCCTTGACTTCCAATTAATCCACATTTAATATTAGATTGAGATAATATGTCTCTAATCATATGAGTTGTAGTTGTCTTACCTGTTGTTCCTGTAACAGCGATTAATGTTAGTTTCTCGGCAGGATGATCAAAGTAATTTGCTGATGCATAGGCTAGAGCTAGTCGAGTATCATCTACTTTTATTACTGTAACATCTTCTGTAATATTCATTATTTTGGATATCACTATGGCTCTAGCACCTTTTTTTATTGCTTCTTTTATATAATCATGACCATCGGCAGTATATCCTACTAAAGCAAAATATATGTCATCTTTTTCTACTTTTCTACTATCATATTTTATTTTACTTATTTCTATATCATCTGTTCCTTTTAAAACATGATAGCTTATTCCTTTTAAAATATCCTTTAACTGTTTCATTATTTTTCTCCTATAATATGAGATACATCAATATCACTTTCAAAAACAAAATGGCTAGGGCCTTTCATATATAATTCGCCATTTTCGGCATATTCTATTTCCAGTATTCCTCCAATTTGCTCTACTTTACAGCTTCTATTTGTGTAACCAAGAGTACTTGCTATGACTACTGCTGTTGAGCAACCTGTACCACAACCAATAGTTTCTCCAGTACCACGTTCCCACTCTCTTATTTTGATATAATCTTTATTTACTATTTCAGCAAAAGTTACATTGGTCTTCTTCGGAAAAACTTCTGTATTACGTTCAATTGCTGGTCCATATTTTTCTACATCAAAATTCATTACATCATCAACAAATAATACAGTATGAGGATTGCCCCATGATATGCTACTTAATTTGAATGTTTGATCTAATATTTTAACATCTTCCATAATAAATTTATCTTTATTGGTATTAACAGGAATTAATTTAGGATCAAAAATAGGTTTGGAAATATTAGCTCTTATGTTGGTAACTACTCCATTTTCCACAGTTAATTCTAGAGTTTTGATTCCTCCTAACGTTTCAATTTTTAAAGTGGTTTTGTCGGTTAATTTATGGTCATATACATATTTTCCAACACTGCGAATAGCATTTCCACACATTTCTGCCTCTGTTCCATCTGGATTAAAGATTCGCATTCTAAAGTCTGCTACATCACTTGGGCAAATGAGTACCATACCATCACTTCCTATACCAAAATGGCGGTCTGATACGAATTTAGCAAGTTCATTTAAATTGTCTAACTTTTGGTTAATAGCATCTATATAAACATAGTCATTACCATAAGCTTGCATTTTTGTAAATCTCATAAAATATTCTCCTATTCTAAAGCTTCTCGTAAATCATTGATAATATCTTCAGCATCTTCTATACCTACTGATAATCTAAGCATACGATCATTGATTCCTAATTTTAATCTCTCACTTTCTGGTACTTCATGATGCGTTACAACTACGGGATAACAAATTAAACTTTCTACTCCGCCTAGTGAACCAGCAAAAATAATCATGTTTACTTTTTCTAGTACTTTTAAGGCTGTTTCTTTGGTGTCTACTTCAAAAGATAATAGTCCACCAAAACCTGTTGATTGCTTAATGCTTGTTTGATAATCTTTGTGATCCTTTAATCCTGGATAATATACTTTGGTAACTTTAGGATGATTTTGCAAGAATTCTGCTACTTTTAAGGCGTTTTCGTTGTGTCTTTGCATTCTAACTTCTAAAGTCTTGATTCCTCTTAGTGTTAACCAAGCATTTAGAGGAGCTAGACAAGCACCTTGATAAGTTAAGAAAGTACGCATTGGAGCGAAATACTCTTCACTTTTAGTTACAACAAAGCCAGCCATGGTATCGTTGTGTCCTTCTAAATATTTAGTCCCACTGTGAATTACAATATCAGCACCTAAATTAAGTGGCTTTTGATAATATGGAGTAAGTAGTGTATTATCAACAACTACAATAATTCCTTTTTCATGAGCCACCTTGCAAATTTCTGCGATATCTGCTACTTTCATTGTTGGATTAGTTGGCGACTCAATAAAGATCATCTTAGTATTTTCTTTGATACTTTCCTTAAATAATTCAAAATCACTTAAATCAACAAAATCAGTTTCTATTCCTCTTTCCTTTAATTCTGTCTTGGCAATTTCATAAGTTCCCCCATAAATATCATCACTTGATATTAAGTGATCACCACTTTTTAGAAGAGAGAATACACACATTACAGCAGCCATTCCACTAGATAGCGCTAGAGCATGATTACCATTTTCAAGCATGGCTATAGTACGTTCTAGTTCCTCAATAGTTGGGTTTTGAAGTCTGGTGTAGTCATAGCCAAAAGAGTCTTGTAAACCTCTAAAACGGAATGTTGCTGTTTGAAATATTGGAAAACTAACAGAACCTGTAAATGGGTCATGTCCTACTGCTCCATGAACAACTTTAGAACCAATTTTTAAATTCTCCTTTTTATCATATTCTTTATAGTCTGTAAATTTTTTCATTTAAACCTCCTATACAAACATTTATCTAGTTTTAGTATAACATCTATAAGGAATTTGTCAATAAATGCTGTTTCTACTTTACACTAAAGTGTATGAAAAAAAGAAGTTATTTATTAAACTTTAACTTCTTTTGGGTACTTCTTCTAATTCTTTTAGCACTTCTGTTAAATACACTTTTTTCTTCAATAGTTATCTAATTATCAAAGATTTCTTTTAAATTCATTTTATTCCTCTTTGTTTACTATTTCTAATATTTTATTAATCTCTTTATAGGCTTCATCAAAATTATCCATAGCTATCTCATAAACTTTCGTATTTTTAAGTTTTTTGATATCATGAATTAATGTTTCATAAACATTTTGTTGATTAACACTATTTTCTAAACTAAAGTTTTGATAGTTATGGTGTTCTCTTTTAAGTCTAACCTCATAAATATTTACATCTTTTAAATAAAGAGAAATATAATATACATCATAATTTAGATTTCCTAACATTTCTAATAGTTCTTCATAAACATCATCAAAACTATAATCTTTATATCCGAGTTTAGAGTATACTTCTTCAGTAAAGAAAGTACGGTCAAATACTAAATTAATATCACTATCTTCAATTTCTTTCAAATATTTTAATAAAGCATAGTACATTTTTTTCGACTTTTCTTTACCCTTTTTTGTTTTATCTTTTTGGCCTGACAAGCGATAAAGATTTGATGCAGGGATATTTTCTCTTAAATAATTTACTAAATGAGTTTTGCCACAACCTTGAGGTCCTTCAACAATAATACATTTTGATTTCATACTATCCTCCTATATCGAACATGTTTAAACTCTATATCATTTTCTTTGTGTTCATCTATAACTTCTCTATTATAATTTTCTTTATCAAATGCAGGAAAAAAGGTATCTGCCATTTTTTCATCACTAATTTCCGTTAAAATTAGCTCATCAGCATAATTGATAAATAATTTATAAATAGAAGCTCCACCTATTATATAAATTGTCTCATCTAAAGATTTTAAATAATTTAGCAATTCTTCAAAATTAGAAAATACTATTACATTTTCATTATCTATGTTATGACTTGTTAATATTATAGAAGTTCGATTAGGTAATAATTTAGGTAAGGAAAGAAACGTATTGTATCCCATAACTATCTTATGACCTGTTGTCTCCTCTTTAAAAAATTTCAAATCTTCTTTTAAGTGCCAAATTAATTTATTATCTTTACCAAGTTCATTATTTTTTCCTATTGCAGCGATTATTTTTATAACTACCATATTACCACCACTTTAAATTTACACAAAATAAGAAGTATTGTCAATAAAGTTTATTTATAAATTTTAGTTTTTCTTTAAAATAAACTAATTATTTTGTGTAAACCTATTGACACTCATTTTTAAAAGAAACTTCTTAACTTTTTTTAATTTAATTAATATAGTTCATTGACTTCTAAATAAATTATTTTATAATTAAATTAGGAGGTTAGTTTATGCAAGGAACAAAAGGTGACGAGTACACTAAAGAAATTATTGAAAGAATTTTAAATGAGGGTACACTAGATATAAACCCGAGACCTAAATATAGTGATGGAGTGCCTGCTCATACATTAAGTGTCAATCATGGTATGTGTACTTATGATTTAAGTAAAGGAGAAAGTCCACTTATTACTCTTAGACCTATTGCAGTTAAAAGTGCAATTGGAGAACTGTTGTGGATTTATCAGGATGAATCTAATAATTTAGATGTTTTAGCCGATAAATATGGTGTTACATGGTGGGATGAATGGGATATAGGAAATAGAACTATTGGATCATGTTATGGCGAAACAATAAGAAGACACTCATTAGTAAAAGATTTACTTGATGGGCTTAAAAATGATCCTGATGGCAGAAGACACATTATTAATATGTGGCAAGTAGACGATTTTAATGAAAAACATGGTTTAAAGCCTTGTGCTTATCAAACTGTTTGGAATGTTAGACATGGAAAAGATGGAGTTGATTATCTTGATATGTCATTATTCCAGAGAAGTAGTGACTTTTTGACTGCAGGATGTATTAATCAAGTTCAATATATGATTTTTCTTTATTTAGTAGCTAGACATTGTGGATATACACCTGGAAGATTTACATGGTTTTATAATAATATTCAAATCTATGATAGACATATTGAACAGGCTCATGAAATGTTAAATCGTGAACCTGTGGATTGTCATCCAACAGTTTGGTTAAATCCTGAAAAACAAGATTTTTATGATTTTACTCAAGATGATATTAAAATCGAAGGATATCCTAGAATGTTAATTAAAGAAAAAAATCCCCAAATGAAATTTGATTTGGGAATATAGGTCAAAAGGCCTTTTTTTATGAGAATAATTTGTTATTTTTTAACTTTCTATTTTCATTTTATATTTATCAATTATTTTATTCATGTATCTAAAACCATATTTTTGAAATGATGCATCTTTTAATAATTTTTCATAATCCAGTGTTTCATCTTGTAATTTTTCTTGTAAATAAGATTTGGCTTGTTCTTTGGTTAGAGGTTTAAATAAAATATAATCATCAAATCTACCTAAAAATTCTTCACTAAATTCTTCTGTTAGATCTTTAGACTGATTTATAAAACCAACATTATTATTTTTATAGGCATTAGAAGTCATAATAATTAAAGTATGAGAAAAATCAATGGCTTCACCATGTGAATCATGAATTATCCCTTCATCCATAATTTGCAAAAATAAATTCATAATGCTTGGATGAGCTTTTTCTAGTTCATCTACTAAGATAATTGAATATGGATTATACTTAACCTCTTTAAATATAAAGGGATCATCATAGCCAACATATCCTGCATGAGAACCAATTAATTTACTTAGCGAGGAAGATTCTTTGTATTCACTCATATCTAAACGGATTAACTTATCATGAGTTACAGCACTAATTAGTTTTACGGCACTTGTTTTCCCAATCCCACTAGGTCCTATTAACAAAAGTTTAACACTACACTCTTTTTCATAAAAAATTTTTAGATTATCCATTAATTTTTCTAATGCTTCATCTTCATATAGAATGTTTTGATATAATTTGTTTTTGATTTTTTCTAAGATTTTCTTTTTATCTATTAAAATAGGAATATTACTTTTAGCTTCTATTACTCTTAATATATCTTCTTTTGTTATTCCATCGTCTTTTGTTTCTTTTAGTTTATTCATTTGTTCTTCTACATCACTAATTTTTAAGCAAGTTTCTAATGCTTTATCAAACTCACTATTCTTTACATATGCCTCTTTTGCTTCTATTAGTTCTTTCATTTTTTTATCTAAACTTGATAATTTTTCTTTTAAGACATTTTTTCTTTTTACATAGGCACAAACACTATCTAATAAATCAATTGTTTTATCAGGATTTTTTTTCTTAAATAAATATCTATTAGCTAAGGATACAATATCTTCTATGTTTTCATCAGTAATTTTTATTTTATGATGTGCTTCATAGCTTTCTTTTAAGCCTTTTAATATTTCTTTTGTCTCTTCTAAAGATGGTTCTTTAACTAAAATTGTTTCAAATCTTCTTTCTAGAGCTTTGTCTTTAGCTATAAATTTTTCATATTCTTCAGTAGTGGTTGCCCCAATTACTTTTAAGTCTCCTCTAGCTAAATAAGGCTTTAATATATCTCCAGCATTAATTGCCCCTTCTGCTCCTCCAGCATTTACCATTGTATGAACTTCATCAATAAACAAAATAATATTTTTATTTTTGATTACTTCTTTAATTATCTTGGTTAATCTCTCTTCAAATTCTCCTCTATATTTAGTACCACTTACTAAGTCTCCCATTGGAAGTTCAATAATTTTTTTGTTTAATAAATTTAGAGGGACATCTTTGTTTTTTATTCTTCTTGCCAGTTCTTCTACTATCGCTGTTTTTCCAACACCCGCAGGACCTATAAGTAAAGGATTACTTTTCTTCTTTCTCAGTAATACTTCAATTACTTCATTTATTTCTTTATCTCTTCCAATTACTTCATCAAATTCATCTACTTTATCATTTAATACTCTGCCTACAGTTAAGATTTCTAATTTTTCTTGTTTGATATCCATTGGTTTTACTTTTAATTCGTCATATAAATCATCTAGGTTTATATTCATTCCAATCATGATACGAATAGCAATACCTTCTCCTTCATCTAACATGGCGATAAGCAAATGACTTTCTGTCACTACTCCTTTATTGTTTTCTTTAGCATCATTTAAAGCATTGGACAAAATTCTTTTTAACAATGGAGTATACAAATTAATTTCGATATTTTTCTTGGGTATTCCCACTATATCAATTAGTTCTTGCCTAAACTTTTTATAAGTTAGCCCTTCATCTTCTAGTATTTCTTTTACTTTACTATCCCCTTTTAATATAGCAAGCAGTAGATGTTCACTTCCTACATAGGGATGATGTAATTCGCATCTTTCTTCTTCTGCTTCTTTTAATATCTTACTTCCTATAAATCCAAAATTATTAAACATAAAGTGCCTCCAATTCATTCTATTCTAAATATGTAAAAAAAAGACCAAAATTATTCATTTTGATCTAATCTTTGTTAATAAAATGAAAGATTTCTCTATCATTTAAATGTTTAAAAACTATTTCTGGTTTACATTTATTTAACTCACTTATTTCTTTCCAATAAAATTTAGCTTTACTCGGTTCTTCTTTGTTTACTATTTTATCTTCTAAATACATTTTGTCATTTTTAAATTTCATTTCATGGATAATCAGTATTTCATGATAAGGACTATTAGAGTATCTTGAGGTAAAAAAGTTTTCGATTATTCCCACAGTTCTTATGTGGATAACTTCTTCCCCTGTTTCTTCTAAGATTTCTCTTTTTATCGCTTCAATACTATCTTCACCTAGATGGCACCTGCCACCAATAAGGCCATAATAATCTACATCGGTATTTTGCTCTACTAGTATTTTGTCTTTGTTTCTTATTAGGGCTGCTACACGTACACTAAAAGTATATTGTTCTCCTTCAAAATGGATATCCATAAAATCACCATTTATATTATATAATTATTTATCAATTTCTTCAATCTTTAAAAAGTTAGTTAATCTTACATTGTTGATTGCGGGTAGTCCACCAGTTATAATAATCTTATCATTATTTTCTAGTTTAAAGTAATCTATCGCTTTATCTCTTACTAAGTCAACTAATTCATCTGTATCATCCATAAGTGGCACGATTGTCGTGTATACACCATAGTTTAGTGCTAGACTTCTTGCTACTTCAGGTGTTGTACAGCATGCTAGGATTGGACATTTTGGTCTAAAATTACTAATCATACGTGTACTATATCCACTGATTGCTTCAGCAACAATTGCTTTTACATCAACATAGTTAGTTAAATCGACAGCACTTTTAGCAATACACTCAGTACGACCAATTTTACCTAGATACCCAAAGTGAGTCGCACTATGTTCCTCAGCATCACTAGCAATACTTGCCATATAACTTACGGTTTCAACTGGATACATTCCAACAGTTGTTTCTCCACTTAGCATTACAGCATCTGTTCCGTCTAGTACAGCATTAGCTACATCAGTAACCTCAGCACGGGTAGGCCTAGAATTCTTTTTCATGCTTTCAAGCATTTCTGTTGCTACAATACAGAATTTACCATGTTCTCTTGCTTTTCTTACAATTAATTTTTGATAAACTGGTAAAAGAGATATTGGTACTTCTTCTCCTAGATCACCACGTGCTACCATTACGCCATCACTTACTTCAAGAATTTCATCTAAGTTATCTATTCCTGTTTTACTTTCAATTTTAGCAATAATTTTCATACTACTTTTTTGTTCATCTATTATTTTCCTTGCTTCTAATACATCTTCTTTGGTTGATACGAATGATAAAGCTAAAAAATCACCATTGTTTTCACAAGCATAGATAATATCTTCTTTGTCTATTTCACTAATGAATGGTATATCAAGTTTTACGCCAGGAACAAATAGACTTTTTTTACTTTTTAGAATACCACCATTAATGACTTTACAAGTAACACCATCACTCTCTTTAGAAATTATTTCAATTTTCATTAAACCATTTTCAAGTTGAATAACACTTCCAATATTTAGGCTATCTAATGCTTCTGGATGGTTAACACTAAAACGTTCATCATTACCAATTACAGTTTCTTTTACCACACGTATAGTATTTCCTGGTATTAGATTTATTCCTTCTTCTATTGCTTCACCACTTCTAAACTCTGGACCTTTAGTATCGTATAATAAACCGATATTTAAATTCTCTTCTTCATTAATCCATTTCACTAAATCACGAACTGTTTCTCTTTCCTCAATTGTCGCATGAGAAAAGTTTACTCTAGCTACATTCATTCCCGCATGGACTAATTCTCTAAACACTTCTTTTTTGTTTGTAGCAGGTCCGATACTACATATTATTTTTGTTTTTTTCATAAAAAATCAACTCCTATAAATGCACAGGTTATAATTTTACTACAAAATTCGCTAAAAATAAAGAAAAAGTTTTATTCCAACTTTTTCTATTGTGTATCATTTTGACTTATTTTTACTAAATCAGGTTTTTCTTTGTTTATTTTTTTGCTAGCTTTACTCAATAAAGTTTGCATTATACTAGTAATAACTAATATTCCTATTGATATCCAAAGTGTAGTTAAATCTAAGATAACATTTAATATACTACCTAAAACTGGAATAACTGCGACTACTGTTCCTATGATAGATTCTTTATTAACTGTTATTTCTTTTCCCTTACTCTCAATAATTACATCTTCTGTTCCTATAACTGTAACTTCACCTATTTCAACATTATCATCATCTAAAAATAATACCATGTCTTCTTTTGATGCAGATCTTCTAACATCTGTTAGTATAAAATCTCCTTCATTATATCCAAAATATTCTTCATCGCTTTCTATAATAATATATGTATAATCTAAAAATGTTGTATAATCTCTTTTTTGAACTTTTAATAATACGATATTTAATATATTTAGTACAATAATTAATATTAATACAACATTAATTATTGTTATTATCTTCTGAATAATAGAAACTATAACTCTCAATACTGGATTATTCATGTATACCACCCTTAAAAGTATATCGAAAAGAAATTAAAAAAGCAAGAGTCTATGCTCTTACTTAACATCTTGCCTATACATAATTACAAATATGAAAGTGTTAGTTTATATATTTGTTATAAAATGTGTTCTAGCTGTATAGGCAAGAATTTATCAAGAAACTACAGTGTATGGATCTGTTGAGGTTCCTGAACCAGTAAATTGGGTATTGGCTTTGAGATTTATGACAGGTCGAACACCTAAATTTCCATCTACTGCAACAGTATAAGCTTTGTTATCAGCTATATTACCATTTTGTTTTACACTAAAATTATAAGCAATATGGCTATTCAAGTTCGAATAATATCGTATACCCCAAGGAGTCATAGTCCAGTAATCTAGCCCTGTGTATAAATAATAACTTAAGTTATTAAAATAACCTCCTCCAGCATAGGCTACTTCATCGACTGTAATTAGTCCTACTGGTTCTGCTATAATATCACTACTTGTACATGACAAACTTGGAGGATATACTAAACTTAATACTCTTTCATATGCTGCATAGAAAATATCACCATTTGGTAGACTACTCCATGGAGATAGTGTTGCCGAGTTTCGATCATTACAGAATCCGACATTGCTATCAATATATTGTGAGTATCCTGATAAGCCGCTTGTTGTATACCATGATTGTAATACATCTAAGATTGTACTATCATTATTTTGCCCATGTTGCTGATTATATGTATATTTAAAGCCTACATGTTCACTTCGATAATAACTATTATTAAATGCGCTCGTTCCAATTTGAGTAGTAGTTCCTGTTGTTGCTGTACTTGTTCCATTATAAATCATTCTAATGGAACCATCTCCATTAATCCGTATAATCCGCCAGTAGTATCCACCGAATCTTACCCAGTTGTCTGTTGGCACTCCTGCAAAATAGTAACTTGTCCCTTTCCAATCGGTTGTTGTAAATACTGTTTTTGTTGTTGAGGCTGTATAGCCACTACTAAAACTTCCTCTATTTCCTATGTTGTATCCTGCAAGTATTGTTTGCATTGTATCTCCCGCTTTTTCTGTTGTTACACTTCTTGTTACTGTACTACTTGTATTCCCTACTCTATCTACTGATTGAACTGCTATATTATATGTTGTTCCTGCTTTTAAATTATTAAATGTATATGTGTAACTATTATTTGTTGAAGATACTGTTGTATAACTACTTCCATTATTACTACTGAATTTATATTGATAGATTCCACTATGACTATCACTTCCACTTACAGTTATACTAATACTTTTTTCTGTTGAACTTGTACTTGTTATACTTACTGTTGGATTTGTTGTGTCTACACTATAAGCACTACTACATGTTGTTGTACTTATATTTCCTGCTGTATCTGTTGCTTGTGCACATACTCTTTGAGCACTTGCATTAGAGTTTAATGTAACTGTTGTACTACTTCCATTTACATTTGTGCTTGCTGTACATGTACTACTTGTGGTTGTACAGTATCTTATTGATGATATACCGCTATGACTATCTGTTCCTGTTGCATTTATACTTAATGCTTGATACCATCCGTTTGAACCATTAGTGCTACTTGCTATGGTTGTACTACTTGTTGGTACTTGTCCATCTACTTTATATGCTTCACTACATCCTTCTTTTACTTGATTATATTCATCTGTTACTCTTACACATAATTTTTGAGCATTACTATTATTGTTTAAGGAAATACTAAATGAATTATCTGTTATGGTTGCACTTGTATTTGGGGTACAACTATCACTTGTTGTTGTACAATATAAGGCTTCATATTTCCCTGTTTGAGTTGTTATTGTGGTATTTATACTTGCACTTTTTACCCATCCATTACTTCCACTTACTGTTGTTCCTACCATATTAATCTCTGGATATTGATAATCTAGTTTTTCTACTGTTATATTTCCACTTATTGTACTTCCTAGATCATCATTTTGATTTTCTTCTTCATTTGGATATTCTATTACTACATAATAATATATTTCTTCTCCTTCTGGACTAGTAAGCATTATCTCATTTTCTTTTAAGGTTGTTTTTCCTTCTCCATTATGGATAGTACCGCTTGATATCACTTCACCTAATTGTTCTATATTATTCCCTGTACACTCTTCATAATAGATAGTATTTACTCCCATTCTTTCTTGTTTTACATTACAAGAATAACTTACATCTATTTGGGTTGTTGTTTTATATACTGTATACTTTAATTCTGTAGTAAAAGTATTAGTACCATTAAAGATTAAATTATATAGTGCAGGTACATCTTGTCCTTTTCCTGTTAATTTAATACTTGCTATCCCTATATGTCCTGGATACATATCGGTATTATTAAATTCTATTATTCCTTCTGCTTGTAATCCTTCGACAAACAAATCTACTGTTGTTGCTACTGCAACACTTCCTTCACCACTTGATGTTGTTCTACTTGTAAAATAAGCAAAAGATACACTAGTAGATAGTAATAATACTCCCACTAGATATAGAATAAACACTTTCTTATTCTTAAACTTTTCTACTAAACTCGACATTTTATTCCTCCTATATAGGAA
>CALVQN010000014.1 GCA_944358135.1 uncultured Bacilli bacterium
ATTTTATTTAAATATGTCTTTAGTCATGAAGAAGTAACATTTGATTTATTAAAATCTTTCTTTAATTATATAGGTATTTCTAAAGAAATAGAAAACTTACAAGTATTTAAAGATTATTCAATATATGGAACTAATCTAGAAGATAAAGTATTTTATAGTGATATAGTTGCAATATTAGAAGATACGGAATATATATCGATAGAAATGTATACAGAATTTGGCAAAGAAGAATATATGAAAAGTGCATCATATTTATCTAGATTATTTGCTAATCAGTTAAAAAGAGGCGATCTTTATACAAAAGCCAAAAAAGTATACAGTATTAACTTCATAACAGGTAATTATAAAGAAGAAAATAAAGACATAGTAAATGATTATGGGTTCGTTAGAAAAATTGAAACACCCAACCTAGACAATGAATTCATAGGTATGTATCTAATAAGGCTTGATAAAGTAAGTAAAATGGTATACAATAAAAGTGAATCAAGATTGGTAAGGTGGTTAAGACTAATGAACGCAGAAAGTATAGAAGAAATGAAAAATATAGCGGAAGGAGATAAAGTAATGGAACAAGCAATAGCATACGTAAACAACTTTTTAAAAGAAGAAGGAACAACATTTCAAGACAAAATAGAGTATGAGAAAGCTAAGTCAGAGGCTAAAGGGCGTGATGAGGACAAAAAAGAAACAGCAAAGAACATGCTAAAAAAAGGATATTCTGTAGAGGAAATATCAGAAATCACGAATCTAAGTATTAATGAAATAAAAAAAATAAGTTAAACTTTAAAGCATTTATAAAATTATAGATGCTTTTTAAATGTTAAAACAATGAAAAGCATAAAAAGAAATATTGACAGAATCATAAATTTATATTAGTATTTTATTAGTGTTATAAATATAATTAAATTAGGAGTAAAAACATGAAGATAAAAAATAGAATAGTTGAAGATTTAGTATTTAAAAGTTATTTAGAAGAAGTAATGAGTAAGAAAAAGTATTTAAAAATGAATAGATATATTCAACATGGAAATACAACTTGTTTACTTCATAGTATTGCGGTAGCTTACTTTTCTTACCGTTTGTGTAAGTTATTAAAACTAAAAGTTCATGAACGGGAGTTAATTATAGGAGCTTTATTACATGATTATTTTCTTTATGATTGGCATGCCAAATATAAGCCAACGAAAGATGTAGGTTTGCATGGAAGGATTCACCCAACTATAGCTTTATTCAATGCTAGACGAGATTATAATATAGGAAGAATCGAATCTGACATTATTGAGAAGCATATGTTTCCACTAACTTTCCATCCCCCTAAATATAAAGAAAGTGTAATTGTTTGTATTGTTGACAAATTTTGTAGTATCTATGAAGTATTTAGTAAAAAAGCTTATATAGAAATAGCAGAAAAATTAGCTAGTACTAAGAAAGATAGAAGAATTATTGCAAAAAGAATTAACCTATATAATTAGGTTTTTTTAATTGCCATAAACGCATAAAATGTTTGTAGGTGAGATTTATGCGAATCATGAAAAATTTACAAAACTTTTTATATGATCAAGACTATTATATTGATATATTTAATAATTGTTTGCATGTATATTACTATCAAGAATTATTAAGTTTAAGTGATGAGTATATTGAGTTAAAACTAAAAGAATTTATACTAAAAATTGAAGGAGAAAACTTAGTAGTATCTAGTATGGATAAACATGAAATCTTAATTAAAGGAATAATTAACAATATGAGGTTTACAAGATGAAACATTATTTATTAGTTCGGATAAAGACTCCCAAAAAGACATCTCTTTTATTAAAATTAAATCGCTTAAATGTAGATATAAAAGAAGTAGTATATGAAAAAGAATATTTACGCTTTCAAATAAATAAAGAAGATTTAAAAAGAGTAAAGAAATATTTAGTGAGTTTTAAAGTAGAAATAATTGATGAAACAGGAATATTTAAATTAAAAAAAGAACTCAAGAAAAATAATTTGTTAATTACAGGAATAATCTTTGCCTGCATAGTTTTCTTAATTTTATCCAATGTTATTGTAAAAATAAATGTTATCCACGAAGATTCCCATTTAAGAGAATTAATTGCAGATTCCCTAAAAGAACAAGGAGTAACTTCATTAAGTTTTAAGAAAAGTTACGACGAATATGAAAAAATTATAGAGAATATTAAAGAAGAATATCAAGACAAAATTGAATGGTTAGAAATAGATGTAGAAGGTATGGTTATTAATGTTCGAGTAGAAGAGCGAATTATAAATAATTATGAAAAAGATTACAGTTCTTGTCATATCGTCGCTGGAAAATCAGGAATAATAAAAAGCATTACTACCCAAAAAGGAGTAACTGAAGTTAGCATTAACGACTATGTAGAAAAAGGAGAAATTTTAATTAATGGAAGCATTAAGTTAAATGAGGAAATTAAAGAAAATGTATGTGCAAGTGGGTCTGTTTATGCTGAAGTTTGGTATAATGTGAGTGGAACAATCTCTATGGTTGAAGAAGTAAAAAAAGATACAGGAAAGATGCGTTATAATTTCATGATTAAAAATAAAAATGAAGAAACTGTATTGTTAAAAAGTAGAGTTGGTCCTGAAAAAAGAGTAGAAAATGTTTTGTTATTTAGTATTTTTGGAATAGAGTTTTATCTTCAAAAAGAGTATGAAGTAGAAGTAGAAGTTAAGAATTATGGTGTAGAAGAAGCAACCGAAAAAGGAATCTCTTTAATTAATGAAAAATTGGAATTAAAACTAGACAATTTTGAAGCAATAATTGAAGAAAAAGTCTTGCAAAAAACAGTAAAAGATAATAATATATATATAGATATGTTCGTCGCAGTAAGAGAACAAATCGGCGTAAAAGAATACTTTGAAGAGTCTAGGAGTGATAGCGATGTGGAGGAGTATAACTAACATTTTAACTGAATCCATAGATAATATGTGGCCAATGCTAACCATATTTTTAGTTGTAATTGCGGTAGTTAGAATAGCTGCGATAAAAACCAATAATGAAAAATTAGTTTTTTATAAAGAGTTTTCCAATCTTTTATTTATTATCTATATCTTACTATTATATGAATTATTAACTAGAGCTGAATTAAACACAGTAAGAGGCTACAATTTAGTTCCTTTTACAGAAATATTCCGCTATGAAATAGGTTCAAATGCTTTCTTTATGAATGTGGTAGGAAATATCGTGATTTTTATTCCTTTTGGTTATTTAATCTCTACTTATATTAAACCAAAAAGGATATTACCCATATTAATAGTCAGTGTAATATCAAGTGCTACTGTAGAATTTGTTCAATTGTGTATTGGTAGAAGTTTTGATGTTGATGATATTATATTAAACTCTTTAGGAGCAATTATTGGTTTCTTGCTTTATGTTGCTCTAAATGCAATTAAGAAACATTTACCAGGAATTTTTGGAAGAGACATAATTTATAACATTTTATGTTTAATTATTCTTGTAATTATGGTATTATATTTACTTAGTCGAATGGGAGTAAATATAATATGAAAAATACCTATGAAATTAGTGATTTAGTAGGCGTAGATTTTAATTATAATTATTTAGATAAAGTAATTAAAAGAGTACTAAAACACGAACATGTAAAAAATGCTTATTTTGGAGTTATTTTTGTCAATTTAGAAGAGATACAAAGGATTAATAAAGAATATAGAGGAATTGATAAAGTAACAGATGTTATATCTTTTGCTCTAGAAGATAGAAAAGATAATATAAATATGGATATGCATATACTTGGAGATATCTATATATGCATACCAAAAATGATTGAACAAGCGAATTCTTATGGACATAGTATAAAAAGAGAACTCAGTTTTTTAACTGTTCATGGTCTACTTCACTTACTTGGATATGATCATATGACCAAAGAAGACGAAGAAAAAATGTTTGGATTACAGGAGTTGATATTAAATGAAGAAGGAATCACAAGATAGCAAAAAATTTGAAAGAGAAAAAGTAAAAGTATATGGACCAATGCGTTTTATCAAAAGTATTAAATATTCTCTTGATGGTCTATTTTATGCATACCGTTATGAACAAAGTTTATGGATTCATGGTTTTGCAGTATTACTAGCTGTTATTTTAGGCTTTATTTTTCAAATCCGTTTAGCAGAATGGGCCATTATTTTTATCGCTTTAGGCATTATATTAGCACTAGAACTTATAAATACAGCGATAGAGGCAGCAGTAGATTTAACTACAACTGAAATTCATCCTTTAGCCAAAGTAGCCAAAGATTGTGGATCAGCAGCAAGTTTTGTCATGTCTATTGTTTCTATCGTAATTAGTTTATTTGTTTTTGGGCCTTACTTTTTAGACGTAATTAATAAAATATTTTAGGAGGTGCAACATATGAGGAGTGGTTTTGTAAGTTTAATTGGTAGACCAAATGTTGGTAAATCTACACTTTTAAATACTTTAATTAATGAAAAAGTAGCGATTACCAGCAAAGTAGCAGGGACAACCCGTAATATTATCCAAGGTATTTATAATGAACCAAATTATCAAATTGTATTTATGGATACTCCAGGAATAATTAGACCTGTAAGTAAACTAGGAAAAATCACCAATAAACAAGCAATGTCCCTAGTAAAAGATATAGATTGTCTTTTATTTGTTGTAGATGCATCAACAGGATTAGGCCCTGGAGATAAATTTATTATGGATGTTTTAAGAAAGACTGAGTCTCCAGTAATTTTAGTTTTAAATAAAATCGATAAAATTAGCGATGAAGATATTTTGTATAATATTACTGAATACAAAGATTTATATCCTTTTGCTGAAATAGTACCCATATCAGCTTTAACTAAAGATAATGTTCAAAGATTAATAGAAGTAATTAAAAAATATTTAAAAGATGATGTAAAATATTTTCCTGAAGGAATGAAAACTAGTAATAGTAAATATTTTATGATTAGTGAAATCGTAAGAGAAAAGTTATTTGATGTGACTCTTGAAGAAATCCCTCATAGTCTAACTTGTTATACTTCTTATTATGAAGAAAAAAGTGATATAGTAAATATTCATGTAGATATTATTGTTGATAGAGATAGTATAAAAAAGATTATTATAGGTAAAAAAGGGGAAAGATTAAAAGAAGTAGGAACAAAAGCAAGAATAGAAATAGAGAGTATGTTAGGAAAAAGAGTTTATTTAGAATTGTTTGTAAAAACAATTAAAAACTGGAAAGATAAAGAGCGATATATTAAAGAATTAGGATTTTTAGATTTTTAATGAATAAAATCATTCATGATAGAACATAATTAAAGTAGAAAGGTGATATCATGAATAAAAAAGAAGCTTGGAAAAGATTCCAAAAATCAGGAAAGATAGAAGACTATTTAACATATAAAGAAATTGAAAGAAATGAAAAATAATGATTATTTACTTAAATTTAGTATATATTTCAAAGTAAAACATCCCAAATTTTTAGGGATGTTTTACTTTACCATAAAGATAATCTAAAGAAATATGATACTTCTTACATATTGCATAACCATAAGTTAAAGATATTAACTTTTTACCACTTTCATATTCACTAATTAAAGAATGACTAGTCCCAATCTCTAAAGCAAGAGTTTCTTGATATAACTTCAATTCTTTACGAATTTTCTTTAAATTTTCACCAACTTGTTTTTTATCAAGATCAAAACATATTATATCAATATTAGGATTATCACTAATCTTTAATAAATAATCTAAAGAAACATGATAATAATTAGCAAGTTTATTTAAAAGTTCAATGGGAATAGTAGCTTTATTAAGTTCAAATTTAGAATAGGTAGATTGATTAATTTGCAAATAATTTGCAATCTCTTGTTGAGAAAGATTATGACTCACCCTTAAATCTTTAATTCTTGAAAAATCTAATTCATAGTTATACATAAAATCACCACAGACATTTTCTCATGGCTTATCATTTAAAAAAATAAATTAGGCATATGAGCGACATTTTTCTTGACTTCTTGTCTAGTAGATACTATAATTAGTATATAAGCTAGGAAACTTATCATAGCTTATCTAAAAACAAATTAAAATGAAGTAATACTTCGCAAGAAAGAGGTTTAAGTATGAGTGTTAAGAAAAGAGTCATTATTTTAGTTGTAAGTTTACTAGGAATAACAGGATTTATAGTAGGAGTAAGCTATGCATTCTTTAGTGCAGGTGGAGTACAAGGCACAGCCAATACTTTTACTAGTGGTTGCTTAAATATAAGTTTAACTAATGAATCTACATCAATTCATCTAACTGATGTTTATCCAATAACCGATATAGAAGGCTTAGAAACAACAAGTTATGATTTTACAGTAAAAAATAATTGTAATAGTAGTGCAAATTATCAAATTAATTTAGAAAGTTTAAATGAACAAGTAAACTCATTAAATGCAGATTACATAAAAGTATCTTTATCAAGTGATACTGTAGATAATGTAATATCTACATTAAGTAGTAATACAAGCCTAACACCAACAATAGATAATGCATATGAATCATACAACTTATATACAGATAGTTTAAATGCTAATGAAGAAAAAACATATCATTTAAAGATATGGGTAGATTATGATGCAACAGTAGAACAAGCAGCAAGTAAAGTATATCAATCAAAAATCAATGTCATAGCCAATCCAGAAACAACCATAGTAGATACATTAGAAGCCAAATTTAATTTAGAAGATAAAACCATAACAAGTACATTAACAGATAATGTAACAAGTGCAAGTTATTGTGTAACAGAGAATAATATATGTAGTCCAAATACAAGTGCAACAATAAGTAATAATACCTATACAGTAGAATTAGAAGGAAATGAAAATAAACAAATGGTATGTACCAAATTAAATGGAACAAGTAAAGTAATATGTAGTAATGGAGTAGAAGTAAAACCATTGTGTCCAGAAGGAGCAAGTGCATGTAATACAATCTTAGCAGGAAAAAATATAGATGATAGTAGAAGTGGAGAAATAACAGGGACATTAGAAGAAGATACAACAGGAACAGTCTATAGCGTAGCAGATGATTGGGGAACAAGTTATGTATTTGCGGGAGCACCAACCGATAATTGGGTAAGATTTGCAGGATACTACTGGAGAATCATCAGGATTAATGGAGATGGATCAGTAAGAATGATTTATAGTGGAGAAGATACTGGTGAAATTACAGACGCTAATAGAGTAGGTGTATCTACTCAAATTGGGACAAGCGTTTACAATAGTTCTAGTGATGATAATGCCTATGTAGGATATATGTATGGAAGTACAGGAGCAAGTAGTTATGCATCAACACATGCGAATACAAATAATAGTACAATCAAAGGAGTACTAGATAATTGGTATAAAACAAATATAGTAGATAAAGGATATTCAGATAAAATAAGTACAGAAGCAGGATTCTGTAATGATAGAAAAACGCAAAGTGGAATATGGTCAGGATATGGGAATTTAGGTTATGGAGCAAACGCAACAGGATATGCTCCTGCAGGGAGACTAATTTCAAATGGAAGTTGGAAGAGTAGTCAAACACCAAGTTTAAAATGTAGTCAAATTGATGATTATTTTACAGTAAGTGGGAGTAGCAAAGGTAATCATAAGTTAACGTATCCAGTAGGATTAATCACAAGTGATGAAGTAGTATTAGCAGGAGGCTTTGGAGGAAGCAGTAATAGTAGTTACTACCTTTATACAGGAGAATATTACTGGACAATGTCTCCGTTTGACTTCTATTCTGCGGGTTATGCTGGCGTGTTCTCTGTGGATTCGAATGGCTGCCTCGACGGCGACGGCGTGTATTGGACTGCTCCTGGTGTGCGCCCAGTAATAAATCTCTCAGCTGATGTAAGTATTACTGGAGGAAGCGGAAGCTCAAGTTCACCATTTGAAGTTGCAACATGATCTTCCTGCCTATGTCGCTTTTCCTTTACACATGGGCAGGCATAATACAATTAGTGAGGAATTATCCTCACTTTTTCTTTAATCTTATTTTAATTTGTTTTATAATAATATTGTTGGGAATGATATTATGTTAAAAGAAATAGAAGGTATAATTATAAGAGAAATTCCATATGGAGAAACATCAAAGATTATTCATGTATATACAAATGAGGGTGTTATATCTATTATGTGTAAGGGAGCTAAAACATTAAAGAGTCCTTTTAGAGCTACTACTCTTAAATTTACTTATGGAAGATTTAATATTTATTATAAAGAAAATAAATTATCTACTTTAAGTAGTGTTGATATAATTATTCCTTTAAGTAAAATAAAAAATGATATAACACTACTTAGTTATATCAACTATATAACAGAATTAACTACGCAAGTATTAAAACAAACAACAGAAGATATTTATGAAGATTATCTAAATACTATATTAAAAATAGAATCAGGACTAGATCCATTAATTATGTCTAATATTTTAGAAATAAAATATTTAGATTATCTAGGAGTAGGACTTAATTTAGATTCTTGTGTATCATGTGGCAGAAAAGTAAATATTATTACGATTGATGGAGATAGAGGAGGGTATATCTGCACTAATTGTTATCAGAATGAATTAATTGTAGACAAAAAAACAATAGAACTATTAAGAATGTATTATTATGTTGATATAAAAAGCATAAGTAAATTAAAAATAAGTGATAAAGTCAAAAATGAAATTAATCATTTTTTAAATACTTATTATGATAGATATACTGGTTTGTATTTAAAGAGTAAAGATTTTTTGAAAAAATTAATATAGAACCATTAATACTTGATCAATAAAAAGTGTTCGACAAAATTTGACATTAAAATTTTACAATCACTATCTATTTTTAAATTTAAAGTATATAATGTTATTAGAGGTTTAAAGAATGAAGTTTATAAAAGTTTTATTTGTGTTATTTTTTATTTTTCCAATATGGGTATCAGCTAGTACTAAAGCGACAGTAGATATTACAAAGATGAGTATAACAGATTTAGCAGATGCCCTAGATAAAGGCTATTTAACTAGTGAATTATTAGTAACTTTATATTTAGAACGAATTGAAGAATATGATGATGAGTTTAATGCGATAAGACAAATTAATGAAAATGCTTTAGAAGAGGCTAGATTATTAGATGAGGAACGAAGCGAAGGAGATATAAGAAGCATTCTCCATGGTATACCTATTGTTGTTAAAACAAACATTGATGTAGAAGGACTAGCAACAACAGCGGGTTCTAAAGCCTTAGAAGATAATTATCCTAATGAAGATGCAGAAGCAATAAAGAAATTAAAAGAAGCAGGAGCTATAATTCTAGCTAGTACCAATATGAGTGAGTTTGCTTTTGCTGCTAGTAATTCTCTTAGCAGTTATGGATCTGTACATAATGCTTTTAATCCAAATTATACTTCTTATGGGTCTAGTGGGGGAAGTGCTGTAGCTGTTGCTACCTCTTTTGCTGCCGCCTCCCTTGGAACTGATACCAATTCGTCAGTAAGATTACCTGCTGCTGCCGCAGGATTAGTTGGATTAAGACCAACTTTGGGATTAATTAGTACAGATGGAGTAATCCCATATGATATTACTAGAGACACAATAGGAATATTATCTAAAACAGTTGAAGATAATGCTATAATTTTAAGTATTATAAATACCAAAGATAACACTTATGAACCATCACTAGAAACCTTAGAAGGAATAAAAATAGGGGTAATTAATAGCTATCTAAAAGGAACATCTTCAACAGTTAGGGTAAATGGAAAAACTGATGAAGATATATATAATTTAGCTATAGAAAAAATTGATTTGCTTGAAAGATCTGGAGCAGAAATTATTTATATTGATGAACTAATCAATAACTACTATTATAATTTAGCAAGTTCAACCATGGGTGGAGATAGTTTTTGTGATGGCTTTAATGATTATATTGCTAATACTACAGGGCGAATTCGAAGTTTCTCTGATCTGGCAAATTCATCAGGGAAAATTTATAGTTTGAATGGCTATTTATCAGAATGTAACGGTAATTGGCTTCATGATGCTGATGAAGTAAAAAATAAAAAAGCAATATTTGAAAATCATATTTTAGAAATATTTGAAGAATATGATATAGACTTAATAGTCTATCCAACTACTAAGAATAAAATATTTACTCTAAATAGTGAAGATAGTGCTATTGCTCCAGGAAGTTTCTTAGGAAGCGTAATTGGCTATCCTTCTATAACTATACCTATGGGATATATTGAAGAATTTTCTTATGGTTTAGAATTCTTTAGTTTAAAAGGAGAAGAAAGCTTATTATATTCTGTTACAAATATATTTGAAGCTAAAAATAATATTGGGATAACAAATAGCAATCTTACTCCATCTTTATATACAATACCTGAGTATATAAACATTTTAAAAGAGTATTATGAGAAAGAAGAAAATGAATTAACAAGTAAAACAAGAGAATTTTTCTTAAATTATAGCAAGAATACAGATGAAGAAAATTATGAAAAAGCACAAATATTAATTAAAGAATATCAAAAGCTAGAAGAACAAGAAAAAATAGAATCAGAAAAAGAATCTAGTAATATTAGTATAATGCTAATAATTATAATAATTTCTTTAATATTAGAAACAATTTTATTTATTTCTATTTTTGCTTTATTAATAAAAAGAATTAATCAAATTTATCAAAAAATGAAAAAATAATATAGGCAAAAGGCTCAATATTTGTTACAATATAAATATAATATGTTAGAAAAGGTGTGTGTAGTGATGAACAATGAAGAAAAAAATCGAATTTTAGGGGAAGAGAGTGTTGAACAAATTAAAATCCCTGCTCCTGAAGAAGAGGTAAAACCAAAAAAAAAGACGGGAAAGATTATTTTAATTATTATCCTTTTATTAGTTGCTGTAGCTATCGGCTTATATTTTGGCTTAAAAAAGTTATCTACTAATCCACTAAGTATATATAAAAATGCTATCAATGATACCTATAATTTAGTAGACAACTATTTAAAAGAAAGTTTTGATAACTTATATAATGTAAACATTAATGAAGAACCCATAAAAATAGACAGTAATTTTACTTTAAATACTAACGAAGAAGATTATGCTATGTTAAATAATTTTGAGTATAACTTATCTTTAGGATTAAATCTTCCAAATGAACAAATGAATCTCTCTTTTGGATTAAGCGATGAAGAGGGAAGTATTATGAATTTACTTCTTGCCTTCATAAATGATAGAATGTATCTAGAAAGTGATGAATTATATAATGTCCCTTTAGATCTTGGACCATCAGAACTTGATTTTAGTGGAATAAATTTTGATGAAGTCTCAACATTTGATTATAATACAATTCATATTATTTTAGAAACAACTAAAAACATTTTAATAGATTCTTTAGATGAAAACAAGTTTACAATTATAGATAGTACTATAGAGATGAATAATGAACAAGTCAGTGTAAAAAAGTTAACTTATCTATTAGATGAAGAAAATATGAAAAGGACAATGGATTATATAACTACAGAAATGAAGAACAATGATGAATTTATAACAGCTTTATCAGATGTAACAGGATTAACTAGTGAAGAGATTAGATCAAGTTTAGAAGAAGATATTGATTATAGTAATTTTACTGATATAGAAATCAATTTATTTCTAAATAATAAAGATGATATAATCGCTGGAAATTTAATAGAAAATGAAGAAGAGTTAATTAAATTTACTATTGAAGATAAATTATTTGATTTATTCATCGGAGATGAATATAATAGCATAACAATGACTAAAGAAGAAAATACTTTAAATATTTCCTACAATAAATATGAAGAAGAAATATTCTTTATTAGTTTAACTGATGAAGAAAATAAAGAAACAATTGAATACAGAACAAACAGCTATGGCGATGATATGATTATTAAAGTTGAATTAAGTAATATAAAAAGTTCTGAAAATAGCTACAGTGCTGATATAATTCTAGATTATAGCATGACAAGCTATGGTGTAGAATCTAAATTTAATCTAGAAGGAAATATGGAAATAGTAAATGCTGAACTTGATAATATAGATACAACAAATAGTGTGAATGTAGATAATCTAACAGAAGAAGAAAGTTTAGTATTTTACGAAAATCTTTTAGAACTATTAGATAGAATTGGGTTAACAGACCTTTCATCAATTTTATAAATCCTAAATTTAGGATTTATTTTTTTCTCTATTTTTGATATAGTTAGAGAAGGAGGATGTATGAAAGAAGAGATATATTTAAAAATGAATAATCATAATGCTTATTTAAGCAAATATGCTTGTAAAGATGCAGAAGCAATATATTTAAAAGAAAATAAAAATGACATTAGAACCCCATTTTTTAGAGATATTGACCGTATAATTTATTCTTTGGCCTTTATTCGCTATCAAGACAAAACTCAAGTATTTTCTAATGTTTTTCATGATCATATAGCAAAAAGAATGATTCATGTAGAATTTGTCAGTAAAATAGCTAGAACTATAGGAAGAGCTTTAGGGTTAAATGAAGATTTAATTGAAGCTGCTGCTTTAGGTCATGATCTTGGTCATGTTCCCTTTGGACATCAAGGAGAATATATTTTAAATGAGCTGAGTCTAAAACATAATGAAGGATACTTTAATCATAATATTGAAAGTGTAAGAAATTTAATGTATATAGAAAACTATGGTGAAGGATTAAATATTACTGTTCAAGTTTTAGATGCAATTATGTGTCATAATGGGGAGTTTGCTTTAGGAGAATACAAACCAAAGAAAAAAACAACAAAAGAATTTTTAGAAGAATATGAAACTAGTTATAAAGATAAAAATATTCTTACTAAAATGCGACCTATGACACTTGAAGGATGTGTAGTAAGAGTTAGTGATTTAATTGCTTATTTAGGAAGAGATATTGATGATGCAGTAAGATTAAATATTTTAAAGAGGGAAGAATTACCAGAAAGTATTACTAAAGTTTTAGGTAGTACAACTAAAGATATAGTAAATACTTGTGTTTTAGATATTATCGATAATAGTTTTGATAAAAATTATATTAAATTAAGTGATAGAGTATTTAAAGCTATAGTAGAATTAAAAAGATTTAACTATGAACACATATATAATAAAGCAATGACAAATGAAGAAAAAGAAAAATTAAAAGAAATGTTTGAAACTCTTTTTGATACTTATTTTAATGATTTAAAGATTAATAATGCATCATCGCCAATTATCAATTCTTATTTAAAAAATATGGTTGAAAAATACAAACAAAATAATACAAAAGAAAGAATAGTGATTGATTATATAGCAGGTATGACTGATGATTTCTTTTTAAGAGAATATGAAAGAATTACAAAAAATAGAACTGTTGCGAAATTAAATAATTAATTTCTTGGCAGTCTTTTTTCTTGTGCAAACATTTGTTTTGTGTTATACTTATCTTAGTAAAGGAGATAATTAAAATGAAAATATTAAAATATAAAAAAGGAAAGAAAAATGAATACAAGGTACAAACTGATGATAAAGAATATACTTTATATGATGATATAATTATAAAATATGAATTATTATTAAAAAAAGAAATAGATAAAAAAGAATGGGATTATATTCTAAAAGAAAACCATATACTTGCAGCTTACTATGATTGTTTAAAAGCGATTAATACAAAGCTTAGAACAGCAAAAGAATTAAGAACACTATTAAAGAAAAAAGATTATCAAGAAAAAGAAATAGAGTATGCTATCGAAAGATTAAAAACTGAAGGATATTTAAATCATAAAGTATATATAGAAGCTTATATTCATGATGCTTTAACCCTAAACATAGTAGGGGAATCTAAAATTTTAAAAGACTTAGAAAATTTAGGATTTACAGTTAAAGAAATAAAAGAAGAGCTAGATAAAGTGGATTCACAAATTTATTTAGAAAAAATAGAAAAATACATCAATAAAAAATTAAAAGCCAATAAAAAAAGTGCTAATGAATTTAAAAGAAAAACAGTATTTGATTTAGTTAATAAAGGCTTTAATAAAGAAAATATAGAAAACGTTTTAAATACAATAGAAATTAAAGACAATGAAAAAGAAATAGAAAAAATAATTAATAAACTATATAACAAATATATAAATAAATATGATTTATATACAACTAAAATGAAAATAAAAGAATACCTGTATTCTAAAGGATATACCAACATTAATATAGAAGAGCATTTGAAAAGAACCCTTTAAGAGTTCTTTTAATTTGTAGTATTATTTGCATTTTCATAAGTATTAATTAAATTATTCATATAAACGCCATATTGACTATCCATTTCGCTATCAACAATATCAAGTTCATAAAGGTCTCTATAATAATGAATAGCATCTACTACTAAAGATTGATCTTCATTTAACTTATCTTGAGCAATAGCATCTCTCATAGAATCAACAGAATCATCATAACTAGCTTTCTCTCCAGTAGCAGTTTTTAAAATTACATGATAACCAAGTTCTGTAGTAATTACTTCAGTAGAATACTCACCATCTTCAAGTTCATTAGCAGCTTTAACTAATTCGTCATAATTACTATCTAAAGAACCAATATTAATTTCTCCAAGATTACCACCGTCATCTTTAGTATCATCATCCTCTGAATATTCTTCAGCTAAACGAGCAAATACTTCTTCAATATTTTCATCATTATCTTTAGCATCATTTAATTCATCAATAATACTTTGAATTGTTTCTTTAGCATTATTTTCAGCTTCTTCTTGTTCTTCATCTGTCATATCTTCAGTAACATCAGGTGTGATTAATATATGAGAAATTGTCATATCTGGATAAACATCATTTTCATAATATTCTTGTAATTCTTCATCAGTAATATTATTTTGCACATAAGTTTCTATAGCAATATTTTGCATATATCCAATATAAGCAAAATTTTGATATGCTTCAACTGTTTGGAAACCATTATATTGAAGATAACTTAATAACTCTTCTTCAGAACCAGCATTTGTTCTAAGTTGATCTACCATAGCCTTCGCATAAGCTTCTCCATTTTCAATTTCATCAGGAAATTCACTTTCAAAAACATACTTATCAATCATATTAAGAAGAGTATCCAATCCAAAACTATTCTTAATTTCCTCATAAAAATCATTAGCACTAATCATTGTACCATCCTTAAAAGTTACAACAGCTTCATCTCCATTAGACAATGTTGGGATTTTCCCACAACCACAAAGAAGTAGTGAACATACTCCTAAAATCAATACTTTTTTCTTCATTAATATTCCTCCTAATAAGACCATTATAGCAATTAAATATGAAAATTACAAGAAAAAAGCGAGAATGAGAAGAAGAAAACTAAAAAATATATGGGTTTTTATCCCGCACCAAATAAAACATTAACCATAATATATAAGTGAAAAGACAAATAAAGGAGGAATGATTTATGAATAACTGCGGATGTGGCGCTGGTTTAAGTGCTGCTATGATCTTAGTATTATTTATCCTATTAGTCATCATAGTAGGAGCATTCATTTAGTCTTTGATAAACTTAAGGAGGTGTCCCATGGGATGTTGTAAAGACAAGTGTCCTTCAAATAATGGAGGATGCGGACTTCAAAGTAGTGCATTTTTAATAATTGTCTTATTTATTTTGTTAGCAATTATCTTTGGCGGATTTTTATATTATTAAAGAGGCTTCACCTCTTTTTTCTTTTGACAAAAATATAAGGATATAGTAATATATAAGCAAAGGTAAAGTATTTTATGACAAATAAAATGCACTGATTTTGGAAATAAGGAAGAAAAATAATGGAAGAAAAATATAAATTACAAATATTAAAAGATATTTTAAAGTTTAGTGGTAAAGTTTTAAGTGAAGAAGAAAAAGATTTAATATTTTCATCAGCTCTCTATCAAAATAAAGAGTATTTTACTAGTGCAGCTTTACTTGTTAAAAACAATTCAATTAGTATTGATGAATTCTTAAGTTTAAGCGTGCTAAGCAGGGAAGAGCTATATGAATTTTTAGAACCAGCCGAAGAATCTTTTGATTATTTTGCTGAAGTAACCCCTGCAGATATTTTATCATCCTTAAAAGAAGTTGAAGATTTCATGGAGAGTAACCCTGAAGAATATGAAAAAAGCAAAGAAATCCAAAAGAGAAGAATAGCCAAAATCAAAGACTTACATCAAAGAAGAATTGAAGAATTAAAACGTGGAGCTTAAAGGCTTCTTTTTTAATACGTAAAATTTTTGTAAAGAATGAAAAAAACTAAAAAAAGCGAACAGTTAAAGCTTTACAAAACAAATTAGTTTTGGTAAGATTATGGTAAGCAGTGGTACATTGTGGTAGAAAGTGGGGGACCTAAAATGTTCATGGGCGAGTATCATCATAATATTGATGATAAACAAAGATTAGTAATTCCCTCAAATTATCGAAGTAATTTGGGTGAGACTTTTATTGTTACACGTGGCCTAGAAAAATGCTTATACATCTACACACAAGCAGAGTGGCAAAAAATAGTAGATAAGCTAAACAGCTTACCTTTCACAAAAAAAGATGCTCGTGTATTTATTAGATCTTTCTTTTCTGCTGCTGCTAGTTGCAATCTTGATCGCCAAGGTCGCATAAATATTACTTCCCAACAGGCCATTTACGCCGATTTAGAAAAAGAATGCGTAATAATCGGCGCAAATGACCGTATAGAAATTTGGTCTAAAGAAAATTGGGACAAATTTAATTCAGAATATTCGGAAACACTAGAAAGTGTTGCTGAAAATCTATTTAATGGAGAGTAAAATGAAACATTACAGTGTTATGCTACCAGAAGTAATCGAGGGATTAAATATTAAAGAGGACGGCGTGTATGTAGATGCCACACTAGGATATGCTGGCCATAGTAAAGAAATTTTAAAAAGAATAAAAAAGGGTAAATTATTCGCCTTTGATGCGGATAGTGAAGCAATAAGCTATTCGCATCAACACTTAAGTGAGATAGCTTCTAATTTTAAAATTATTCATGCTAACTTTATTCATTTAAAAGAAAAGTTAGATGAAGAGGGAATAAAAACGGTAGATGGATTTTTATTTGACTTAGGCTTATCTAGTCCAGAAATTGATGATGCATCGCGAGGATTTAGTTTTATGCAAGATGCTGAGTTAGACATGCGTATGAACAGAAGTGAATCTCTTACTGCTAAAGATATCGTAAACAAGTATAATGAAAAAGACTTATTAAACATATTTTATAAATATGCTGAAGAGCCAAGAAGCAGAGAAATCGTAAGAGAAATCATAAGTTATCGCAAGTCTAAAGAAATCACATATACTCTAGAATTAGTAGATATCATAAAAAAAGGAGTAGGAGCAAATTATTTTTATAAGCATCATCCAGAAAGAGTAATTTTTCAAGCATTAAGAATTGAAGTAAATAATGAATTAGAAGCGATAGAAGTAGCTTTAACCGAAGCTATCAAAAGACTTAATAAAGGAGGAAGAATATGTGTAATTACTTTTCATTCTCTAGAAGATAGAATAGTAAAAAACATATTTAAAGAATATAGTGAGGTTAATGAAATATTTAGAGGTATGCCAGACATTCCTGAAGAATATAAACCAATACTCAAATTAATTAATAAAAAGCCAATCACTCCAAGTGATGAAGAAATAAAGATAAACAGCAGAAGTAAAAGTGCAAAACTAAGAATTGTAGAAAGGATCTAATTTTATGAGGACAAAAAAGATTAAAAGGATAAAATTATTAAAAGGAGAGAAAATGATGTTTTTCTTAATCATTTTATTTGGCTGTATTATTATGCCTACATCATGGGTATATACAAAAGCATTACTTTCTGAAACTAGTATTGAACTAGAACAAATAGAAAATAAAATAGATTCTCAAAATGATGCTAATGAAGCATTAAGTATGCAAATAGATGAATTAGCTTCCATAGAAAACATTCAAAGTATTGCCAGCGCTAGTGGACTGTCGTATAATAATAGTAATATCAAAACGATAAATGAATAGGAAGTGAAATATGAAAAAGAAAAAATCGCGAGTAAAAGTAAATAAATTTTTTGTCGTGATCTTTTTTTTCGCTTTTATATGTGCCATACTTAAACTTTCTTATGTTGCTTTAAGCCCAGTTGTTGATGGGATGAATTTAACAGAATTTGCAGATAGCAGAAATACAACCAAAGAAACTCTTTATGCTTCTCGTGGTAACATATATGATGCAAATGGAGAAATTTTAGCTAAAAATGTAAATTCATATACTCTAGTGGCTTATCTTAGCGAATCCAGAACAACTAATCCAGATAATCCCCAACATGTAGTAGATAAAGAGAAAACTGCCAAAGCTTTATCGGAAGTACTAGACATGGATTATGAATATGCTCTATCTAGGCTGAATGTAGAGGGAGCATATCAAGTAGAATTTGGTAATGCAGGTCGTGACTTAAGTGAAAACAAAAAAGCAGAAATTGAAGCTTTAGACCTAGATGGTATTGGCTTTATCAGTGGAAGTAAAAGGTACTATAAACAAGGTAGTGCAGCATCCTACATTATTGGTTATGCAAGAATGAATGAAGTAGGAGAAATAGTTGGCGAAATGGGTATAGAATCTTATTATAATGAGGAATTAAAAGGTACTGACGGTGAAACAATGTATGCAAAAGATGCCTATGGTTACCAAATGGGAGATGCTTATTATACAAAAGAACCAGTAAGTGGTAGTGATATTTATTTGACATTAGATTCTCAAATTCAATTAATATTAGAAGATGTAATGAACTCTTTAGAAGAAAACTATGAATTCTCTTGGGCAACATTCACGGTAATGGATGCAAATACAGGTGCAATAGTTGGAAGTGCATCAAGCCCAGATTTTAATCCAAATACTTTAGAAGGATTAACTAATTATGTCAATCCTTTAGTAGGATACACATATGAACCAGGATCAACAATGAAGATATTTTCTTGGTTAGCAGCGATGGAAAATGGCGTTTATGATGGAGAAGAAACGTTTATGTCAGGTTCTATTGATGTTGCAGGAGCAACCATATATGACTTCAACAATAGTGGATGGGGAGAAATCAATTATGATACAGGTTTTGCTTACTCATCAAATGTAGGGGCGACCAATCTAGCTTTAAAATTAGGTAGTGAAAAATTACGAAGCTTTTACGAATCTTTAGGTTTTGGCTCTAAAACAGGAATAGAACTTCCAGGAGAAGAAAGTGGAATCATTAGACTTACCTATGAATCTGAACTAGCAAGTGCATCTTTTGGCCAAGGTATTACCACAACTCCAATCCAAACATTGCAAGCATTAAGTATATTAACTAATGATGGGGTAATGTTAAAGCCATATATTGTCGATAAAATCGTCGACGAAAATGGTGAAGTAACGTATGAAGGCGGTCGTACAGAATTAGGGAAAAAAGTATCTAGTGAATCAATTAATAAAGTATATGAATTAATGTATGATGTGGTTTATAATGGTTTATCTAAAAGTTGGCAACCAAATAATGTTACTTTAGCAGGAAAAACAGGAACTGCCCAAATAGCGAGTCCGACTGGAGGATATCTTCGAGGAGATACAAATTATATCCGTTCTTTTGCAGGAGTATTTCCCTATGAAGATCCAGAATATATTATTTATGTATCTGTAAAACAAATTGATGGGGGAACTGCAGCGGTTGCCAAAGCGGTAACTAGTGCAGTAGAATCTATTGCTAACTATGCCAACATCACCAACACTGAATCTGATTTAGATTTAACAAAAATAATCAATTTAAGCAACTATATAAGCAGTAATATTGAAACTACCATTGAAGAATTAGAAAAACTAAATTTAAAAGTAATTAAATTAGGAAATGGAAATACAATCATCAACCAATATCCACTCAAAAATACTAAAGTTCTCTCTGGTAGCAAAGTATTTTTACTTACGGATAATACAGAATTTACAATGCCAGATATTACAGGATGGAGTAGCAGTGAAGTAATGAGTTTTTGTAATCTAATTGGCTTAAAATATACTTTTAGTGGTTATGGGGTAGTAAAAGAATTTAATTTAACCGCAGGAGAACTAATTGATTTAACTAAAACTTTAGAAGTAACTCTAGAAACAGTATAAAAAAAGAGAACTTTCCCATACTATTAATGGGTGAAGAACTTTGAAAGAAGAAAATAATTATCACAAAAGTTATACAGAAACAGACAATTCTCTAGATTATCTCAAATATGGTTTATTTAATAATTATGGGCCTAATTTAGACCGATGTAATAAATCATATAAAGAAGAAGATATTATTAAAAAGAGATGTAATATTAAAAGGAATAGTGGCAAATAAACCACTATTTTTTCTATACATTTAAAAAAATCCGTGATATACTTTAATTATGTTAGGAGTGGATTTTATGGAAAATAAATATTATTTAGCTGTTGAAGTAAAACCAAAGAATTATTTTCCAATTAATTTATTAGATTTAAAAATTGCGAATCATTTTACAACAACAAACTTAGAAGAATTAGATGCTTTTACGTTAAAGTTTAGCAAAAAAGAAATTATGGACTCAATTAAAGAAGCTAACTTACTTGAAATAAATGATTCTATGCCTTTAGTAGTAATTTATTATGAGAATAAAAATACTAGAAAAATAAATGCTTTAGTAAAAGACAATAATTATGATATGTGGTCTTTATTAAAAGAAAAATATAGGGATAAAGTATTTGTAAATAAAGTAGTAAATTTTTTAAATAAAAGAATAGACAGTAGTGTTCTAGAAAAGATTAAAAATAGTAAAAGTGAAAATGAATTTTTAAATAATATTGGTTATTTACCATATTTAGTACAAAGAAGGTTATATTTATACTTATATGAATAGTTACATTAATTCCTTTAGTGAATATTTAAATGATGAATTAAATTATTCAGAAAAGACAGTGAAAACCTATATAGAAAGCTTAAAAGAATTTACTATTTTTTTACAAGAACACAACTACACATTTTTAAACATAAATAAAGATATAGCAAATAGTTACAAAGCTTATTTAGTAAGTAAAAACTATGAAGCAAAAACATCATCACTATATTTAAGTGCAGTCCGCACATTTTACCGTTATTTAGTCGAAATAAAAGCTATTGCTGCTAATCCTTTTTCAGGAATAAAAAATCCCAAAGTAATAAAAAAACTACCTAATTTTCTAAATCATAGTGAAAGTGAATCTCTACTAGAAATGGATAAAGAAAAAAATATTTTTGATATAAGAAATGATTTTATTATTGAGTTTTTATATGCAACAGGACTTAGAGTTAGTGAATTATGTAATATTAAAATGAAAGATATTAGTTTTAGTGAAAAAAAGATTAAAGTAATGGGAAAAGGAAGTAAAGAGCGAATTGTTTTTTATAAAGCTATAGATGACAAATTATGGAATGATTATTTGTGCGTTAGAGATGAATTTTTAAATGGGACACCTAGTGACTATTTACTGGTGAGTATTACAGGAAAATTAACAACAAGAAGTGTAGAAAAAATTGTTAAGAATTATGCCCTAAAAAAGAATATTAAAAGTAAAGTAACTCCCCATACATTAAGACATACATTTGCAACAGATTTATTAAATGAAGGAGCAGATATTAGAAGTGTAGGAGAACTTTTAGGTCATGAATCACTAAGCACTACTCAAATATATACTCATGTAACCGCTGATCGCTTAAAAGAAGTTTATAACAAAACTCATCCCAGAAGTAAAAATTGATACTTGAAAAATTAAGTATCTTTTCTTATAATTTTATTAGGAGGGATAAGATGAATAAGAAAAAAATAATTTCAATAATTGTAGTTAGCCTTGTTTTAATTGGGTTAATTATCTTTGCTAGTACTTATAAACTAAGTGATTCACACTTAAGAGCAGAAGGAGTACGAGTAAGAGTGGGTGAAGGAGCATTACTTGTAAGTGAATGTGATGAAGGAAATGCAATCTATTGTAAAAAGACTTTAGAAGTAAATAAAGAGGAACAAGAATTATATTTTGAATTCTTAAATTTTAAAGAAAATGGTTATCCAGATGCTGTTAGAGCCACAATTAATGGAAAAGAGTTCTATTATGAAGATGGCTTAAACATTGAAGAAAATGGTAGTATTGATTATAAGATATTTTTAAACTTCCATGTAATTGATGATATCATCGTATTTACTTTTACTGATGGAACAAACAGTGGTTCAACAACGCTTTATGCTATGGATACTGATGGAAATTATGTTTTAGAAGAATATGAAATTGATGATGATAATATGATCATCAAAGATTACACAGAATTTATTACTTACGAAGACAATACCATTACAATTTATGCGACAAGAGTAGAGGGGGATGTAAACTATCATGGTGAAAGTATTTGTAATGCACCACATGATGCTATAGTAGAAGGTTATTATACGTATACTTATGAAGATGGTGAGTTTACCAAAGAAATGGTTGATGAGATTGATACAGACGAATTCATTGAAAATAGAGAAATTATTTGTGCAAATAGAAGTGAAGAGTAATCTTCCTTTTTTAATGCTTCAAAATATACTTACTGAAAAAAATCAAAGGCTTTTCCACCGTTTGACAAATTTCGACATCTCCTTGTGTTATGATAGAAACTAAATCTAAAAAAGGAAGGAGGTGCATCATGAAAACAGATACTTTTGTAAGTCTAACTGATGATATTATGTTTAAACATGTTTTTTCTCGCCCTCATATTATGATTGATTTACTTAATTCCTTCTTTGAATATATTGGAGAAAATAAGAAGATAGTAAATATTCGCTTAGAAAAAGATAAATCTATGCATGGAACTAATATTTATAGTAAGATCTTTTACGGATGATAATGTCAAGATAAAAATGTAGGTTTTGGCTAAAATATTTTTGTAGGAAAACCTACATTTTTATTTTAGCATCT
>CALVQN010000015.1 GCA_944358135.1 uncultured Bacilli bacterium
TAAGAGAGATAAAAAGATTAAATTAAAAATAAAGGATATTAAAGAAAAAATTGTTAATAATTAAATTATTTAAAAAGATGTCAAAATTGATATTTTTGACACCTTTTTAAGGAATAATTAAATTGTTTCATATTTATGATTTTTTAAAATTATATCATCACTAATTATTTTATTATTAGATTCTCCACGATCAGATATATACCATGGACTATTTTCTCTATGAGTTAAATTTACTAATTCACTTGCAGTTAAATCTCCATATTTTTTTAAGGTTTCATCTATAATAGCTATTTTTTCTAATCCGTCTCTAGAAGCCATTATACGGCTTTTTATTGCAGAGGCTCTTTTAGTATCTATATAAATTTTTTTGTTATCCTCTTTTTTATCAAAAGTTGTTTTTCTATATTTTTTATAAACTGTGCTTACTACTGGGCCTAAGCGATATGCATAAATATCATCATAAAATAGTTTTTTCTTAGTCTTACATAAATACTCTGCATAACAAATATAAGTTAACTTTTCTAATTTTAAATGAGTACATGGATATTTTGAAGTAATATATCTTGCAATATCTATCCCAATTAAATCTCTGTCTTTTAGAATCAAATTAGTAAAATCTTCTATATTATCTAATAGTTGTACTCCTAAAAAATATTTATCAAAGTTTACTACTGATTCCCAACTTTCTTCATCGGTCATTATATAATGTGTAGATATAAAAATATCATAACCACATTTTTTAGTAATAAAATCTAATTTTGATTTCATTTCTACTTCATTTAAATTTGTATAGTGTAGTGCTATTCTTTTGCCAATCGAATAAGCGCTGCCTAAAATTATACAATGATTATACATATTCGCACCTCTCTTCCCATTTAACATATTCTTGTTTGTATTCTTGATGTGACAATAAATTTCTATTGCTATCTTTTTTGAGCCATATTTGTAACTCCCATTGGAATATATAATTATCCCCTTTTCCAAAATATATGTGAATTGCTCTATATTCTTTTTTTATCGAAAATATAACTTTTAATTCTGGAAAATTTTCTTTTACCCACTCTTCAACTTGCACTAATGTTAAATCTGTCTCTAGTATTATTCTTATTCCGACTAGGTCATTTAAACATTTATTTATAGGTATTTTACCATTGTTATGATTGTTATGATTGTTATGGTAATTTACTATTTTATAATGGATAGAATTAATTGTTTTAATTCGACTAAATACTTTATTGGATAGTTTTAAATCAAAAAATAGAATAGATGAATTTTCTAATAAATCAAGTACAAAACTCCTGTAAATTAATGCAAATTGTAGAAGAGATGGATCTTCATAAAAATTATTAACAAGCTTTTTACTCATATTAATTTTCTTATAATATTTACTTTGTTTCCATTTTTCATTAATATTTTCAAATTCGTCTGAAATACATAAAATTAAATTTTCTAAATCTGTCATGTAAATACTATATCAAACATACAACAGTTTGTCAACTTTTTCTTATTTTATAATAGATTCTAATCCTAATTTTATCATATTATTTAGTTTTGTTTGTCTTTCTTCAGGAGTTAAGACAGTGTTAGAGAATTTAGAGTCTGCAACAGTCATAAGTGTTGTTGCTTCAATTCCCATTGTATTAGCAATATGACATACACCATAAGCTTCCATTTCTTCACCAAGTATTTCATAAGAAGATGGTATACGATTTAATACTCTTTCATAATCAATATATGGTCCATATACATCCATTGTTGTAGTCATTCCATAATGAACTGGTATATCAAGTTCTCTTGAAGTATTGATAATTGTTTTATTTAAAGTTTCGCTTGCTTCTACTACATTACCTACATAATCATTATAAGTATAAGCAAAATTTGATTCAGAATAGATGCTTTTTGTAAGGATTACATCCCCTACTTTAGCAGACTCACTTACTGCTCCACATGTACCTATACGAATAATCTTTTTGGCGTGAAAGAAATGAATTAACTCAAAAACATAAATACTAGCACTAGGCATTCCCATACCATGAGCCATTACTGTTACTTTTACGCCTTTATATGTTCCCGTATAACCAGACATATTTCTGATATTGGTAACTAATTTGGCATTCTCTAAAAAGTTTTCAGCTATATATTTCGCCCTTAAGGGATCTCCTGGCATTAAAATAAGTTCACTTATATCTGCATTACTTTCAATATGAATAGGATTTTCTCCAATAAACATTTTCATCACCTATTATAATATTATCATACTTTAACAGGATATTTAAACTATAATTTTTTTATTTGACACTTCTTTGTAAGATTAGTTTATCTTCTTTGGTATTTTCACGATATAAAGAGCTATTCATAGCTTCTATACAATCACTAAAATATGCTCCTTCCCCGTTAGACATTAAAGTATACAAATTTCTTTTAATTTCTTTAGGTATTTTTAGTTTAGATAAAACTATTCCTAACTCATTTTGATCTAAACTTAATAAATCAATTTCATATAAATAACTTAAATAGATTAAATAACTAGTTAATTTTAAATGATTTTCTTCTATAGGAATAATTTCTGCTATACATACTATTTGCATGCTGTTTGTTAACCAAATGTTTTCTAGATTTAAATTGTTGAGAGTTAAGCCTTCTTGGTTTAAATTTTTGATATCTTTATCTAGTAATTCTATTTGCATTAATTTAAACTTTGTTTTCAGTAACCTTCTTTCTTTAATAAATTCTTTTAGTGTTACTCCTAAAACTTTTTTATTTCTTACTACATTTAATGGTTCCATATAAAAACCTCTCTTTCTTATAAGAGAAGTTTATGTTTACTTTTTTTATTTATGCGTTAAATCACTTTCTATTTTCATTAAACGGTTGTATTTTGCTATACGTTCGCCTCTAGACATAGAACCAGTTTTAATAAAAGGAATAGATAGACCAACTGCAAAATCAGCGATAAACGTATCTTCTGTTTCTCCACTTCGATGAGAGATAATCATTTTAAAATTATTTTTACGAGCTAAAATAATGGTTTTGATCATTTCCGTTACTGTTCCTATTTGATTGGCTTTTAATAAAATGGCATTTCCTGCTTTCATCTTGATTCCTTTTTCTAAATATTTAGCATTTGTTACAAAATAATCATCACCAACTAACATGATTTTATCGCCAATAAATTTAGATAAGACTGCTAAAGATTCAAAATCATTTTCTTCAAATGGATCTTCAATGCTAATAATAGGATATTTATTTACTAAGGCAATATAATATTTAATTAGTTCATCACTACTTAAGTTTCTTCCATCGATTTTATAAGTATTCGTACTTTTATCAAATAGTTCACTAGCAGCGACATCTAGAGCAATAAAAACATCTACACCTGGAGTATATCCACTCTTTTCTATAGCTTCCATGATTAAATCTAAGGCTAAATTGTTGTATTCTAAGTTAGGCGCAAACCCTCCTTCATCTCCTACTGAGGTAGCTAGACCTTGACTCTTTAAAATACTTTTTAAGGTATGAAATATTTCACTCGCTGCTCGTACTCGCTCACTCATTTTCTTTACGGTTGGAACAATCATAAACTCTTGAATATCTAAATTATTATCAGCATGAACTCCTCCATTAATAATATTTACCATGGGTAGTGGCATACTAACTCTACCACTCGATAGGTAAGAATAAAGTTCCTTTCCCTCTAACATTGCAGATGCTTTAATACTTGCTAGAGATACTGCTAATGTGGCATTAGCACCTAATTTGCTTTTGTTTTCTGTACCATCTAAAGTAATTAATAGTCTATCAATCGTAACTTGTTCTAATTCTCTTCCAATTAAATTGTCCTTAATAATGGTATTAATGTTTTCTACTGCTTTTAATACTCCTTTACCATGATATCTTTTGGGATCATTATCTCTTAGTTCTAATGCTTCTTTTGAACCAGTTGATGCTCCTGAGGGAACCTCTGCTGTAGCACTAATTCCATTATCTAAATAAATTGTTGCTTCTACTGTTGGATTTCCTCTACTATCTAAAATTTCTCTTCCAATTAAATTTGTAATTTTTGCCATTTTTATCTTCACCTACTTCATTATAAGTATACCAAAAATCGAGTCTATTTATCATATTTTTTGATTAATTTGTTTGCAATTTACATTTCTTTTCATTTTTACTATTTTTCTTTTTAAATTTTGTATTTTATCTTAGCATAAGATAAAATTGTTGTCAATTTTTTTTCATAATTATGGACTTAGAAGATTTATTTTGTTACAATTTAGATATGGTGAATAATATGAAGTCAGTTAATTATATTAAAATTAATACTCAAAATATATTAGATAATTTAAAATATATGAAAAATAATTATCTTTATCCTAATTATATAGCAAATGTAAGTAATCATGCTTTTTCGCATGGAATGTATTTGATTAAAATGTTAAGTGAATATATTGATTATTTGTATGTAAATCATTTTGATGACCTTTTGATGATTAGAAAATATAACCAAAATATTCCTGTAATTTATGATGGGGAAATACATGAAGATAATATTTATGATTTGGTTATTAATAATGCTATTTTGGTAATTCATAATTTTGGTGTTTTGCAAAATATTAGAAATTTAAATATTAAAGACAATTTATCTTTCATTTTTTATGTTGATCCTGCAGGATATGTTGGTATTTGTAATAAGCAAGATATTTTAGACTTTTTAGAATGGGATAATCAACATTTAGAATGTTTAGGAGTTATGGCTCATTTAAATGAAAAAAATTATGATGATTTTAAATATATTATTAGACCAATTGCTAATTCTAAGCTCATGATTTTAAATTTTGAGGAAGATAAAAGAAAAATTCATAGTTCTAATGCTATTTTACTTGATCAATCTATTTATGGAATTAATCAAATAAAGAAGAAATTGTTTCAAAAAAGTGATACTCCTTTAAAACAAGCTTTTAGTTTGTATTCTAAAGTAATTTGTGTTAAAGAAGAAGTTCATAATAAAAAGAATAAATATATTGCTGTAATTCCCTTTGGATATCATCATGGAATGAATGATGCAATTAAGAATGTTTATATAAAGGATAAGCTTTATCCTGTTGTAGAAATATTTAATGAATTTGCTTATATTTTAGTTGATGAAAGAATAAATAAAGATATGGAAGTAGAAATTACTTCAGAGAATAATCCATTAGAAAATTACTTTAGTAATCAAGCTCTTAACTACTTTAGTTTATTTAATTCTAATATTGTGATTGTTTATGATGATTATATTTTAGAAAAAATGTTAATTTATTAAAAAAAGATGCCAAAAGTTATTGACATCTTTCTTTATTAATGTTATATTAAATTACGTCAATGAGATGGGCGCTTAGCTCAGTTGGTTAGAGCACCTGCCTTACAAGCAGGGGGTCATAGGTTCGAGTCCTATAGCGCCCACCATTTTATTTTTATTTTTTGCCGACATAGCGTAATTGGCAGCGCAACTGACTTGTGGGATAGAAGCTAAAGCTTTTTGAACTATCTTGCACCTATAGTTAGAAATAGCTATAGTGGACGTCGCTAATTCGGGGAAAGCTAAGTATTGATATATGCCAATCCCGAGCTAAAGGTTAAACCTTGAGTGTAGAGACTTTATACGACGGACCTAAGTCATTAGATATGGTTAAGAGAAAGTCCAGACTACAAACACGTAAGTGGTAGTGAAAACTATAGTAGTATGAATCAGTAGGTTGGGGGTTCGACTCCCTCTGTCGGCACCATTTAAATATGGGGAGATAGCGAAGTGGCCAAACGCGGCAGACTGTGATCTTTAAGATTTCAAATCTAAATTGCACCTATAGTTAGAAATAGCTATAGTGGACGTCGCTAATTCGGGGAAAGCTAAGTATTGATATATGCCAATCCCGAGCTAAAGGTTAAACCTTGAGTGTAGAGACTTTATACGACGGACCTAAGTCATTAGATATGGTTAAGAGAAAGTCCAGACTACAAACACGTAAGTGGTAGTGAAAACTATAGTAGTAAAGAAATCTGTTCCTTCGGGTTCCATGGTTCGAATCCATGTCTCCCCACCACTTTGAGATTGCCTCGTAGCCAAGTGGTAAGGCATCAGACTTTGACTCTGACATTCCGCTGGTTCGAACCCAGCCGAGGCAGCCATACTTGGTTCGCTAGCTCAGTAGGTAGAGCATTTGACTTTTAATCAAAGGGTCGAGGGTTCGAATCCCTCGCGAGCCACCATTTTATGTTAATTACTCAAGTTTACTTGAGTTTTTATTTTGCTATTAAATGATTAGTACTTGTCCTGGCTTAATTAAATTAGGATCATCACCAATTATATTTTTATTATTTTCATATATTTTTTGCCATGTAGTATGGTACTTTTTAGCAATACTAGTTAAGTTATCTCCTTTTTTTACTGTATAAGTTATATTATCATTAGCAAGAATAATACTATCTTCATTCATCCAACCTAAATCGCCAGTTGTGTTATATGGGTGTTTAGTCTCTTTAGCAATTCTTGAAATATAAGTTACTTTGTTAGTTACATTCCCAGTTGCTTTTTCAGCATTTGAACTAACATATAATGGTCCATTTATCAGTACTTTATCTCCTATTTTAAATTTATATTCGTGAATATCTGGTTCTACATAATTGGGTGGTACTATACAGCCGCGATATTGATAGGAATCGGCTTGTCCCCAATTTCCTATTCCTCTTTTTCGTAGGGTATTCCAGTATACTTTAGAATTATAACCACTATCCCCTGTTTTTACTGTATCTTTATCTACTACTTCCCAAACAAAAGCTACATGTCCTGCTCCGTCATCGCCTCTTAATGTGCCTTTTTTCCATACCATAAGTCCACCTAGCACTGGTTCTTTTACTACAGAAAGTCCTAAAGATATTGCTCTTTCAATAAAGTTTTCGGCATTGCAATTTAAATTATATACTTCTTTGTTTTTATTTAATTCTTCATTAAAAGCACCATTGGCATAACCAACACAATTTGCTAATACATTACATCCTGCATCAGTTGGCTTACCTATAATACAAGTCGAGTATCCTCCTACGCTTCTTGTATTGTAATATTTATTTCCTGATTCAGGTTTACTACTTCTCAAATTACTTCAGCCCCCTCTCCTAATAAATCTTCTATTTCATCAGTATTAAATTCATCTTGAAGAGTAAGTTCTTCATTGCTTTCTTTTTGAGCTTCTATATCTTTTTTTACTAACTCTTGATCATATTCTACTTCTATAATTTGCTTATTTTCTTTCATCAAAATTCATCTCCTTATTTCTATTATAGTTTATGTTTTATTTGTTTTAGGGTAGCGGCAAATAACTAGAAATAAGCAAATTATAAAATAAAAACAGAAATTTTAGTTTTCTGTTAACATTTCTTTTATTGTGTTAATAATGGCTATTTTACCATAACTATAAGTAACTCCACCTTGCTCATAAGCAATAAATGGTTCTCTTAATGGGCCATCACAAGATAGCTCAATACTTGAGCCTTGGGTAAAAGAACCACTTGCCATAATTATATCATCATCATATCCAGGCATAGGTGCAGCAATAGGTAAAGTATTCGAATCAATTGGTGAATATTTTTGAATTCCCTCTACATATTTAACTAATAAATCTTTATTTCTAAACGTTATTGCTTCAACTATATCAGATCGATGTTCATTATATTTTGGCGATACAGTATACCCCAATTTTTCTAATAAATAAGATGCTAATACTGCAGTTTTTAGACTTGATGCGACAACACTTGGAGCAAAATATAAACCTTGTAATATACTTTTATTAGCTCCTAAACTTGGGCCGACATCTAGTCCTTCTCCTGGTAAGTTTAATCTTTCACTACAAAGTTCAATCAATTTTTTATCTCCACAAATATAAGCACCATTACTAGCTAAGGAACCACCTAAATTTTTAATTAGGGAACCAACAATAATATTTGCACCAACTTCTAAAGGAGAAGTTTTTTCTACCATTTCACAATAACAGTTATCGATCATGATAATCACATCTTTATCTACTTGTCTTATTTCTTTTATTATTCCTTCTATATCTTTAACAGAAATACTTTTTCTCGTTGAATAACCTCTACTTCTTTGAATTTCAATTACCTTAATCTTCTTTTCTTTTAGTTTTTTAATAATATTTTCAGTATCAAACTCATTATTTATTAAATCTATTTGTTCATAATGAATGCCAAAGCTTTTTAGAGAACTTGGATTATCTTTTATTCCGATTACTTCATGCAATGTATCATAAGGAAGTCCTGTTATAGAAAGAAGAGTATCATTAGGCCTAAGCAAACCAAAAAAAGCTATAGTTAGGGCATGAGAACCACTAATAAATTGATTTCTTACTAGTGATGCTTCTCCTTTTAACACTCTTGCAAAAACTCTTTCTATTGCTTCTCTTCCTGTATCATTGTATCCATAGCCAGTTGTCATATTAAAGTGATTTTCATTTATGTTTTCACTTCTAAAGGCATCTAATACTAACTTACTAAAATATTCTTCATTTTCATCAATTTCTTTAAATATTTCCCTGCAGTTTTCTTCTGCTTCTTTTACTAAATCATCAATCATTTTAACCCTCCATCTACTCTAATTATAGAGCCATTTATGTAGCTAGCATCATCACTGGCTAAAAAGAATACTACTTTTGCTATTTCTTCTGGTTCAGCAAATCTATTTAATAAAATACTTTCACATTCTTCTTTTATATATTCTTCGTCTAATTCTTTGTTCATATCCGTGTTTATCCAACCAGGTGCTACAGCATTTACTCTGATATTTGGTGCATATTCACGTGCTAAGTTGTGAGTAAGAGAAATGAGACCTGCTTTAGAAGCATCATAATCTAAGCTGTAAGGATAATATGTGTCAATACCATTAGTAGAAGATATATTTATGATACAGCCTTTATCCATAATTTTTCTTCCATATTTGCATACTAAAAAAGGACCAATTAAGTTGGTTTTTAATATCTCATTAAAACTTTCTAAAGTTTTATCTTCAACTAAAGAATCTTTAGCAATACCAGCATTATTCACAATTATATCAAGTCTTCCTTGTTTTCCTTTTATTTTCTCTATCATTTCTTTTATTTCTAATTCATTTGATACATCACATTTAATTGGAATAGCATCATTATACTTATTACATAGATTTAGTGCTTCTTCTTTACTATGGTTATAGTTAACATAAACAATATCACCATTTTCTAAAAAGATATCCGCTATACTTGCTCCTAATCCACGGGATGCTCCTGTTACTAAAACTATTCTTTTCAACATTATCACCTGCTAAGTTCATTATTATATACTAAAGTGTTATTAATTTCCATAGTTTTTTCTACACCATTTACATAATATTTTAAAGTTATAGATCCCCTATCTGATAAATCTAAATAACTAAATACGTTTTCTAGATATTCAGCATCACCATGAGTTTTTTCTTTATCTTCATAATATCTATTAATTATATCTCTGGCTTTAATTGCATTTTCTTCGCCCAGATAATCTTCTATATCTACACCATAATGATTGCAAGCTATTCTTAAAGCTGAATCTCCTTGATTATAGGCAAATAATCCCATGATTAAACTATCAAATTTATCAATACAGTATCGGGTATAAGCTAAGCCAACTTTTATATTTCCATCTTTAGAATTTAACATTTCTTCGGTTACTTCAAATGTATCATAGTTTCCAGTAAATCCTGATTCATCATAAACAGGAACAGTCATAGTCTCTCCTATAAAATATTCATAAGTAATTTGACAAGGATTAATGCATACACCATCTTTAATATTAGGTCTTTCTTGCGTTACTTGTGCACAGGCAATATCATAAGGTATTCCATATCTTTCACTATAATAAGAAATAGAATCTCCAAAATACTCTCTTGTTTCTTCAAGTTTGCTTAATTCTTCACTTACTCTATTACTTTCAGTACGATCTGGAAAAGCTAAATTAATAACTGTATCAATAGAAATATTACTTTTCTTTTCGAGTGCTATTGGCGAAGGCTTGGGTACTGTATAACTAATTGTAGGATTTAAATCTACAAATTTTTCTTTATTTATTTCTTGGTTTACTAAACCTGCAATTAAAGATATTCCAATACTAAAAGATAACGCTCCAGCGATTATTTGTTTAGCTGGTAATTTGCTCTTCTTGGTACGATTTACTTTGGGAATGTGATTTGGTGGTAAAGATTTTTTGTAACTTCTTATATTTTCTCTTGTTACAAATTCTCTAGCCTTTTTTAATAAAATCAAAAAATATTTATCATATTTATCTTGCTTGGGATATAAATCTCTTAGTTTTTCAATAATCAAACTAGTATTACCACCAAATATAATTTCTTTATAGTTTTCTTTGCTAATAATTTGTTCTATTGGTTTACTAGTTATATGAGATAAGAATACTTCTGTATCTCTTTCATTTAAAGGCATAAGTTTTATGTGGCCATTTTCAAAACTATATGTATAATATTTTCTCCCTTTATCATTATTAATATAAAACTTATTCACTTTCTTCACCCATTTTACTTTCTATTACTTTATCAATCATGTCATATTCACCACTAGATAAATCATTGTCTATAATATATTTGTCATCTACAATTTCATAAGAGGAAGCTAAAAGATCATTATCTACTAGATAGACAATATAGTTCTTACCAAAATTATAATCAAAATGTGTGAATAAGAAAGTGGCTTTAGTCTTATTTCCATTAACGTCTTCTAAAATCATTTCATTCATGAGTATCACCCTATTATTATTATAAATTATTTTTATTATAAGTGCTAGGGTTTATTATAAAAAAAGTCAACTTTTATTGTTGGCTTTATTTTTTGGTTACAATTAATTTCATTGCTGTTTTATCTTCACCATTAATTACAACATCGTTAAATGCTGGTATTACTACTAAATTATCACCACTAGGTGCTACAAAACCTCTAGCAATTGCTATACCTTTTATCGCTTGATTAAGAGAACCTGCACCTATAGTTTGGATTTCTACACTTCCCTTTTCTCTAAAAATATTGGCAATTGCTCCCGCTACTTTGCTGGGATTTGATTTACTAGATACTTTTAATATTTCCATATATTTTTCCTCAACTTTCTAATTAAATATATGAAAAATATTTGTTTTTATTCACTTAAATCTATACTTTCATATGCTCCTAAATCGTAAACTTCATAACCTAATTTTAATAGCTTATCTGCTGCTATTTTACTACGATTTCCGCTTTTGCAATAAACAAATATTATAGTATTTTTATCGATATCAATCAAATCATATATTTCATCATAAGGAAGATTATAAGCTCCTTCAATATGCTCTTCATCAAATTCTTCTCTACTTCTAACATCTAAAACTAATATATTTTCATTTTCACTCATCATTTCTCTAGCTTCTTCGCTAGTAATTTTTTCATAAGAATAAGATTCATTACTAGAGCAGCTAATAAGAAAAAAAGAGATTAGTATTAAAAGGATATATTTCATTTTCTTTCCCACCTCGCATATATACCGCATGGTAAAATTAAGTTAGAATTTTTTACAGGAAGTCCTAGCTCATCACTAGTGATTATTCCTTTGTGTTTTTCATTTACTCTTAAATATAATAGGTTTTCTAATACTGTAATAGATAATCCCGTAGTATAAGAATTAATTAAAAATAATAATGGATTATCACTTAATAACTGTGATACATCTTTTAATAAATCATCTAAATCCGTCTCAATATTCCATACTTCATTTTTAGAACCTCTACCAAAAGAAGGAGGATCCATAATAATAATGTCGTATTTGTTACCTCGTCTTATTTCTCTTTTGACAAATTTTCTTACATCATCTACTAAAAATCTTACTTGAGCATTTTCTAGATGATTTAATTTTACATTTTCTTTAGCCCATTCGATCATACCACGTGATGAATCAACATGAACTACACTTGCCCCCTCTTTTAGAGCAGCAATAGTAGCAGCACCAGTATAAGCAAAAAGATTTAATACTTTCACTTCCTTTTTTTCCTTTTTAATCTTTTCTCTAATTAAATTCCAATTATAGGCTTGTTCAGGAAATAATCCAGTATGCTTAAATCCCATTAATTTCAAATTAAATTTTAAATCTTGATAGCTGATTACCCATGATGAAGGGACATTTTTCATTATCTTCCATTTTCCTCCACCTGTATTACTTCTATCATAGATAGCTGCTGCTTTTTTCCATTCATTAGTTTCAACGTTTTTCCATATTACTTGGGGGTCAGGACGGTTTAATATTACTCCTGCCCATGATTCTAGTTTTTTACCGTTATTTAAATCGAGAATTTCATATTCTTTAAAATCATTCACTAGTTTCATTTTTTGCTCTCCATTAAATACTTACTAATAGGATCTACTACATCAAGAATACCATTAATAAAGAAGAAAAAGCCAACAATAATTGTTTGAACTGATGCTTCATAATAAAGATTTATGCCTGTAAGTAACCCTGATGTTAGAAAAGCAAATAAAATGAATAAACGTAAAATCCACATTCTATTATGTCTATCATGATAAAAATCCGCTTTCTTTAACTTGATTAAACACATGAGTCCCATCCATATCATTAAAACTAATACCATATTTTTAGTACTATCCTCTATGAAAAATAAACTAACTAGGGCTCCCATAGAAATTAAACAAGTAAATAAACTTTCAAAGTCTTTGTTCTTTAATATTATAATAAATTGAGTAAGCTTAATTAAAGCATAAAAACCAAATATTGTTTTTAATATAAAACTTAAATCATTTACTTTAAATGTTGGTAATAAGAGAATTACTCCTGCAAGTAACATTAAAGATATTCCAGTAATTAAATCTACTAACTCTTTTTTCTTCATACGACACCTCTTGCCATTATTATAGCACAATGAATTAATTTATGATAGATGGTGTAATATTTTTTTATTTATTCATTTACTACTTGATATGGATTTGCGCTTGTTCCTGTACCTGTAAATTGAGTATCAGCCTTTAAATTTATGACAGGATGGACACCTGAAGGAACATCTATTCTACTTGGATAGACAAATTCAAAGTGATAAAGCTGCATATAACTTTTCAGTAGAAACTCTGTATAAAATTTCTGTTGCCCTTAATGTGAGTTTGGATGATTTAAGAACATAAGAATTAACTTACGTTAATTCGCAGAACCTCACGGTTCCTTTTTTTCTGCTATAATTTCTTACATAACAGACATCAATTCCGAGAGTCGCTCCCGTACTATTTTTTATTTTATATTTTTATTTTAATTTAATTATTGTAACATTTCAACCCTTCATTTAATATATTGATACTTGCATTATAATCTCTTTCTATTTCTAAACCACATTTACTACATTTATATTCTCTTACTCTTATATCTTTCATTACACTTTCTTTATTTCCACATCTACTGCAAATCTGTGATGAAGCATAATATGGACTTACTTGAATAAATGTCTTATTTAGCCATTGGCATTTATATCTGAGTATTCTTATGATTTCACTAAATGTAGCATTTATTATTTTTTTTCGTAAATGTTTGTGGTTATTTTTATTTTCTAACATTTTCTTTACTTTGAGATTTTCTGCTATAATAATATCATGACTTTTGGTTATGTTACTTACTATTTTTTCTACTAATTTTTTTCTAGCATTTTTTAGTTTTCGATATACTTCTTCTATTTTTTTCTTACATTTAATATAATTCTTACTTCCCTTAATTTTTCTTGATAACTCTTGTTGTAATCTTTGTATCTTTTTTTCATATTTATCTAAATATTTTGGATTTCCATAATATTCATGATTACTTGTAACTACTAAGTTTTTTACTCCTATATCTATTCCTACTGCTTTACTTCCTGAGCTTTCTTGTATTTCTATTTCTTCCTCTACACATACAGACACATAAAATTTAGTGCCTACTTCCCTAATCGTGGCATTGAGTATTCTTCCTGATAATTTATCTAAATTACGATATCCTCTTATTTTAATCTCTTTTAATTTTGGAAGTTCAATTACTCTTTTTGTTAAATCAACTTTTATATTTTCATAAACTATTCCTTTATAACTGCTTGTAACAAAGCTAGTACGAAAACTTTCTTTTTCTCCCTTCTTCTTAAATCTTGGATAACTACCAATTCCTTTTTCAAACAATCCAAAACCTGCCATTAAATCTGTAATGGCATTCTGAAGAGAACAACTATCTACTTCCCTTAAAAATGGATATTCTTTTTTTAATCTTGGTAATTCTTTCATTAAATCAAATTTAGTTAAATGTTTATTATTTCTTTTTAAGTCTAAACAATAATTATAAACAAATCTAGTACATCCAAATGTTTTATGGATTAATGTTTCTTGTGTTTTTGTTGGATATAACCGAAATTTATAAGCTTTATGTATTTTCATAATAGTATCACCACCCCGATAATAGCATTATACCACATATACATATGTTCGTCAATAATAAACTTTAAAAATACACGTATTTCGTGTACTTTCCTATAAGATAAAAAAAGATTCAGATTAAATTCTGAATTTTTTTATTAAATCTTTTTAAGAAACTTTTTCGAATTGAGAGTTATAAATTTTGGCATAAAAGCCATTCTTTTCTAATAGCTCCTCATGTTTACCAACTTCAACAATATCTCCTTCATCCATAACTAATATTAAATCAGCATTTTTAATAGTTGATAATCTATGAGCAATAATGAATGATGTTCTTCCTTCCATTACTTTGTCCATTGCTTGTTGGATTAATTCCTCAGTACGAGTATCTACGTTACTTGTTGCTTCATCAAGTATTAAGACTTTTGGATTAGCAAGTATAGCTCTTGCTATGGTTAGTAATTGTTTTTGACCACCACTTATGTTATTTGTCTCTTCATTAATCATCGAATTATATCCATCTGGAAGAGTCCTAATAAAGAAATCGGCACTAGCAGTTTTCGCAGCATCTATTACCTCTTTATCTGATGCATTTAAATTACCATAACGTAGATTGTCTAGAATTGTACCATTAAATAGCCATGTATCTTGAAGTACCATCGCAAATACTGTCTCATACTCTTTACGTTTATAATCTTTAATATTTATACCATCTAACAGGATTTCTCCACCATTAAGTTCATAGAATCTCATTAAAAGCTTGACCATTGTTGTTTTTCCTGCTCCTGTTGGACCTACAATAGCAATTTTTTGACCACTTTTTACTTTGGCATTAAAATCTTTAATAATCATTTTATTTTCGTCATAACCAAATTGAACATGTTTAAATTCGATATTTCCTTTAATTTTACTACAATCTTTGGTTCCTTCATCAATATATTCTTCTTGCTCAAGGAAATTAAATACTCTTTCACTAGCAGCGATCATACTCTGAATTAAACTAGATATTTGAGCGAGTTGAGCTATAGGATTAGTAAAGTTTCTTGAATATTGAATAAAGCTTTGAATATTTCCGATTGTTATTTTGCCATTAATTGCAAATATAGCTCCTAAAATAGCAATAATTGTATAGTTTAAATTAGCAACAAAATTCATGATTGGATGCATAAGCCCTGATAAAAATTGAGCTTTGTATCCTGCTACACATAACTTTTCATTATCTCTATCAAAATTAATCATTGATTTTTCTTCAGCATTAAAGGCTTTAATTACGGTATGTCCACTAATCATTTCCTCTACTTCTCCATCAACACTTCCTAAATAATTTTGTTGATTAATGAAATGCTTTTGACTCTTACTAACTATAAACATAACAATAATGCTTGCTACAGGTAATATTAATGCTGTAATAATTGCTAGAGTAAAATTGATTGTGCACATCATAATAAATATACCTATTAATGTTACTATAGATGATACTAGCTGTGTTGCTGATTGATTTAAATTTAATTGTAATGTATCTATATCATTGGTGATTACTGATAAAATATCGCCAGTATTTTGTTTGTCATAATAACTCATTGGTAATTTATTTAACTTGTGAGATATTTCATTTCTTAGTTTATAACTAGCTCTTTGTGAGACATGAGTCATAATTAAGTTTTGGATATAATTAAATAAGGCACTAACTATATATAAAACAGCTAAACAAATTAGGATTGTTTTAATTGTAGAAAAATTAATTCCTCCAGTTCCATTTATTTTAGCGATAATTCCATTGTAAATTTCTGTTGTTGCATTACCTAAAATCTTAGGAGATATAATTGTGAAAATTGTACTTCCAATAGCAAAGATAAATGCTAATATTACAAGTAGTTTATATTCGCCAATTATTTTTAATAATTTTTTTAAAGTTCCTTTAAAGTCGCGAGCTTTATCAACAGCTCCTGGACCACCCATTCTTCTTGCCATTAGAGTTCTTCCTCCTTTAATTGAGATAAAGCAATTTCTTTATAAATTTGACAATTTTTCATTAATTCTTTATGTGTACCACTGCCTACTATCTCTCCTTCATTTAAAACTATGATGTTATCAGCATTCATAATTGTACTGATTCTTTGAGCAACTATTAACACTGTCGCATCTTTAGCGTGTTTAAACAAAGCTTTTCTTAGGGCAGCATCTGTTTTAAAGTCAAGAGCACTAAATGAATCATCAAAAATATAAATTTCAGGATTTTTAGCTATCGCTCTAGCAATGGATAAACGTTGTTTTTGACCACCACTGACATTTGATCCTCCTTGAGATATTTCACTATCAAATTTATCGGCTTTTCTGTTAATAAACTCAAGAGATTGGCTAACACGGGCAGCTTGTTCCATTTCTTCTTCTGTTAAATCGTCATTTCCAAGCATTAAGTTAGATTTAATTGTTCCTGAAAAAAGCATTCCTTTTTGTGGTACATACCCTATTCTATTTCGAAGTTCTATTATTGAAGCATCTTTTATGTTTACACCATCAACGTAGATCTCTCCACTTGTTGCATCAAAGAATCTTGGAATTAAATTAATCAAAGTAGACTTTCCTGAGCCAGTTGAACCAATAAAGGCTGTAGTTGTTCCTGGTGTTGCTTTAAAGCTTATATTTTTAAGCATTGCCTCATCAGCATCAGGATACTTAAAACTTACGTCTTTAAATTCAATGATTCCTTTTTCATTATCTTTGAACTGTACAGGACTGTCTGGTTCAACAATCGATACTTCTTTTTTCAAGATTTCTTTAATTCTTTTTAGAGATACTAAAGCTCGTGGAAGCATAATTGAAACTAAAGATATCATTAAGAATGACATAATAATTTGCATTGTATAAGTAATAAATGCTAAAAGCGTTCCTACTTGAAGAGTTCCTAAATCTATCTGTTTGGCACCATACCATACAATTAAAATACTAATTATGTTCATTACTAACATCATACTTGGCATCATGATTCCCATTAAGCGATTAACAAAAAGGTTTGTTTTAGTTAATTTTACATTGGCTTTATCAAAACGTTCTTCTTCATATTTTTCTGTTCCAAACGTTCTAATAACAGGCATACCTGTAATAATTTCTCTAGATACTAAATTCATTTTATCTATTAATTTTTGCATGCTTTTAAATTTAGGCATTGCAAGTCCAAATAAAATACCAATTAGTACTAAAATAATAATTAAAGCAAGCCCTATAATCCAATTTAAAGGGTTATTACTTACTTTAATGAAAGCACCAATCCCCATAATTGGAGCAAATACAACAATTCGAAGTAACATGATGAAAAACATTTTTATCTGTTCAATATCATTGGTTGATCTGGTAATTAAACTTGATGCTCCAAATTCTTTAAATTCTGCAGAAGAAAAACTCATAATTTTTCTTACCACTTTACTTCTTAAAACATAACCGATTTTTGCTGCTAATTTTGCTACTAAAAAACCAACAATAATTGCAATAATCATACCAATTCCAGCAATAGCTAACATCATTAATCCTTTATTTATGATATAATCCATTTGATAGTCTTCCATATCCATACCTATATCATTATATATGGTGCTTACACTAGATACTGCATATTGATTTAATATAGATGCATCTAATTTTTCTAAAGATGTCTCTATTGAATCTGTAATTAAATTAAAAGTATTTGTATCCATAGCTAAAACTATATCTAACAAATTTCCTTCTTCAGGAATTTCTAAATTTAATCCTGCAGAAATACTCTCATTATTACTATAAAGCATAATGGTAATAATAAGAGGTATTTTTATTTGTTCCTCAACAATATCTTTTTCCTCTTCAGTTAAATTTTTCAAAATATATAGATTTTCTTCTTTTAATAGAGGATATTTACTACCTAAGCTATCTAATTCCTCTGTAGTCAAGTTTTCGCTTACATAAAAATCGTAACTAGCCATAATCGCTGGATTACTGTCACTTATTTTTACAATTGCATCATACATATCTTCTGTTAATACTTCTGGTAATCCTCTATCAATTCCCCCTTGTTGAATTCCATTATTAATTATATCTGATGTATAACTTGGTAATTCTAAGTCACATAAAGCTTGTGCTGCTAAAAGCACAATGACTGCAACAATAGGAATAATAAAAGTTAAAAAAATATTATTTTTTTTCAAAAAAAATCCCTCCAATTTATTATATTAGTCGTACGTCTAATTATATCATTAATTGGAAGGTTTGAAAACTAAAACTTTTAGTTATCTAGAATTTGTGATAAAATAGAGTTGGTGATAAAATGAAAAGGTATATTGATGATTATATTTTAATGTTGGAAGATAAAATTAAAAATAAAGATTTTGATAAAAATTTACAAGATGATGTTTTAATTAAAATTAATTTCTTTAATAAAGAGCGAATTATTCATTTGATTATTACTCTTTTTTATGCTTTATTTGCTATTTTATTTGTCTGTCATATTAAAGAATCTATTATGTATTTAATCTTTGCAGTATTTATGATGTGTTTTTTAATTCCCTATATTATTTATTATTTTAAATTAGAAGCTAGAGTACAATATTTATATAAACTTTATGTTCAAACAAAAAATTCAGATTGAGTTCTGAATTTTTTAACTGCTCTTTATTAGTTTAAAGCATCTTTAAGCTTGCTTCCAGCTTTGAAAGAAGCTACAGTCTTAGCAGGAATTTTGATTGCTTCTTTTGTTAAAGGATTGATTCCTTCGCGTGCAGCACGTTTCTTAGCACTGAAAGTTCCAAAACCAACTAAAGTTACTTTTCCTTCTTTCTTTAGTCCAGTTTGGATTCCTTCTAAAAGTGCGTCTAATACGCGTCCTACTTCAGCTTTTGATACTTCAGCTTTAGCAGCAGCAAATTCTACTAATTCAGTTCTTGACATAATCACATACCTCCCAATTCAAAAACTAAAATTTATAAGGTCTTTACCTTACGTAATAACATTATCAAAAATTACCCGTAAAATCAAGAACTTTTTTACATTTTTGTGCATATTTTAGGGATTAATTCGCTATTTTACTTCCTTTTTACAAAAAAAGAGCATTATATTAGCTCTTTATTCACTTTTTCTTGCTGGTAAGTCAATTCTCTTTGGAAGTTCAATTGTCTCTTTTGGAGTTTCCTTTACTTGTTCTCTTACGTAAACCGAACTAAAAGTTTCAGGCTGTCTTACAGTACTTTGACTTGTTACTTCACTAATTGGTGTAACTTTGATTTCCTCATATTTTTTGGAATCATTTTCTAATTCATCTAATTCTTTAGAAATTGATTTGGCTAAAGAATCAAAATCAATATTAGGAACTTTAATTGCTTCAGCTTCTGTTTTTTCGGTTGGTTTGTAATATGTGTTAATTATAGGTTCCTCATTAATTTGTAATTTTGGTTCTTCTTCCTTAATTATAGGAGTTATTGGTTCAACTCTTGGAGTTTCTATTACTGGTCTTACTGATTCATTCGTTACTGGTGTTACACTTTCATTTATGACTGGTGCAACTGGCTCTCTTGGAATTTCAATTCTGGTAGGTTCTAATTCTACTCTTTGTGGAGCTTCAACTCTAGGTTGTTCAGTTATAATAGGAGTTACAGGGGTTACTACAGGTTCTATTCTTGTTGGTTCTACTGCAGGTCTAACTGTTTCTTCTATATTTAAATTGTTTACAAATTCATTATTATCTTCTACATTTATTGATGGCATTGGCATAACTGGAGTAACAGGTTCTGCTTGAGATGTTGGCTCTACTTTTGGAGTATCAGCAATTGTCGAATTTATTGCTGGCTCTGGAGCTATTTCACTAACTGGACTTGCAGTTTCTAAATTGATTGGTGCTACAGGTTCAGGGTTAGCAGGTATCTCTACAGGTGCTACTGTACTTGTCTCTTTAAATGTATTTTCTGTATTTACTTTTTGCGTTGCTTCTAATTTTCTTTTCTTTTCATCTTTCTTGCCAAAAAATAATACTACTAAAAACGTTACTACTAAAAATGCTATAACAGCAAATAAACCAATACCAAAATAATTGCTTTCATATAATTTATTAAGGAAATCCATCCCTAACACCACCTTTTATTCTATTTATAAGTCTACCATATCTATATTCTAAAATCAAGAAAAAAATGAAAACTTTTTTATTTACGCTATTTTTACATTAAAAATTTTATACTTACACTTTATGAATAAATATAGAAAAAGAGCCTAAGCTCCTACTACATAAGGATTGTCAATAGTACCATCACCACTTGATATCGTTACATTTTTATCTAGGTTTATGACAGGACGTACACCATATGGATTAACCACGGAGTCGCCAAAGACAAGAGATCCATTAAAAGTCATATGGGCCACACGAGCATGGTAAGTATACGAATCTGGAAAACGAGATGGAGTCATTGTCCAATATACTTGATTATTATATAGGTAATAACTTGTATTAGCGAAGGTACCACCCCCAGAAAAGGCTACTTCATCGGCAGTGATGAGTCCTACTGTTTCTTTGATAATATCACTACTTGTGCAGGCTAAACTTGGATTTTTATTTGTTTCTAATCTTTCATATACTGCATAGTCATGTATGCTTGTTGAACTCCAATTTTCACTTACTATATTTCGATCACTACAAAATCCTACATTCGTATCAATATATTTCGAATACTCTGTTGCTGATAATCCGCTACTACTATACCATGACTGCAATACATCTAATATTGGACTGTCTGTATTTTGACCATGCTGTTCGCCTTCCGTATACTTAAGTCCGACATACTCACTTCGCCCATAATTAGAATTAAAAGGCTGACTACTATTTATCACAGTTCCTTCTCCTGTTGTAGCAGTTCCTGTTCCATTATAAATTAATCTTACTGTTCCATCTCCATTGACTCTCACAATTCTCCAATAGAATCCACCAAATCTTACCCAGTTGTCTGTTGGATTCCCTGCAAAGTAATAACTTGTCCCCTTCCAATCGGTTGTTTGAAATACTGTGTTAGTTGTAGTAGATACATATGGTGTACTAAAATCAGTTCTAATTTGGATATCTTTTCCTACTAATATTATTTCAGCTGCAGATAATTGTTCATCAAAATACAAATAACAACTTGTTCCGCTTTTACTTAAATTATTGATTGTAATATTTGGTGTTGTTCCTGTTGGAATTGCTCCATTACTACATGTACTTTTCTCTGTATTAAGTGTATATCCACTTTGTGGTATATCACTTACTTGTTCATAACTTTCATCTTCTTGTTCTATGTATGCTGCTATAATATTGATATCTGGTTCTATATCACTTATCTCTATAGTTACTTCTCCTGTGAATGTTCCACCCATATCTATATTTTGACTCTCTTCTAGATTTGGATATTCTAATACTACATAATAATATACTTCTTCTGTAGTTGGAGATGAAGTAATAAACTCATCTTTTACTAATGTTGTTTTACTATTTTCTTCACTAGACTCTATTGTTCCACTACTTACTGGAGAACCTAAACTTTCTATATTACTTATTGTGCATTCTTCATAATATATTTTTGCTCCACCCATTACTTCACTTTTCTTTTCACAACTAGTACTTACATCTATACTACTACTTGTTTTATATACTGTATAGTTAAGTGGTGTATTTAAAGTGTTTATTCCATTAAATATTATATTGTAAGGAATTAATTCATTATCTCCTGTAGCAGTTACCTTAATACTAGATACATTTTGATGCCCTGGATAGATATCTAGATCATTAAACTCTAATGTCCC
>CALVQN010000016.1 GCA_944358135.1 uncultured Bacilli bacterium
CTCGTTGTAGGACTCGAACCTACGACCTAACGGTTAACAGCCGTGCGCTCTACCGACTGAGCTAAACGAGCAGTACTACTAAATTATATTAAATATTATGTTACTTGTCAACAGTTTTATGCAATTTTTTGTTTAAAAAATAATGAGGTGAAGAAATGAAAGCAACGGTTATTATAACAACTAATGAAAATAAAAAGAAAATTTTAAGAGAGAATAGTATGAAACATACCTATGCTAATTTGAAGTTTTATACATTTTTGGAACTTAAAAAGAATTTGCTTTTTGATTATGATGTAAAAACAATAGAGTTTGTTGCTACACATTATCAAGTTAGTGTTTCTGTTGCTAAAATTTATTTGGAAAATTTATATTTTTTAAAGGATTTAGATGATGAAAAAGTTAAATTTTTAAATGGGTTAAAAAAGGATTTAGATGAACACGGTCTTTTGATTTATCATGAATCTTTTAAAGAATATTTGTTAGATAAAAGAATTATTGTTTATGATTATCCAGTTTTAAATAAAGAACAAAAACTTATTTTATCTTTATTGGATAGAGAAGTAGAACATCAAAATAGTGAGGATATAGAGTATAAACCTGTGATTTATGAAGCTAAGGATATAGATGCTGAAGTAGAATTTGTCATGGAAAAAATAGGGGATTTGCTTGATCAAAATATTCCTCTTTCAAAGATTAAAATTATTGCTTCTGCTGATTATTATAATATATTAACTAGATATTTTTATTTGTATCATCTACCTTTTTATAAAGGGAATACTCATTCATTTTATAGTACAATGGTTGCTCAAGAATTTATACATCAATATGAATTATATTCTATCGAAGAAAACGCTTTACATTTGAGTGAAAAATATCAAAATGTAGGTGATTTAGTGCGTATCATTAATCAGTCAGTCATGATAGAAGATAAAACTCTTAGAAAAGAGTTTATTATAGAGGATTTAAAAACAAGTAAAATTAAAGAAGATATGTATGAAGAACAAATTAAAATATGCTCTTTAACAGATAATTTTGATTCTTCTCATCATGTGTTTTTATTAGGTTTTAATGTTAATTCATATCCTAAAATAAAAAGAGATATTAGTTATTTATCTGATGAAGTTAGGATGAGGCTTGGCCTTGATACTTCAACAGATATAAATCATAATCAAAAGTTAACTATATTAAAAAGAATAACTGATATTAAAAATCTTACGATTACTTATAAACTTCATAGTAATGAGGGAGCATGTTATCCTTCTATGTTAATTAAAGAAGTTGGGTTAGAAGTGCTACCTGTAAAGTTAGATGCCTCTGTTAGTCATTCTAGAATTTTTAGTGAAATTAAATATGCAACTTTGCTAGATAATTTATATAAATTTAATAGTGTTTATCCAGATCTTGCTATATATCAAAATAATCTTACTATTCCTTATTTTCAGTATAATAATCAGTTTACAGGTATTCCTAATTCTATTTTAAAGGACAAATTAAATCATAATCTTACTTTGTCTTATACAAATTTAGAAATGTATCAAGAGTGTGCTTTTAAGTATTATGTCAGTAAAGTTTTACGTTTAGATATTTTTGAAGAAACTTTTAAAACTATTTTGGGTAGTATTATGCATCATATTTTAGAAGTTGGTATAGTTAAAGAGATAGATATTCCCGTAGAAATGATTAAGTTTGTTAAAGATAAGGGATATCAATTAAATGCCAAAGAATTGTTTTACTTAGATTTGTTTAGTAGGGAGCTTACAAAGATTTTAAATGTTATTAAAAGACAACAGAAACATTCCTCTTTAAAGCATTATTTATTTGAACAAGAATTCTTTGTTTATAAAGATAGTAAAGAAATGAATATTACTTTTAAAGGAAATATTGATAAAGTTATGTATGAAGAGATAAATGGTAGAGAGGTAATCGCGGTAGTGGATTATAAAACAGGTAATACTATGATAACTCTTAAGAATTTAGATTATGGACTTAATATACAGCTTCCTATTTATCTTTATTTATTAAAGAGGTCTGATCGTTTTAAAGATGCTTTAATTGCTGGGTTTTATATTCAGAAAGTTTTGGCTAAAAAAGAAAATATTCAGTTTAAAAAGACAGAAGAAGAACTATTAGAGTCTCGTCTTCGTTTGCAGGGATATACGAATCGAGATGAGTATTTGATGGAAATGATTGATGATGAATACCAAAATAGTACTGTACTTCAAAATTTAAAGTTTAAAAAAGATGGAGAGTTAAGTTCTACTTCTAAGGTTTTATCTTATGAGGAAATGGATGAATTGATTAGTAGGGTAGATGCTATAATTGATGAGGTTATTTTAAATATTTTGGATGGAAAATTTTTGATAAATCCTAAAGTAATTAAGGGAAATAATGTTGCCTGTACTTATTGTCATTTTAAAGATATTTGTTATAAGCGCAAACAAAATGAAGTGATATTAGGAGGTGATGAAGATGGATTGGACACAGGAACAGTTACTTGCAATTAACAAAGAGGGGACAAATTTAATTGTTTCCGCAGGAGCAGGTTCTGGTAAGACGGCTGTATTATCAGAAAGAGTTATTCGTAAGTTAAAAAATGGTATAGATATTCGGAATATTTTAATTTTGACATTCACAAATGAAGCAGCTGGAGAAATGAAAGATCGAATTAGAAGGAAGATGGAAAAGGAAGGGTTAACTTCTCAACTTTCTTATTTAGATGCAGCTTATATTACTACTTTTGATGCTTATGCTTTAAGTTTGGTAAAAAAATATCATTATCTTTTTAATCTAAGTGAAAATATTGTGATTATTGATTCTTCTATTATTAATTTAGAGAAGAGAAGAATACTTGATGATATTGTTATGGATTTGTTTGAAAATAAAGATGAACATTATCTTAAGTTAGTTAAAGATTTTACTGAAAGAGACGATGAAGTGATTAAAAAAGCTATCTTAAATATTAGTAATAGTTTAGATCTTCGATATGATAAAACAGAATATTTAACTCATTATGTTGATATTTATTATCAAGATAATTATATTGATCAAATATTTGAAGAGTATTTTCTTTATTTAAAAAATTTAACGGATTTAATTGAGGAGGATTTTTATTCTTTAGAAGGCTTTTTAACAGAAAAAGTGAGAGATAAATGTTATGAGGCATTGTCCTCTATATTTAAACCTAGATGTTATCATGATTTGGAAAGAAAAATAGATTTGCCTCAATTTAGAGGATTAGATGAAGAAGCATTGGAAATTAAAGATAGTTTAAAATCTCATGTAGGAGAATTAAGCGATTTAACTATTTATACGGAAGAAGAGTTAAAGAAACAGGTGAAAAGTACTAAGGAATATGTTTTAGCGATTATTGATATAATCTTAAAGCTTGATGAGAGAATACAAAAATATAAAAGAGAAAAAAATGCTTTTGAGTTTGTTGATATTGCGAAAATGGCGATTTCTCTTGTTAAAGACAATCCTAGTATACGAGAAGAAATAAAACAAACTTACCAAGAGATTATGATTGATGAATATCAAGATACTAATGACTTACAGGAAATGTTTATTCAGGAAATAGAAAACCATAATGTTTATATGGTTGGAGATATTAAACAGTCTATTTATCGGTTTAGAAATGCTAATCCTAATATTTTTAGAGAAAAATATGATCATTATAAAAAACAGGAAATGGGAGAAAAAATTGACTTACTTGAAAATTTCCGTTCAAGAAGGGAAGTGTTAGAAAATATTAATGAAATTTTTAATTTGATTATGATTCCAGAACTTGGAGGAGTTGATTATCAAGATCATCATGCGATGATTTATGGTAATATGACTTATCAAGAACTGGGTAGTACAAACCAGAATAATTACTTGGAAATACTTAAATATCCTCTTTCTAATGAGTTTTCTAATGCGGAAATAGAAGCTTTTGCTATTGCTAAAGATATTAAAGAAAAAATAGAACATCAATATCTTGTTTATGATTTTGAGTTAAAGAGTACTCGTCCAGTTACTTATCAAGATTTTTGTATTATTCTTGATCGGGGAACAGAGATGGCACGTTATAAGAAGATTTTTGAATATTTTAATATTCCCATGGTAATTTATAAAGATAGTAATTTGACTGAACAAGAAGATATTTTTATTATTAGAAGTATAGTAGAGTTGGTGCTTGCGATTAAAAATCGTGAATTTGGTACCAATATGCGTTATTATTTTACGAGTATTGCTAGAAGTTATGTTGGAGATATGAGTGATGAAGAAATATTTACGCATTTAGAGAATAATACATTCTATGATACTCTTATTTATCAAAAGGCAAAGAAAATAGCTAAAAAATTAGATAGTTTAACTCCTAATATGCTATTACAAGAAATTATTCATGAGTATGAATTTTATCAACACTTAGTTTTAGTTGGGAATATAAAAGATGCGATGATTAGACTTGATTATTTGCAGAGTTTATCTAGTTCAATGGAAGATTTAGGGTTTACTATTAAAGATTTTGTGGAGTATTTAACTGAGATGATTGATCAAGGTATGGAAATACGTTATAAGGAAGCTAGAGGAGAGGATTCTGCAGTTAAAATTATGAATATTCATAAATCTAAAGGTTTGGAATTTTCTGTTTGTTATTTTGCTGGTTTTAAAAGTAAGTTTAATTTGGGAGATTTAAAGAGTAAATTTATAGTGGATTCTACTTATGGAATACTTACTCCTTTTTATCATAATGGAATAGGGACTTTGTTTACTAAGACTTTAATTAAGAACAAATATATGGAAGAAGAAATAGCAGAGAAAATAAGACTTTTTTATGTAGCACTTACGAGAGCAAAAGAAAAAATGATTATGGTAATGCCTGAAGTTAAAGAAAGTAATAAAGTTAGTGAGCGTATTTCTTATTTAACAGGGATGAAATATCGTTCATTTTATGACTTTTTAGCTTCTATATCTGTTAATTTATCTAAGTATATGAAAACTATTAATCTAGATGATTTATCTTTGTCTAAAGATTATGAATTTAGTGTAGATAGAAAATTGACAAAGTTTGATAGTGATAAAGTTATGGAATTTAAGGATATAGGCATTGATGCTAAATTAGTAGGACAAGAACATGCATCTAAGAATATTGCGAGTATTTTATCTATTAGTGATGCTAAAACTTTAGAGTATGGAACAAAAATTCATGAAATGTTAGAAAATACAGATTTTAAACATGTTAAAAAGCCTAATATTTATGTAAAACATTTATTAGATACTTTTGATTTTGAGACATCTCTTATTTATCAAGAGTTTGAGTTTTTCTTTACTCATGATGGGCAAGAATATCATGGAATTATTGATTTAATGCTTGAGTATGATAGTGAGATTAAAATTATTGATTATAAACTTAAAAATATAGAAGATGATGCTTATATTAAACAGTTAAATGTTTATTATGAGTATATGAGAAGTGTTAGTGATAAAAAAATATCTTTATATTTGTATTCGATTATGGATAATCAAGTTAAGAAAGTAGAGGTAGTAGGAATATAACTTACATCTTTTGACAGTATTTTTATTAAGATTCTTGAGTTAAAGAGTAATCTATGGTAATATATTTATATAAGGAGGATTTATTATGTGGATTCTAATTGTTATTATTGTAATTGTTGTATTAATCATTTTCTGGGCTATTGCAACTTATAACTCTTTAGTAGATTTTAGAAATAGAGTTAAAGATTCTTGGAGTCAAATTGATGTTCAATTGAAAAGAAGATTTGATTTAATCCCTAATTTGGTTGAAACAGTTAAGGGGTATACTAAACATGAAAATGAAACTTTAGAAGAAGTAATTCAAGCTCGTAATACTTATTTATCTGCTAGTTTGCCTGAAGATCAATTAAAAGCAGATGGAGAGTTAACTAATGCAATTAATAAGTTATTTGCTTTATCAGAAAATTATCCTGATTTAAAAGCTAATCAAAACTTCCAACAATTACAACAAGAATTACAACAAACTGAAGATAAGATTGCTATGTCTAGACAATTTTATAATGATATTGTTATGCAATATAATAATAAGATTGAGATGGTACCATCAAATATTATTGCAGGATTATTTAAGTTTAAGCAAGAAAAATTCTTTGAAGCCAATGAGGCTGAAAAAGAAAATGTTAAAGTACAATTTTAAGGTTACCAAAAGGTATACCTTTTTTTGAAAGGATATATTTATGAAGAAAGTTATTGTGAGTTTATTATTATTCTTAGTACCTGTATTAGGTAAAGCGGCTAGTGTGGAAGTAACGGATTATTTGGTAGATGCTTATATCTTGGAAAATGGGGATGTAGAGGTTCATGAATTAGTTGTTGCTGATGGTACTTTTAACTATTTTGAAAGAGATTTGTTGTATGCGAATAGTGCTTTATCATCTAAAGATAGTTTTGCTAATAATGCGATCTATAATGCTACTAATATTACGAGTGTAGAAGTTAGAGCCAAAGAAGTAGATACTGTTTCTTTTGATACTTTTAAAGATACTGATTTTACAGAGTTTAATTTAGTTAGTTATGGTTCTGATGGGGATACTGGATTATATACCTTTAATACAATTACAAGTGGTTATAGATATAGATTATATTATTATACTGATAATAGTAAAACAGCTTTTTATATCAAATATACAATTGAAGATGCAGTAGTACTTCATGAAGATGTAGCAGAGCTTTATTGGACTTTTGTTCCTGATGGGTTTGAAGATACTTTAAGGAATGTACAAGTGGAAGTTCATTTGCCAAATAGTGATACAAGTGATTACTTTCGGTTTTGGGCTCATGGAAATTTAGATGGAGAGATATCTAAATTAGATAATAGTGGAGTAAGGGCTGTAATTCGTGAAGTTTTACCTGGAGAGTCTGTAGATATACGTCTTACTTTTGATCCAAGTTTAGTAAATGATGATATTACTAAGCGCAGTTATGTTACAGCTTTAGGTAGAATCATTGAAGTGGAAACTGAAAGAGCAGATGTTGCTAATCAGCTGCGTGAAGAACTTTTAGCTAAAAGAAATACTGCTGTTTGGATTTCTTGGATTTTAATTGGAAGTATAGTTTTATTGGGAGTATTTATCTATTTTAAATATGGTAAAAGCCCTAAATCTAGTTATTTTTCTAAATATAATCGAGAGTTTATTGATGATTATAATGTTGAAGTTATCGATTATTTAACGACTAGAAAAATTGGGCCTAATGCTTTATCTGCTTCTATTATGAATCTTATTTATAAGAAAAATGTTAGGGTTAAGGAAATTGCATCTTCTAAAAAGAAATCTAAAGATTATGAATTTTCTTTAATTAATCTGGATAAACTTAATGATAGTGAAGTTATGCTTGTAGAATTCTTATTTGATACTGTTGGAAAAGGGAAAGTAAATGAAAACAATGAAAAAACTTTTACAACTAAGGATTTAAAGAGTTATGCAAGTGGAACTAAGACATGTAATACTTTTATTAAAAGTTATACTGCTTGGAAGGAAAATGTTTTACAAAAGGGTATTGATGAGAAGTTTTTTGAGACTAGTGGTGTGCCTAAAATATTTGGTGTTATTATTTTGGTTGTTTCTATCTTTTTGCTTATGTTTATTATTAATAATGGAATCGATTATATTCCTAGTTATATTGCTATTTTACTTGCAGTTATCTTCTTTATTTATACTTTGGCTGTTTATAAAAAGACACAAAAGGGTAGTGAACATTATGCAAGATGGAAAGCTTTTAAAAATTTCTTAAATGATTTTGGTTCTTTTGAACTTAAAGAATTACCTGAGATTATTTTGTGGGAAAGATATTTGGTTTATGCTACAGTATTTGGTTTAGCAGATAAGGTTGAAGAAAGCATGAATGTTTATATTAGTGAGATGGATATGTCTAGTTTACCTGATGGTTATTATCCTATATTTACTTATATTCATATTAGTCCTCTAATTCATACTAGTTTTAATCAAGCGATAAATAATGCTTATCAAAGACAAGCGGCTAATTATGCTAATACTCATTCTAGTTCATCTAGTGGTGGTGGTTTTGGTGGTGGATTCTCTTCTGGAGGAGGCTTCGGAGGAGGTGGCGGCGGTGGCCGTTTTGGTTAAGATAAAAAAACTAAGCTTTATTCAGGCTTAGTTTTTAGTTCGCTATAAATAGATTCATCAAAGATATGATCTTCACTAGTAATGTTAGCATCAGCAGTTTTTAATTCTTCAGTATCAATTAAGAAATATTTATGATATAAGTAATTCTCTCCATCACTACTTACAGGATCATCCCAAGTAAGATCTAAATGTAACCATTCATCATTTACGTTAACAGCATTCCATACATGTCCTTCTGTTCTATCGCTAGCTTCTTCAGTAGTGGCGACTTTATAATTATCATAACCCATTTTTGTTAAGAAAATAGCCATTAAATCGGTATATCCATTACAAGTTGCTACATGATTAAATAGTGGTCCATATGCCTTGTAACTTTTTTTCTCTTCACTGTTTTCTAAGTCGTATTTTGTATTATTAATAATATAATCATGTATTACTTTAATTTTGTCATAATCTTCTGTAATATCATCAGTAATAATATTATTAATTATTTTATCTACTTCTGTATTGATTTTACTTTTTTCCTCTTCAGTATACAAATAATTTACTTTTATGATAATTTCACCAGAATCTGATATACTTGCCTCTACACTTGAAAAAGAATTAAAAGGATGAACAAAGTTATTTAAATGAGTTAAAAGAGTTTTATCTTTTGTTATTTCTTTCATATCATTTACACAGTTACTATATTCTTTCGGACAATAAAAAGTGAAGTTGGTTGTACCACTGTTAATGATGGTATACATAATATTTAAGATATCTTCTATTCCGTAGGGAGTAAAGTTTTCGGTGTTAGATATAAATATATAATTTGAACTTTTGTAATAATCATTTTTTATTTCAATTGTGTTAGTTGTTGTTTGATTTAAGAAAAACATTAATTTATCTGTTATTACATCAATATTTAATAAAACAACTAAAATACAAAATAAACAAATTATGGGAACTAATAACTTTTTCATTTCATCACCTTACTATAAGTATAGCAAAAAAAAATGAAGCCAACAATCATTTGTTACTTCATATTTTTAATTTTTGCTGATAATCTTTTCTTTTGTCTATCAGATGTATTGCTCTTTACTAAACCTTTACTAACGGCTTGGTCTAAGTATTTTTGAACATCTTTAAATAAAAGACTAGCTTTTTCATGATCATTTGCTGCGATAGCTTTTTCAGTATCTTTAATTAAATTTTTAACTCTAGCTTTAAGTTCATGATTGTTTTCAGTCTTTTTTGCTATAACTTTAATTGCTTTCTTAGAGCTTTTAATATTTGCCATTTTTAAACTCCTCTCTTGTTTGTCAGTATTCATTTTATCAAAATATTTGGCGTTTTTCAAGTTTTTTAGTATAAATTTGACTTATAACTGGTTAAATGTTACAATAAATTCATTAATTTATAAGAAATATTATGTTTTAAAGATTATTTTTATGAATCATTTTGGGGGATGGCTTAAATGGAAAGAAGAGTGTCTAAAAGAGAATTATACAATTATTTTAAGAAATATAGTGTGGAATTAACAGATATGGATAAACAAGTGATAAATATGCTATTTAAAAGATTATCTGAAGAAAGACAGGCTAGAATTCAAGGATATATTGATGGTGTTTATCATCAAAGAGAGAAAGCTGGAAGAAATGCAGCAAAAGATCTTCAATTATTGCAATATCAATTTATGAAATACCAAGAAACAAAAATGAGTTCTAATGAAATATTATATCGATATTTTTCTACAGTTAAAAAAGAACTTACTTTAGAAGATAAAGAAGTTATTGATGCTTTAATTAGTACTTTATCTAAGGATAATCAACAGAAAATAATTCAGTATATTCGATATAAGCACCATCAGCTTTATCCTGTAGATGAAAAAACATATAAGGTAGCATCTTTATTAAAAAATAAGTTTAAAAAATATGTTGAGACAAGTAAATTTCCAGAAGAGTATAAAAAAATGGTTTTATATCAATATTTTGCTTCAATAAAAGAAAATTTTTCAGAAGAAGATAAAGAGATTTTAAATACTTTATTAAAAAAAATTTCTTTAGAAAGACGAAATAGAATAGTTGATTACCTTAAAGGAAAAATTTCTCATACTAGTGATATGAATAAGGTTGTAGCAAAAGATCTTCAATTGTTGCAAAGAAAATTTGAACAGTATCCAAGAAATAGATCAAATATAAAAGTGGAAGGTAACTATTTAAAAAAAGTTCAAGTTTTATTGGAAGCGATGAAAGTGATTGAAGAAAGTTTTTACCAGCTTGGCTTTAGTGAAGAGGAATATAGAAAATACAAACTAGAAAAAGAGCAAAAAATTAGGGAAAGAGGAATTATTTCTTTTGAAGATGTCATGAGTACTTTTATTACTGAAAGCTATTATTGTATAAAAGCTTATCAGGAAAGAAAGACTCTATAGAAGTATATCTTCTTTTTTTTATTCCATAATAATAAGGGTGTTATCAATGAAAAAAGCGTTTATGGATGTTTCTAAGGTGTTAAAGGATAATCGATTTAAAATAGATGAGAAGAACCATCGAGATTATCAAGTAAGTCACTTTTGCGTTGATTATAGAAGCGAGAAGCTTGTTAAAAGGATTAGAGGAGATTATTATACGATTTCTTTTGATTATGTTTTTATGCATCAAAAAAGTAAAATACTTAAAAGAGAATTGGTTCGGATACTTAGAGTTTTGTTTAAAGATTTGAAAACTACTGATCCGCTTATTATTGGACTTGGTAATTCTAGTGTTTTGTGTGATAGTTTAGGAGTTATGACAACAAATGAAGTAATGGCAACAAATCATTTTACTGATTTTTTAAATATTCCTCGCGTTGCTCTTTTTAATCCTGAAGTAGTTGAAAAAACGGGGATTAGTTCCTATAGTCTGATTGAGATGGTAGTAAAAAAATTAAAACCTAGTGTAATTATTATGATTGACTCTTTAGCTACTAATAATAAAAAGTACTTAAATAGTTGTATTGAAATTAATAATACAGGAATTATTCCAGGGAGTGCAATTAAAGATAATAAAAAAATTGATCGAAATACTTTTGGCATACCTGTTATTGCCATAGGGGTTCCTTTAGTTTTACAAATAGATAAAGAAATGTATACAACACCTAATGTAGGGGAAGTTGTAAGAATATCTAGTTCTATTATTGGAGAAGCATTGAATGAATTATTTTTTTGAAGATTTTATCTTCTTTTTTTCTTGTTTCGACAATAATCTTATTTTAAATTTTATATAATGATAATGGTGAAGAAATATGAAACAGTTTATTAGTAAAAAAAGAGTGAAAATTCCAAGATATAAGCTTTATTATTTTGTTTTTGCTATTAGTATATTTCTTATCTTTTTTATGAATCTAATTTTTAATCTAGTTTTTCGATATATGGATCAAGAGAAGTTTTTAAATGTTTTATTGGGAAATGGTTTTGGAAATGTTATGGAATATCAACTTTCAAATTTTGGTGAGGATTATTTTTATCAAAATACTTTTGGAATACCTACTTATACTGATGAGACAGTTATGAGAGAGTATGGTTCGATGGGGGAAGTCATTTCTTCAGAATTAAAAGAAGTTGTTTATTTATATAATACTTTTCAAACAGATAAATATAAAAGTAATTATTTTAATAAATATAGTGTAAGTTCTTTTGTTACTCAGGCCAGTTTTATTTTAAGTGAATATTTGGCTAAGTATGGTGTTGGTAGTGTTGTAGAAGAAGAAAGTGTTGCTAAAATAAGAAAGGAGGAAGATATTGCTTATACGTATAGTTATAGAGCTTCGCGAATATTATTAGAAAGAAAGAAAGAAGACATACCAAGTTTAAATTATTATTTTGATTTACAATTGTCTAGTGAAGAGAGAAGCTCTACTACTGTAGAAATTGATGGTTTAAGTTATGCTAAAATATTGTTTGTTGTTGGTACAGAGTATGGAAGTTTTAAGGAAAATCAAAATTTTGCGGTTAACTTAGATGAAAAATTAAAAGTATTACAACCTGAATTATCTAGAGGAGTATCTTTAAGGGGAGGAGATGGTTATCATGGAGTTTATAATCAGGATTTTTCTCCTAATACTTTGCTCGTTCAAATTGGGGGTGTAGATAATACAATTGATGAAGTTAATCGATCTTTAAAAATTCTTGGGGAAGTAATAGCTCAGTATATTTTGGAGGATATAAATGAAGAAGAATAAGAAAAGTAAATATTTTTTTCGGATATTATTTTGCTTCTTTTTGGTTTTTGTTGCTCTTTTAATTGCTTATGAATCTGGATATTATGAGACGAGAATGAGTAATCGGGCAGTGTTAACTAAAGAGGCTATGGATAAATTTGAGGAAGATGTTAAAAATGGGGAAGTTGTTGATGTAAATGATTATTTGAAAAGTGAAAGTGTGGATTATTCTAATGGAATAACTAAAATTGGAAATAAAATATCTAATGGAATTAGTGAAGTTATGACGAATGGACTTTCAGGTTTGTTTAATGCTTTAAAGGGGTTATTTTGGTAAATAGAAAAAGAAGTGGCAGAGCTTAATTGATTGAGTTAATCCATAACTCTTATATTAAAGAATAAATCAATTAAGGCTTATATGCCACTTCTTTTGTACTTTTATTTTAGCATTAACTTCCTTTAGTTGTCAATTCTTTTGTGTCTCAGTTCCAAAAGTTTTAGAGGGAAATTTACTTTCAAAAATAATGAATGGTTTTATTTGTTTATAATATTCATCTACATTACTGTTATATTTTTTGTAAATAGCATTAGCAATAATATCGGCCCATTCAATTAGATAACATTTATTGGACTCCATATAATAAGTTTGAAATTCAATTCTATTAACATTTTCTTTAGTTTCAAGTTGTTCTAGTACTAGTTTGTTATATAGGTAGGGTTTTAGAGATAGTCTGTTTCCTATTTTAACAGAACGGTTATCTAAATATATATTTACTTTTTTTAATTGGGGATAATCTTGGATAAGTTTTTTGATAATTAGTTGAACTAGATAATTATAACAAGCATTTTTATCATCCGCTTTTTTTAGAAGCATAGTGGTATGATTTAAATCTAGAATGATGTATCTAATTTTTATTCCTCTATAGAGAATGTGTTCAATTAATTGTACTCTTTCTTTATGATTTAGCATCCATCCTTTTACTTCTCTGGTTTTGGGAATATTGTATTTTATTTTAAAACGGTTTATTATTCGTCCTGCTCTTTTTCCTAAGGATTTAGCATCTTGTTCTTTAATTTCTAGGGCACATATTAAAAAATATCTTCCGTTTGTTCCTAAGTTTCCTGATTCATCCATGTATAAATTTATTGCTTTCATACTCTCATTATAATGTATTTTCTTAACTATTTCTATATTATAATGGGTATAAGAATATGTTTGTTGCGAACTATGTCGATATATGGACATTTTTATTTAAATTTAGTACAATATGGTTTAAAGAAGGAATGATTATGTATTTTAAAGTGGTTAATGGAGCAGTAGATCTTGGGGAAAAAAGAATGCTTGAAGAAGTAAATATTGAAATTAGAGATAAAGATCATATTGCTATAATTGGAAGAAATGGGGCAGGTAAATCAACGCTTTTAAAGGCTTTAATAGATCCTGATTTATTTAGTGAAGGTGTTTCAGAAGAAAAGTTTCAAGTTACTATTTTGGGTAATCCTGGTGTTGGTTATTTGAAACAAAATGAAACTAATCATGATCATTATACTCTTTTAGAAGAAATACTTGAAGTGTATGAGCCTATTATCAAAGTAGAAGAAAAGATGCATAAGTTAGAAGAAAAAATGGAAGAGGGAACTTCTACTTTAGAAGATGTAGATTTATATTTGGAACTACAAGAGTATTATCGGAATATTGGAGGATATGAATATCAAAAAGAATATTTAACTGCTTTAAATAAAAATGGATTTTATGATTTGGATAAAAAGATGTCTTCTTTTTCGGGAGGAGAACAGACAAAGATTAATTTTATTAAGTTGCTTCTTAGTAAACCAGATTTATTAGTGTTAGATGAGCCAACTAATCATTTGGACATAGAGGCTATATTATGGTTAGAAGATTATCTTAAAAATTATCCTAAAACTTTTGTTGTTGTTTCTCACGATCGGATGTTTATCAATCAAGTGGCAAGTAAGATTTATGAAATTTCTTATGGAGAGACTATTTGTTATAGAGGAAATTATGATACTTACGAACAAGAGAAGAAAAAAAGACAAGAAATAGAAGAGAAATCTTATGAAAGACAACAAAAAGAAATAGCAAGATTACAAAGAATTATAGATCGTTTTCGCTATAAACCGTCTAAGGCTAGTATGGCAATGTCTAAATTAAAACAGATTGAGAGAATAGTAAAAATTGATAAACCTAAAAAAGAAGATACTAGGACAATGCATATTAAATTTAACAACATTTTGGAGAGTGGAAGAACAGTTTTAACTGTTGATCATTTACAATTTGGTTATACGAAAGTTTTAGGGGAAGCAACATTTACTTTAGAAAAAGGAAGAAGACTTGGTATTGTTGGAGAAAATGGTACAGGTAAATCTACACTTTTAAAAACAATTATGGGAATCATTCCTAGTTTGGGTGGAGATTTCAGTTTTGGTTATCATGTTAAAGTTGCTTATTTTGATCAACAATTTGACGATTTAGATTCTAATTTGACTGTTTATGAGGAGTTTCAAAAGAAGTTCCCAGAAATGAATGATTTTGAAGTACGCTCTTCTTTAGCAAGTTTTCTTTTTTATGATGAAGATATAAATAAGAAAATAGAAGTGCTATCTGGTGGAGAAAAGGTAAGACTTAGTCTTTGTGAAGTTGTGTTTAGTGGGGCTAATTTTCTTATTTTGGATGAACCTACTAATCATTTGGATATTTTATCTAAAGAAAAGTTAGAAAGTGTTTTAAAAGATTATCCAGGAACGATTCTATTTGTGTCTCATGATCGATATTTTGTAAAAAAAATTGCTGATTCTATTTTAGATTTTTCTTTACAAAAGATTACTTATTATGATTATAGCTATGAAGATTATTTAGAGAAGAAAAAGGAGCAGAAAATTGAATTAGATGAAACTCCTATAAAGAAGATAAAGGTAAAAAAAGAAAATAAAAAGAATATAAATATTGATAAAGAGATTTGTAAATTAGAAAGTAGATTGGAAAAATTAAAACAGCAATTATTTTTAGAAGAGGTTTATAGTAATCCTTTGAAATATCAACAAATAGAAGAAGAAATAAAAGTTACAGAGGAAAAAATTAATCAACTTTTGCTAGAATGGGAGTAATGTTTATATTGATTTATTTGAAAAAATCCTTTAAAATAATAATAGTCATGGAGGACTATAAATGAAGAATATTTTAAAAGTTTTAATAGTGGGGTTATTTATGCTTAGTTTGTCTGGTTGCAGTGAAGATAAGCTTACAAATAATGAAGTTTATGCTACTATTTATCCTATAGAGTATCTTACTGATTACTTGTATGGTGAAGAAAGAAATGTTAGTAGTATCTATCCTAGAGGGGCCAATGTAGAAGATTATGAGCTTACAGATATGCAGAAGGAAAATTATAGCCAAGGAGGATTATTTGTCTATAATGGTCTTACTAATGAAAAAGAATTAGCTAGAGAATTTTTGAGTAATAATCGAGATATTTTACTTATTGATGTTTCTTATGGATTAAACTTTGAATATGCGATTGAAGAATTGTGGTTGAGTCCAAATAATTTTTTGATGCTTGCTAAAAATATTCGAGATAATTTTATTGATTATACAAATAGTACAGTATTAATTGAGTCTATTGAAGCAAGATATGCTGAAATAGAAGAAACTTTATCTTTTATGGATGCTGAACTTAGAAGTGTTGCAACAGAAGCTAAAAGTGATGGAAATCCAACTTTGGTTGTTTCTAGTAATAAGCTTGCTTTTTTAGAAAATTATGGTTTTAATATAATTTCTTTAGATGAAGATATTAGTGAAGAGAGTATTGAAGATGCATTTGATGAAGGAACGCTTACTGATATTTATTTATGTGATACTGATGAGGAAACAGATTTTATTTCTTTGTTAGAAAGTGATTATGATGCTAATATTATTCGCGTTGATACTCTTTATACTTTAACAGATGAAGAAGCAAGTAATAATGAAACTTATCTTACCATTATGAGAGATTTTATTGATAATATTCGTAATACTACTTTAGGCTAAACTTGAGTTTAGTCTTTTTCTATGATAAAATATTTTTATTGGAGATGATTATCAATGTTTGAATATATGGGAGATAGAATTAGTAAAGCAATAAAAAATATTCGGGGAATGGGAACAATTACCGAAGAAAACATAAGCGATGCAATGAGAGAAATTAGACTTGCTTTACTAGAAGCAGATGTAAATTATCAAGTTGTAAAAGAATTTATTAGCAATGTAAAAGAGAAAGCTTTGGGACTTGATGTTGGAAAAAGTTTAAAACCAGATGAATTATTTATTAAGTTGGTTAAAGATGAATTAATAGAGTTACTTGGTGGAGAATATGAACCTTTAAAAGTAAATAGTGGAACTACGGTTTTGATGCTTTGCGGACTTCAAGGTAGTGGTAAAACAACAACTGCTGGTAAGCTTGCTAATTATGTAAGAAAAAAACATAATAAAAAGCCTTTATTAGTGGCTTGTGATATTTATAGACCTGCAGCGATTGAGCAGTTAGTGGAAATTGGTAAAAGTTTAAATATACCTGTATTTACTAAAGGTAAAATTAATCCTGTAGAAATTGTTAAAGAGGCAATGGATTATGCAAAAGACAATCAGTTAAATTATATTATTATAGATACTGCTGGTAGACTTCAGATTGATGAGGCTCTTATGCAAGAGCTTAAAGATATTAGTGCTAATTTTAAAATTGATGAGACAATACTAGTTATCGATGCAATGATGGGACAGGATGCTATCAATGTAATTAATGGTTTTAATCATGAGCTTAAACTTACAGGTACAATTCTTACTAAATTGGATGGTAATACTAAAGGTGGTGTTGCTCTATCTGTTCGTCATTTAACTCAAATTCCAATTAAGTTTGTTGGAGATTCTGAGAAGATGGATGGATTAAGAGAGTTTTATCCTGAGCGTATGGCTGAACGTATTTTAGACATGGGTGATATTCTTGGAATTGCTGAGAAAGTAGAAGGATTAATTAGTGAAGATGATGCTAAAAATCAAGTTGCTAAGATGCGAAAAGGAAAATATGACTTAGAAGATTTTCTTACGAATATTAAACAAATTAGAAAATTAGGACCTCTAGAAAATATTTTGAAAATGCTTCCAGGTGCTAGAAAAATGGGACTTAATAATATTAATATTGATCCTAAACAAATAGCTCATGTAGAAGCAATAATCAGTTCGATGACGCCAAAAGAAAGACATAATCCTGATATTTTAAAAGCTAGTCGTAAACAGAGAATTGCTAAAGGTAGTGGCGTTAGTGTTGAAGAAGTTAACCGCTTATTAAAACAATTTGAATCAATGAAAGACATGATGAAGAAGATTAGTAGCGGTAATATGAAGATGCCATTTTAAGGAGTATTATGAAGAAGTTTATTGTAGTAATATCCTCGATATTTGAATTTGTTTTTTATACATTTTTTATGGTGTTAATTGGTAGTATTCCTATTAATAATCAGGCTCTTAAATTAGTAGTACATTTTTTAGGATTAATTGTTGTTGCTCTTTTGTTTTATTATTTGATTCGCTTTATTTTTAATAAAATAGAAATGAAAGCTAAAAAGTATATTTATTATATGACAATATCTAATGTTATATTAGGAGCTATAGTGCCTGTATTTTTGATTATTATTATTCCTAATGAAACACTTACTACTTTAGCGTTTTTAACTATTGTTAGTACCATTTATTATGGAATACTAATAAATATAATGATATGTCTATTTAATTATTTTCTTTCTAATAGAATGAAAAAATTGGGATAAATACCTATGCACGATTAAAGCTTTGTCATAAGATACACTAGAAAGGGAAAGTGATTATCTTGAAAGTAAATAATAATCGTGATTATGAATCAATAAAAGCAGAATACAGTGCTAGTTATCAAGCAAAAGAAGGAGAATATCCACAAACTGGATGCTGTGATATGAATGTAGGTATGGGTATGGGATATATGCCTCATATGATGGGGGAGACACTTCCAGGAGTAGTATGTCCACCAGTTTATGAGTGTCCTCAAGAGACTGTGTGTCATAGATATATTTGTCATGAAGTACCACATATTATACCTTGTAATACAAGAATTATTAATCATCATATTTATCGTCATACTTATATGCCTGCTTATTCTTGCTGTGAAGAAAATGATGTACAAAATATTTATGAAAGAAGATGTTGTTAGTCTTCTTTTTTGATTAAAAAATCCCAAGTTTATTTTGTTAAATACTTGGGATTTTCTGTTTTTCCTAAAAGATAGTCAGCAGATATGTTGTATTTTTTGCAGATTGTATAGAGAAAAGGAGTAGCAATTAAGCTTCTGCTACTTTCATAATTTCCTATTGTTCCTTTAGCAACGTTTAAAATACTAGCTAGTTTTTCTTGAGATAGATTGTTTTCTTTTCTAAATTCTTTTAATCTGTTTTTAACAATATTTAAATCAATATCAGCTTTTGCATTTGAGTATTTTATTTTGCTAGTAAAGTCAAAAATATAATCTAATGAAACTCCAAAATAATTACATAAAGTGTTTAAATGTTTAATTGGTATAATTGTATATTCTTTTTCAAAATGATTAAAAGCTTGTTTAGTAATACCTATATAACTTCCTAATTCTTCTTGAGTTAAGCCGTTTCTTTCTCTTATTATTTTTAATTTTTTTCCATACATCATAATTGTATCACCGTAAAAATTTTCTCATAATTCATCGATTATTTAATTATAAGTATCCTAATAATGAGATTTTTCTTGACTTTTTGTCTAGGCGATAATATAATTTAAATATAAGCTAGGAGACTATCTAATCATAGCTTATATCTTTGCAAATTTAAATGAAGTAAAACTTCACAGAAAGGAATAAGAGTTATGGAATTTGAGGTATTAAAGAAAAGTCATGTTAAAAGAAATATACTAATAGGAATAATAGCAGTACTTATAATAAGCGCAATTATACTAAACTTTACTAGAGCAAAATATAGAAGTGTAGCAACAACGCCTTTAATCCATAGTGAGATAAATTATACTTTACCTGATTTAAATATTATTGGTTTATATGTAAATGGAGAAGAAGTACAAGAATTAGATAGTACTAAGAACTATGTATTAGATACAAGTAAAAGTATATGTACATATAAAGATGGAAGTACAATAGATAATTTAATTATTAGCTATGATAGTAATACAAAAGGATTAAGTATTACTCCTTATACAACAAAAGGAACTAAATGTGCGGGAAGAACGGTACAAACAAGAAGCTTACCATTTACAGACACAACTATAGTAGAAGGAACAAATGGAAAAGGAGATATTTATCAAACAACGGATTGGAAAGGAACAACCTATTACTTTGCTGGAAATCCAAGTAATAATTGGGTACAGTTTGGCGGATACTATTGGAGAATCATAAGGATTAATGGTGATGGGTCAATTAGAATGATCTATCAGGGAACAAGTGCAAATACAACAGGAACAAATACACAAATCCAAGAAAGTGAGTTTAATAGTAGTTATGAGCGAAGTGAATATGTAGGATTAAAATATACACAAAATAGTCAACATGGAACAAATACAAAAAGTACCATATTAACAGAATTAGATGATTGGTATACCAATACAAGTGGACTAACAGCAAGTCAATATTCACAATATATCGATACAAATGTAGGATTCTGTAGTGATAGAGAGATGGCAAGTGGGTATTCATGGAGTAGCGAGCCAAGTAGTACAATTTATTATGCAGCAAGAGACAGATTAACACAGAGTAATAATGTAAGACCAAGTTTAGATTGTAGTAATAGTAGTGATATTCTAAAAATACCAGTAGGACTCATCACAGCCGATGAAGTAGTATATGGAGGGCTTTCATGGAGTGGAGGTACAACCAATAATTACCTCTATACAGGACAAGATTACTGGACCATGTCTCCGCGTGGCTATCCGGCTGCTTACGTGTTCGTTGTGGATTCGTATGGCAGCTTCGGCAGCAACTGGGTGGATTACACGTATGGTGTGCGTCCTGTTATAAATTTAAAAGCCGATACTCAATTTACAGGAAGTGGAACAGTAGAAAGTCCGTTTGAAGTAGTAGATTAGTTTTAATAACTAGTCTTTTTTCATATATTTTAGTGGTGAATATAATGAATTTAAAATTGATTATACAAGGATTTATTGTGGGGGTTGGAAAGATTATTCCTGGAGTAAGTGGGGCAATGCTTGCTATGTTTATGGGAATATATGAAGATTTAATGGAAGCGATTACTTGCTTCTTTGGGGATAAGAAGAAACATTTTTGGTTGCTTTTTAACTTTTTGGTTGGTTTATTTATAGCTATTGTTTTGTTTAGCCATGTTATTTTGTTTTTGCTTAACAATTATTATGATATTACTATTTATCTTTTTTTAGGGTTAATTACTGGAACTATTTTTAAGTTTCGTAGAAAAGTTTCTTTTACTAAAAAAAATATAATTATTTTTTTACTTGCTTTAAGTGTTATGATTTTAATTCCTTTTTTAGATAATGGAGAAGTTTATACTTTTCAAAATACATTTATTCATTACTTATATACAATATTATTAGGTTGGTTAGATGCTTTTACTTCCATTGTCCCTGGTATTAGTGGAACAGCAATATTTATGATGCTTGGTTCTTATGAATTTGTTTTGAGTATTTTGGGTCATCCTTTTTCTTTTCTTTTTCTTTTATATGGTATAGGTATGGTTTTAGGAGTAATTATTACTTGTTATTTAATGTATTATTTACTTAAAAAGAAAAAAGAAGAAACTAATGTTATTGTTTTTGCTTTTGCAATTGCTTCTATTTTTCTTCTTTTTTTAAATGTTAGTGGTAGTGCTAATTTGTTTTTAGTGTTAGTTATGGGTATAGGAATTTTTGTTGGATATTTTTGTGATAATTGAGTAAAAAGTTATAAATGATATTGTTTTTGAGTTGATTTTACTGTTAATCATTAGTTAAAATGTTACCGATTTTACTTTAAAGTAGAGAGTATGGCTTTTGTTTTGAATGTAAAAA
>CALVQN010000017.1 GCA_944358135.1 uncultured Bacilli bacterium
AATTTTTACATTCAAAACAAAAGCCATACTCTCTACTTTAAAGTAAAATCGGTAACATTTTAACTAATGATTAACAACTAAGCTTTTATTTTAAAGAAAATAATGTTATAATTATTCTATTGTGTGGTGAGATTATGAAAATATATTTAGTAGCAGGAAAATCTGGTTCAGGAAAAGGAGAGGTAGCTAAAATTATCAAAGAGTACTACTTATCTTTAGGAAAGAAGCCAATTATTACTGAATTCAGTAAATATTTAAAAATGTACGCGAGAGAAATTATTGAGTGGAACGGAAGTGAACCAAAACCACGTAAATTTTTGCAAGATTTAGGAGTAACCATTAGAGAAAATATGGATATGCCTTTATTTTTTGTAAATAGAATGATTGAAGATATAAAAGTATATAATCTTTATTATGATGTTGTAATTATCAGTGATGTAAGACTACCTATAGAAATAGACGAACTGAAAAAAACATTTAACAACGTTTATTCTATGTATGTTGTAAATCAGTTTGAACCTAGTAAATTAAGTTTAGAAGAACAAATGCATGTTACAGAAACAGCTTTAGAAAACTATAGTAATTTTGATATAACGATAGTCAATGATAATATTGAAAAATTAGATGATCGTGTAATTGATTTTATTGAGGGGGAAAAATAATGAATTTAAAGGACGAATTTATCAAATATTTTGTGAGCAAAGGTCATGTAGAAATACCTAGTGCACCTTTAATACCAGAAAATGATCCAACCGTTTTATTTAACACAGCAGGTATGCAACCTTTAATCCCGTACCTACTTGGTGAAGCTCATCCTAAAGGTAAAAGGCTTTGTGATGCTCAAAAGTGTGTACGTCTAACGGATTTAGAAGATATTGGAGATAAAACTCATCATACTTTCTTTGAAATGTTAGGAAATTGGAGTTTAGGAGATTATTTCAAAAAAGAAAGCATTGGATATAGCTTTGAATTTTTAACTAAAGTACTAAATATCCCTATAGAACGTCTAGCAGTTACAGTATTTGCTGGCAACCAAGATATCCCAAGAGATGATGTATCAGCTAGTATTTGGCATGAATTAGGCATTCCCAAAGAGCGAATTGCTTATCTAGGAGTAGAGGACAACTTTTGGATAGCAGGAGAATCAGGACCATGTGGCGGCGATACAGAAATCTTTTATTTCCGAAGCAATGACGAAATTCCCAAACATTTTGATCCTAAAGATGATAGATGGGTGGAAATATGGAATAATGTATTCATGGAATTCTACAAAGATGAATCAGGCAAAATTATGGAGTTAAAACAGAAGAATGTTGACACAGGAATGGGCCTTGAACGTGTTGTTGCTGTCCTTGAAGGAGTAGAAGATAATTATGCTTCTTCAATTTGGAAAGAAATTATCGCTTCTTTAGAACAAATCAGTAATAAATCTTATCAAGATAATGTAACCAGTATGCGAATTATCGCTGATCACATTCGTACTAGTGTCTTTATTAGTGCTGATCCTGCTGGAATTAAACCAAGTAATACTGATCAAGGTTATATTTTAAGAAGATTAATTAGAAGAGCAATTAGACATGCGAAAAAACTAGGTATTGATACAAATACAAACTGGATGGAACCTATAGCCTTAGAAGTAATCAAAAAATATGAAAATTATTATAAGGAAATTAAAGAAAACAAAGAAGTAGTTTTAGAAGTACTTAAAAACGAAAGTATAAAATTTAATCGTACTTTAGAAAAAGGATTAAGAGAATTTGACAAATTATTAAATCATTTAGAAGGAAATATTATTGATAAAGATAATGCTTTCAAATTATATGATACATATGGTTTTCCAATTGAATTAACTGTTGAAATGGCTCGTGAACACAATTTAAAAGTAGATACTGAAGGGTTTAAAGAAAAATTTGCTTCTCATCAAGAATTATCAAGAACTGCCAGTAAAGGGAAATTTAAAGGTGGTTTAATGGGACACAGTGAAATAGAAACTAAATACCACACGGCAACACACCTATTAAATGCTGCTTTAAAAGTAGTAATTGGTGCTGATGTTCATCAAAAGGGAAGTAACATTAATGAAGAGCGTATGCGTTTTGATTTCTCATGTGATCATAAATTAACTGATGAAGAAAAGAAAAAAGTAGAAGACTTGGTAAATGAATGGATAAAAGAAGATTGGCCAGTAAGCATGAGTACAATGAGCAAAGAAGAAGCCATTAAAAGTGGAGCAGAAGCTATGTTTATTGAAAAATATGCTGATATTGTAAATGTTTATACAATTGGCAATGTATCAAAAGAAATTTGTGGAGGGCCTCATGTTGAACACACCAGTGTTTTAGGCCATTTTAAAATAACCAAAGAAGAAGCAAGTAGTGCAGGGGTAAGAAGAATAAAGGCTATATTAGAATAGTCTTTATTTTTTTTTTAAAATATGGTATGATTAATATTAAGAAAGAGGTTGAGACTATGACGATACTAAGCATTGGAAGGACTAGTTTTGATATTTTTTGTCCAGTAGATGAATATCCAGTTGAAGGGACAAAATATCTATTAAGTGAAAAAATAGAATCAGGAGGAGGAACTGCTGCTAATGTGGCTTACCTACTTGGAAAATGGGGAGAGACAGCTTACTTTGCAGGAGTAGTAGGATCCGATGATTATGGTAATCATATTAGAAAAGAACTAGAACAAGTCATGGTAAAAACAGATATGATGGAAACATCTTATGAATATGGAACGCCAGTATCCGTTATTTTAGTAAACAAAAAAAATGGTACTAGAACTAGATTTGATGTAGTTGGGGCCACTCAACCTCAATTAAGAAAATACGAATATAATATTACTCCTGATGTAATTTTTACTGATGGCAAAGAATATGGTGCAACAATAAATGCCCTAAACAAATTTCCTAAAAAAATAAGTATCTTAGATGCTGGTAGAGTAGACAGAGACTTACTTGAACTATGTAAGTATGTTACTTATATTGTATGTTCAAAAGGCTTCGCTGAAGCTGTAAGTGGTCTTAAAATTGATTACAATAATTCAGCAACACTAGTTCAAGTTTACAAAAAATTAAAAGACCGTTATCCAAATAACAATATTGTTGTAACTTTAGAAAATATGGGGGCGATGTATAGTTTTGATGGCGAAATAAAAATCATGCCAGGGATCAAAACTAAAGTTGTAGACCCAAGCTGTGCAGGAGATATTTTCCATGGTGCATTTGTTTACTGTATCGCAAATGGTTTTGACCTAGAAAAAGCCATAACTTACTCTAATATTGCCGCAGGATTATCGGTAGGGAAAATGGGTGGTAGAACTTCAATTCCTAATTTAAAAGAAGTTATTGGTTACTACAATCAGAAATTCAATATTGTAGAAGAACCACCAAAAGAAGAAAAAAAGGAGATAACTGTGGAAGAACAATTACCAGAAATACCAGATCCAAGTAAGATAGTAATTCCTACTCCTGGAGTAGCTCAAACAGGTATTGAAAGCACTTTTTCAATTGGTGGTGCAACTATACCAGTAATACCTCCTAGTAATAATAACAATGGAAATGTTTAACAGCTCATCGCCGGTTCTAAATGTGCATGGCGAAACAACTGATACAGTTGTCTATTTTTTAAATGATTTTATCAAAGACAATGTAAAATTAGGAAATACTTATATTGGCATTATTCACGGGAGAAGTTCAAATATTTTAAGAGATAGAGTCCACGAACTATTAAAAAAGAATAAACAAGTGGATTCTTTTCGGTTAAATATATGGAATCCAGGAATGACTATCGTAAAGTTAAAAAAAGACAAAAATCAATACTAAAACAACAATTTTTACATAAATTTGACAAAAACTTTAAAATGTGCTATAATGAATACGTAATTGAAATAGGGGGTTAAAAATTATGAAAGGTTATGTTTTAGATTACGTTAATGAAAATGAATTCAAAAAATTAGAAAGAGCACTAAAAAAATACAATATGTTAGCATTCAAAAAGCTAAATTTTAGTTATTATCCTGCTCTTAGAAATGGTGAATTTGTAGGTGAACTAATTAGTACCAATAAAAAGAATAATACTGAAAAGTATGAACTTAAATTACCAAGCGATAAAATGTTTTCTCAAGTTCATGGTGAGGTAAAACTTTATTATACAGTATATTTAAAAGAAGGAACAGTTATGCTTGATACAATTACACCAACTGATATTTTATTGGAAGGACATATGAGCGAGCTTGCAACATATAAAGGAATAATGATATCAAAAGCGAATGCTTCAAAAGACAAATTCAAAATTGATTTATTAAATATGTTACAAGAAAAGTAACATATTTTTTTAGGTGTGCATAATGAAAAAGGATTATAGAGTTAAAATTAAAGAAAAATGTATGAATTATAATGAAAGTGATGGAGAAATTATTTCTAGACACCTACATACTTTACAGATTGCAGAATATTTTATCTGCTCTTTTCTAAATGCGCCAAAGTTCTATTTAAAAGTAGAAAAAGAAGAATATACTTATGAAGATTATAAGATAGTATTTGAAGCTAGTGCATATAAAGAAACTTTACAATTAATATTAACTAAGGATTATTTTATTATCATAAAAGATAATCAAAAATATGTATATCAAGCTATTGAAAATAGTAATGAATTAGAAGTAATACTAGAAGAATATACAGTAACCCAAAATAATCGCAAGCTAATAGAAAAAATAAAGAACCATTATTTTATCATAGAATTATGGATAAATGATTTAATTTATAGTTTCAATATTCCCTTAGAAAACAGTAAATATTTACCTATAGAATTATTTAATTTAATAAAGGAAAACAGCAAAATAGAAGAAATCAAAAAGATATATATGCACTATTTTTATCCAAAACAAACCGCATATGAAAGAAGTATTCCCTCAAGTTTAGAAATAAAAAAGAAAACGGATCGTGGAACTATTTTATTAGAGCGTTTACTAATAAAAGAAGGCTTTGTTGAAGAATACATTTTAAGCATAATTCAAGAAGAATTACTAATTTATATTAAAGGAACTTTAAATAGTGAAAATAAAATAGAAATAAAAGATTATCATGAAGGAACAGATATTAATTTAAATGAAGCAGCAAGTACATTATTTAAACGTAGTAAGAAATTAAATTTAAGCCTTTAAAAAAGGCGTTTATTATAAGTAAAAAATGAATAACAGAATAAAATAAAGTAGTTAAAATGGAGGTGATAAGATGAACAGAGAAGATTTTCCACTTTTAAGTGAAGAAATTATTTATTTTGATAATAGTGCAACTAGTTTAAAACCAAAATGTGTAATTGATAAAATGAATGATTATTATCTAAATTATCCTGCAAATGCCCATAGAGGAGATTATGATTTATCTTATAAAGTAGATAAAGAATATGAAGAGACAAGAGAATTAGTGCGTGACTTTATTCATGCTGAGCACTTAGAAGAAATTGTTTTTACAAGTGGAACTACAGAATCATTAAATATGATCGCTGATGGATTTTTTAAAAATCTATTAGAAGAAAATGATGAAGTATTAATTACAACCAGTGAACATGCATCCAACGTTTTACCATGGTTTCGTCTAGTTAAAACAAATAGCATTAAAGTAAACTATATTCCTTTAGATAGCAATTATTATGTTACAGTAGATAATGTAAAGAAAGCGATAACCCCAAATACAAAAGTAATTTCTCTAGCGGGTATTACCAATGTTATAGGAGACATTAGACCAATTAAAGAAATATGTAAACTTGCTCATGAACAAAACATTTTTGTTGTATTAGATGGAGCCCAAATGTTACCTCATATGAATGTAGATGTTAAAGATTTAGATGTTGATTTTTTAGCATTTTCAGCTCATAAAATGTGTGGACCTACAGGGGTAGGTGTTTTATATGGTAAAAAAGAATTATTAGAGCATTTAGAACCAATAACTTTAGGTGGAGGAATGAATGAATCTTTTGATAATCCTCTAGAAGTATATTTAAAAGAACTTCCTACTAGACTTGAAGCTGGGACAAGAAATATTGCAGGAGTAATTGGTTTTGGAGAAACGATCAAATACTTAAATAAAATAGGAATGGACAAAATTCATAAATATGAATTAGACTTAAGAAAGTATTTAATTGATAAACTAATACCTTTAAAACACATTGATATTATAAATATTGAAAGTGACAGTGGTATAGTAACTTTTAATGTAGCAAATGTATTTAGTCAAGATGTTGCCTACTTTCTAAATAAATACAACATCTGTGTTAGGGCGGGTAATCATTGTGCAAAAATATTAAAATCTAGTGTAGGGGTAAATAATACGGTAAGAGTAAGTTTATATTTTTATAATACTTATGAAGAAATTGATAATTTAGTTGAATTATTAAGTGATTATGATAAAATAGTAAAAGAGATGATTTAAATGACAGAAGAAGAATCAAGAGATATAATTATAGAAAACTATTTACATCCTACAAATAGAAATAAAACACATGAAGGCTATCAAAGTGTAAATACTAAAAATGAATCATGCATTGATAATATTAATTTATATATAAAATGGAATGAAGATAAAATAGAAGATATTGCCTTTGATGGAGAAGCCTGTGCAGTATCTATATCTTCAACATCTATTATGATTAAGAATTTAATAGGAAAGTCTGCTAAAGAAGCACTAGATTATATAAATGAATTTTATCAAATGACTAGTGGGGAAGAATACAACAAAGATTTGTTAAAAGATGCAGTAGTATATGATGCTATTAGCAAACAGGGAAACAGAAAAGTTTGTGCTAATTTACCCTTAAAGGGAATGGAAAGAGCTATTTTAGAACATCTAAAATAATTACAAAACTATATGCTCATTTTATTATGGAGGTATAAATAATCTTGCATTTATATAAAAAATAGTATACACTTAGATTAGTAGAGCATTAGGTCTAAAATGCCTACATAAATATTTTATTTTTATAGACATTGACTTTTACGTTGTTTTTAAAAATGATGAAGCGTCGATGTCTTTTTTGGTTTGAGCCAAGTTATAAGTAATCGGAATATCTTTTTTATACTAACTAACCCAAACCCTTATAGTAAAGGAGGTACAACAATAGAAATTTGTCTAGTTTAGTAGACATCTTTCCTAACACTCTAGAAGAATAGTAACATAGACCTATTTTAAAAACAAGCCTTATAAATTCGACAATGTCAGAAGTACTAATTTTACAAAATTTGACAAACAAGTGTTTTTGCATTATAATTAAAATACTTAAAAGGGGGTATCGTTATGGAAAAGTTATTAACGTTTGTTGTACCTGTTTATAATACAGAAAAATATGTTATTCGTGCTTTATCTAGCATGATTAGTAATAAAGCGAATGTTGTTGTAGTTGATGATGGTTCAAAAGATAATTCTTTGTCTGTAATAAAAGAATTTACCAAAACTAAACCTAATTTTACCGTAATCCATACCGAAAATAGAGGAGCTATGGCTGCTAGAAGAGAAGGGCTAAAATATGTAGAAACGGAGTACTTTGCTCTAGTGGATAGTGATGATATTATCAATACAGATGCTTACATAAAATTAGCTAAAAAATTAAAAGAAGTTAGATATACAGTTGGTGTCGGAAGATCTAGTGTAACATTACCAAATTCTAATATTCCTTTCCACAGTAAGAAATGGAAGAAAGAAGAGTTAGACTTTTTAATCAATAAGAAAGATTTTAGTAATACTTCTTGTACATTTTGGAGTAAAATATTCCATTCTAGTTGTATCCCATATTTTATGGCAGATAGTAAACAATTAGTATATGAAGATATGGAGTTTGTTTATTATGCGTTAGCTAAAGAAAGATTCATGTTCCATACAAATGATATTCTATATCAATATTGTATGCGGGGGTCTTTACAAGGTAGTACATCTTCAAATGGCTTATCTATGCTTAGTGATAAAGGATTAAGAGGCATTCTTGGAGCATCAACATCTATGCAAAATAAATTTCAAAAAGATAACTTATATCTAGAATATCATAATGAATTAGATGCTATAACAATTAAATTAATATATCAAAGAATATATTCTCTGTTAACTAATCCAAATATTAAAAACAAAAAGGAAATGGCTACATACATTCTCAATATATTAAGTAGTTACTTACCAAATTGGCAAGAGAACAAATACTTTAAAGAGGGGTTTAAAGGTAGTGAATTAAATGATTATTTATTCTATTTACTTGCTAGTAATATTCTAAAAATATTAAGAATAAATATTTATACTGAACCTACAAAAGACTACCAAACATTATTAGATGAATATAATGAAAAATTAGTGTTAAAAAAATAACTAGTAGTTGTATAATTACTAGTTTTTTGTTATGATGTTAAGGGAGATTTATGTATGAAATTAGAAATTTTAAATTTAAAAAAGACTTTTGGAAATAAAGAAGTATTAAAAGGAATTAATTTTACCTTTGAAAGTGGTAAAATTTATGGCTTATTGGGAAGAAATGGAGCAGGGAAAACAACATTTTTTAACTGTTTAAATGACGATATAAAAGCAGAAGAAGGAGAGTTTAATATAACTTATGAAGATCATACAAGACCTTTATCAATTGAAGATATTGGTTATGTTTTATCTACACCTACTGTTCCAGAATTTTTAACAGGAAGAGAATTTCTAAAATTCTTTTTAGAAATCAATGAAGGAAAATTAAAAGAAGTAAAAGAGATAGATGAATATTTTGACTTCATGAAGATAGATAAAGAAGATAGAGACAAACTATTAAAAGATTATTCTCATGGAATGAAAAATAAAATGCAAATGTTAATTAATATCATTGCTAATCCTAATATACTTTTGTTAGATGAACCACTAACTAGTTTGGATGTAGTTGTCGCAGAAGAAATGAAAGATATGCTAAGAAGCATTAAAGAAAATCATATTATTATTTTTTCTACTCATATTATGGATCTAGCACTAAGTTTATGTGATGAAATTGTAATACTTAAAGGAGGAAATTTAACATTAATTGATGATTTATTAAAAGGAAAAGAATTACAACAAAAAATATTAGAAATTTTAAAAGAGGAGGAATAAAATGATACATACTTTTATTACTTCTTTTCGACTTAGGAATACATATAAAGTAAATACATTTATTTATGCTTTAAAAAGTGTACCTGGTCTAAGAAAGTTATTGCCAGATAAATTATATCAAAATAGGGGATTAAAAATAATAGGAAATATTATCAGTATATTATTAGAAATAGTAAATATTTTTCTTGGTAAATTCCTTTATATATTTTTAATGATTTTTAGTATGATGAGCATATATAAAACAAATCCCTCAGCAACATTTTTACACATTTTAATTTTTTTAACAATTATAGGTGCTCTTATGAATACATATATGTTTAATCCTACAAAAGATAAATATTATGCCATGTTTATCATGAGAATGGATGCTAAAAAATATGCGTTAAGCGATTATTTTTATGCAATTTTAAAAGTAATCATTGGCTTTTTACCATTTACACTTCTTTTTGGCTTATTAACTGGAGTAAATATTTGGCATTGTTTATTAATTCCTTTATTTGTAGCATCAGCTAAAATATCTATTGCTGCTTACAATCTATATTTATATAATGAAAAAGGAATTGTTATTAATGAAAATAATCCTGTAAAGCACGTTTGGTTACTTATTTTAATATTTTTAGCACTTGCTTATGGCTTACCAGCTTTAAATGTTATAGTTCCACCTATAGTATCACCAATCATCATGATTCTTACAATTTTAATCAGTATTGTAGCGATAAAATACATTTTTAAGTTTAATAAATACCGTGAAATGTACAAAAAAGTTTTAACAGGAGTAACAGTAAATGTTACAACTAGTGCAAATCAAATAGCTAAAGATACTGTATTAAAACAGATTAGTATTGATAAAAAGTTAACTAGTAATAAAAAAGGTTTTGCTTATTTTAATGATTTATTTATAAAAAGGCACAGTAAATTGCTTTTAAAAAGTGCTAAAAAGGTTGCCATGATAAGTGCTATTGTTATTGGAATAGTTATTCTTATTATTACTATGAATCAAGAATTAAAACAAGAGATAAACAATATAATTATGACATACTTACCATATTTTGTCTTTATTATGTATCTAATTAACAGGGGAGAAAGTATTACCAGAGCAATGTTTATGAATAGTGATCATTCCATGCTTACTTATGCTTTTTATCGTAAACCAACATCAATATTAAACCTATTTAAAGAAAGATTAAAAAGCATAATACTAATTAACTTACTTCCAGCATCAATCATAGGGATTGGTTTATCTTTAATCCTTTATGCTTCTGGTGGAACAGATAATAATTTAAATTATTTAATTATATTTATTTCCATTATAGCCATGAGTATCTTCTTCTCAGTTCATCATTTAGTGATATACTATTTATTACAACCGTATAATATCAATAGCGAAACCAAAAATACCACATACACTATCGTAAATATTTTAACCTATGTTGTATGTTATTACATGATTGATTTAAGATTACCTACGTTTTATTTTGGCCTAGCTACAATAGTTTTTGCATGTTTTTATAGTGTAATATCATTATTATTAATTTATAGGTTAGCTCCAAAAACATTTAAAATTAGAGTTTAAAAAGACATGATAGGAAATAGCTTTATTACTTCATAAATACAGAGTAGGAAAAGCGAATATTAAAAACTTTGATAAAGTCATATTAAAAAGATTTAAAGAATAAAAATTTATTGTCATAAATAAAAAAATATGGTATATTATAAAAGTAAAACAAAAGAAAGACAAGTAATAGCATGATCTTTAATAGAAAGCTTATGGTTGATGGAAATAAGTAAGAAAGTGTTATGAAATCTCCTTTCTAGTGGGACTAATTCTCCCCGGGTAAAACCGTTATATGAATTAAGCAAAGAAAAGGATGGTACCGTCATATTTGACTCCTTTACACCATTCTTTTTTATTTTAGAAAGTAGGAAGAAAAATGATTGATATTAAATTAATAAGAGAAGAAAGAGAACTAGTGCGCGAAAACATTAAAAAGAAGTTTCAAGACGAGAAACTGCCATTGGTTGATGAGATTTATGAATTAGATGTAAAATTTAGAAATGCTAAAAGTGAAGCAGATAATCTTCGGAATGAAAAAAATAAATTAAGTGACCAAATTGGTTCTTTAATGCGAGAAGGAAAGAAAGAAGAAGCATTAGAAATCAAAGAAAGGATAGCATCTATATCTAACCAAATCGCTGACCTGGAAATTCAAGAAGAAAATTTAGAAAAAATAGTTAAAGAAAAAATGATGTTAATTCCCCAAATCATTGATGATTCTGTTCCTATAGGAAAAGATGATTCAGAAAATGTAGAATTAGAAAGATTTGGTGAACCTTTTGTACCTGATTATGAAATACCTTATCATGCTGATATATGCGAAAAATTTAACGGGTTAGATAAAGAAGCAGCGGGAAGAACAAGTGGAAATGGTTTTTATTATTTAATTGGGGATATAGCAAGACTTCATAGTGCAATGCTTGCTTATGCTCGCGATTTCATGATTGATAAAGGATTTACTTATTGTGTACCACCTTTTATGATTCGCAGCGATGTAGTAAATGGTGTTATGTCTTTTGCCGAAATGGATGCGATGATGTATAAAATAGAAGGCGAAGATTTATTCTTAATTGGAACAAGTGAACACTCTATGATCGGAAGATTTAAAGGGGAAATTATAAAAGAATCAGAATTACCTATAACTCTTACTTCGTATTCTCCATGTTTCCGTAAAGAAGTTGGTGCTCATGGTTTAGAAGAGCGAGGACTATATCGTGTTCATCAATTTGAAAAAGAAGAAATGGTTGTACTATGTAAACCAGAAGATGCTATGGATTGGTACAATAAGATGTGGCAGTATACAGTAGAATTTTTTAGAAGTCTAGATATTCCCGTAAGAACGCTAGAATGCTGTAGTGGCGATCTTGCTGATTTAAAAGTTAAATCATGTGATGTAGAAGCATGGAGTCCAAGACAACAAAAATATTTTGAAGTAGGTTCATGTTCAACTCTAGGAGAGGCTCAAGCAAGACGTTTAGGTATTCGAATGAAAACAGATAAAGGAAATAAATATGTTGCAACACTAAATAATACTGTTTTAGCAACCCCAAGAGGATTAATTGCTTTCCTAGAAAATAATTATCAAAGCAATGGTAGTGTAAAAATTCCTAAAGCTTTACAGCCATATATGGGAGGAAAAGAAGTAATAATACCAAGCAAATAATCTGAGTTTTATTAAAAGCTTTTATTATAGAAGGAATTCTCCTTCTTTTTCTTTTTGAGTAGAAACTAAATTGACTAGAACAAGTAAGTTTGTTACAATTATTTTGAAATGATAAAAAAATGGAAGGGAATAAAAAATTATGATTAAAGCAATTGTCTACAATACAAACACTGAACATACCAAAGAATATGCTCAGCTTTTAAGTGAAGAATTAAAAATACCTGCCTATTCATTAGAAGAAACAAATCATTATTTGAAGAAAGACGATGAAATTATTTATTTAAGCTGGATATGTGTAGGAATTGTAACCAAATTAACTAGAGTTAAGAAGAAATACAAAATAAAATGTATAGGTATGGTTGGGGCTTATCCTAAAAATGATCAATATGTAAAAGAGTTGCAAAAAGCTAACCAATTAACTATACCTAGCTTCTATTTACAAGGAGGGCTCAATTATTCTAAATTAAAAGGAATGAAAAAAATGATTGTTAAATTAGTAGGCAAAACAATACCAAAAGAAAACACTGAATTAAGAAGGCTATTTCAAAACGGGGGAAATTATGTAAGTAAAGAATCTTTAAAAGAATTAATAAAATTCATTAAAAATTATAAAGAAGAAAGAAAAGATAATGAATAACAAAATGATAAGCACTGTCCTATTTCTTTTTGGTTTTATAGAAACCTACTTAATTATGAGTTTTTATATTCCTTCATTAAAAATACTATTAATTGCTCCACCTCTAGAATACTTCTTAAAAAGCATTAGTTCAAGTTGGCTATTTAAAATAATTATATCTTCCTTAATTGGATTAAGTCTAAATGGTATTTATATATTAATAAAAAAAAGAAAAGTAAAGATTTATCCAAAAACTCTTTTGCTTGTAATTGTGATATGTCTTTTGTTAATAGTAATAGGAGCGATTTATTCCTCTTTACGTGCCAAATATTTTTAAAAAGAATTGACTAAAAAAGAAAAATATGGTTAATTATTAATAGGAGAGTGATAGAATGTTAGAAGGAAAAGTAGCCATCATAACAGGTGGAACAAGGGGAATTGGTTTAGCGATTGTAAAAAAATTCTTAGAAAATGGAGCTAAGGTAGCTTTACTAGGATCTAAAGAAGAAAGCGTAACAAATGCATTAAATGAACTAAAAGAACAAGAGGGAAAAGTAATAGGATTTTATCCAGATTTAACAAATATGAGTGAAGTAAAAGAAACTTTCCAAAAAGTTGTAGATAGTTTTGGTAAAATTGATATATTAGTAAATAATGCAGGACTATCTTCTAGTACTAAAATAGAAGAGTATACAATAGAAGAATATGATAAAATAGCAAATGTAAATATGAAAGGCGTATTTGTCTGTTCAAAAGAAGCTGTACCATTTTTAAAGGAAACCAAAGGTAGTATAATTAATATTTCTTCTATGGTAAGCATTTATGGCCAACCTGCAGGTTGCGTATATCCAATGAGTAAATTTGCTGTAAATGGATTAACTAAATCTTTATCAAGAGAATTAGCACCATTGGGAATTAGAGTAAATGCTGTAGCTCCTGGGATCACAAAAACAGATATGGTAGCAAGCTTACCAGATGAGATGATCAAACCTTTAATTGCTACAATACCTTTAGGAAGAATTGGCGAGCCAGTTGATATAGCTAATGCTTGTCTATTTTTAGCATCTTCTATGGCTAGTTATGTAACAGGCGAGATTATGCAAGTAGATGGAGGAGCTAGAACTTAAGATTATCACAAGATAATCTTTTTTAAAGAGATGAAGAAAGTAGAAGAAATCTTATATTCTTTATCAAAGTCAAAGTTTAGAAACAGTTTTCATTTAAAAGAAAAAGATAAAGAATATATAAAACAAAAAGGAATAGATAGAGTAGAAAGTCACGCCTATGATTTTTTGAAGAGTAGACTTGCACCTGCTGTAATACCGAGTGACGGAAGACAAACTCCAATGAAGGGTCATCCTGTATTTATAGCAGAGCATGCTACTGCCACTTGTTGTCGTAATTGTTTATATAAATGGTATAAAATCCCTAAAGGAAGAGAATTAACTGAAGAGGAAATAACATTTTTAGTGAGAGTAATTATGGCGTGGATCAAAAAAGAACTAGATAATAAATAATGAACATGTTATAATGTTTCTATAAAAGCGATAAAAAGGGATATTTTAAAGAGGAGGAAAATAAATGATTTGTACAAGTAGTCATAATAATTGGCAATCAGATAAGTACACTACTTATGCTATCTCTGGTAATCGCGGTAAAAATGCTAGTTATCATGGAAAATGCTATCCCAAGCTAGCGCCAAAACTATCTTTTTGGAAAATATGGCATGATAATATTGGTAAAATTCCAGAAGAGGAAAATAATAGATATTATGTTCAAGAATATTGGAATCAAGTATTATCAAAATTAGATCCTGAACAGGTTTATAAAGAACTTGATAACTCTATATTACTTTGTTATGAGGCAAACACCGAATTTTGTCATAGACATATTGTTGCCGCATGGTTTGAAATATTATTAGGAGTAGAAGTTCCTGAGGCCAAAGCAAAGGATTATGAAATTGAATACCATATAGACAGCCAGAATACATTAAAGAGTATCTAGAAGAAGCTATGAGAACGAATAGAAACATGCGTGGTTTTACTTCTTTAAGAGCATTATATTTATTTGAAAAAGGAGAAAAACTTGAATTACTAGCAGATGAATTAGAAAGTAAAACTAAAGAATGCTATGACAATTACAGACAAGCTGCTTGTTTTTTGAGATGTGATGCTGACCAAGCAGAAGATGAGTATAGAAAATTAACCCGTTAACTGAAACGGGTTTTTAATTTAATATAAAAAAGAACCAAAAAATAAAGAAAAGGAATAGTATTTATCTTTGTTATTTAGTATAATTAATTTTGAGGTGAAACAATGTTAAAAGTAGACAACATTAAAAAGAAATTTACAAAACTAACCAAGAAAAAAGAGCATATTGAATTTTATGCTAATAATGGAATTAGCCTAGAAGCAAATGATAGAGAAATTATTGGCATTTTAGGTCCAAATGGTGCTGGTAAGACAACACTTTTGCGTATTATCGCGGGTATACTAGAACCAACTAGTGGTAGTGTATCTTTTGATGGGCTAAACTATCAAGATAATGAAACAGAAATTAAAAAAAATATTGCTTATTTATCAGGAAATACAAAAATATATAATACCTTAAGTTCCTATGAATTACTACACATGTGCGCGGATATTTATGGCGTAGAGAAAAAGGATATTGAACCAAGAATTATGGAAATTGCCAAAATATTAAATATGGAATCTTTTTTATACAACCGTATAGGTTCCTTATCTACTGGTCAAACCCAAAGAGTAAACATTGCTAGATGTTTAATTCATAATCCTAAATATTACATTTTAGATGAAGCAACAAGTGGACTTGATATTATTTCTAGTGAGATTATTTTAAGATTCATTAAAGAAGAAAAGAAGAAAGGGAAGACCATTTTATATTCTACCCATTATATGGAAGAAGCTGAAAATATATGCGATAGAGTAATCATGATAAATAAAGGGTGTATTATCGCTGAAGGTACTCCTGATAATATCAAAAAGGATACTGGGACAACAAATTTAAGAGATGCATTCTTTAAATTAATAGAGGGGGATAACCATGAAGAATAATATTTTAAATATATTAAAAAAAGAATTAAGAGAAATGTTTAGAGATAAAAAATCTTTATGTATGATGTTAATTATACCGATTTTTATTCCCCTACTTGTAATTGGTATGTCAGCTTTATTTGAAAGTCAGATGAACATGCCTATAACAGAATATAATACCATTGGCTTTGACTATGAATTAAATGAAGTAGAAGAAAGTATTATAGAAAGTTTAGAAATTAATGCTGTTGTGGATACGAAAGAAAATCTAGAAGAGAAATTTAATAATGGCGAAATAGCTTTATTCATTACTAAAGAAAATAATGTCTATACAATAAATGGTGATGATACAGATACAGCGACATATGCTACTAACTTAGCAGAAAGCTATTTTAATGCTTATAAAGAATATTTACAAACGGATTATTTAGCCAATAATAATGTCAATCCTGAAGACGTATTAAATATCATTGTTTTAGAAGAAAATATATCTGTTGAAGAAAATTTCTTTTCAAGTTATGTCATGAACTATGCCTTTTTATTTATCATTATGGCGATAACGGTATCAGCAACATATCCAGCAACCGATGCAACTGCTGGTGAAAAAGAAAGAGGAACATTAGAAACTTTACTTACCTTTCCAATTAAAAGTAAAGATATCATTATTGGTAAATTCTTAAGTGTTTCTCTATCTTCAATGATTACAGGACTATTAAGTTTAATACTGGCTATTCTATCTTTAAAAATTGCGAATAACATGTTTAGTATCTATGAAGAAGTAAATTTAATGTTACCCGCATCTAGCTTAATCTTTGCTATCATTGTAATTATCGCTTATTCCTTCTTAATTAGTGGTTTATGCATAGCCATCGCTTCTTCATCAAAAACATTTAAGGAAGCTCAAAGCGCTTTAACCCCATTAACATTCATTTCTTTCTTTCCTGGAATGATTGCTTTTATGATTGGAATTACGACAACCAATCTATTCGCTTTAATTCCTTTCCTAAATTACACCTTGATATTCACAGATATAACTAACGGAACAATTAATTATGTTCATATCTTACTCATGCTTTTATCGACGATAATAATCATTGCCATTGTCTTAAAAGTAATTATCAAACAATATAAAAGTGAAAGAGTGCTATTTGGTTAATGATTGAGGGCAAAGTATATTTTGAAGATGAACTTGTACAAGTAAAAGTAATAAGAAAAAACAATAAAAATATTTATTTTCGCTTTGATCAAGATAATAATTTAATTGTAACAGTACCTATTCGAATTAATATCAAAAAAGTTTTTGCTTTAATTGAAGAAAACAAAAAATCTTTAGAAAGAATGTGGGAGCGAAGCAAGAAAAAGCAAGATAATGAAGACGAAGTAAGACTACTTGGATTAAAATATGATTTAGTAATAAATGATAGTTATAAAGAAGTAACTTTTGATGAAGGAATAATTTATACAAGTAGTAAATCTGTACTAGATAAATATATAAATAATTTTACTAAGAAAGTATTCATAGAAGAGATTAACAAAATATTAGCAATTATGCCAAATATCCCAGAGTTCACATTAAAAATACGAAAAATGAAATCTAGGTGGGGCGTGTGTAATTATGTCAAAAAGACAGTAACTTTAAATTCAGAATTAATCAAATATGAAAGAGAGATTATTGATTATGTTATTGTCCATGAATTTAGTCATTTTACTCATCACAATCATAGTAGTGCTTTTTGGAACTATGTAGGGAATTTTTATCCAGAGTATAAAAAAGCTAGGAAGGAGTTAAGAGAAGAATGAACATAGAATCAGTAAATAATAGCAAAGTAAAAGAATGGTCTAAATTAAAGATAAAAAAATATCGTGATGAGACGGGTTTGTTTTTAGTTGAAGGAGATCATCTTTTAAATCAAGCAATGGTTAAAGGGAGTATTAAAGAAGTGATATCTCTTGATAAAACCATGGAAATACCAGGAATTCCATTTTATTTAGTAACAGATTCTATAATGAAAAAACTATCTAATCAAGTTAGTGGCACTAAAGTGATTGGTGTATGTAAAAAATTAACAGAAAGAGAAATCATGGGGAATGTATGCTTATTAGATAATATCCAAGATCCTGGGAATTTAGGTACTATTATAAGAAGTGCTGTAGCATTTAACATCGATACCATTATTTTAAGCAAAGATTCTGTTGATTTATACAATGATAAAGTTATCCGTTCAAGTGAAGGTATGCTTTTTGATTTAAATATTATTCGTGCTGATTTAAAAGAACAAATAAGTAGATTAAAAGAAAAGGGGTATAAAATCTATGGAACAGATGTATTAAGTGGTACAAATTTAAAAGACATGAAATTTAGTAAAAAAACAGCGATAATTATAGGAAATGAAGGCAAAGGAATGAAAGAGGAATTAAAAAGTATTTGTGATGGACTGATTCATATAGAGATTAATTGTGAAAGTTTAAATGCATCTGTAGCAGCAAGTATTATATTTTATGAGGTGGGAAAATGAAACCAATGAAGTTAACAGAAGAAGAAGCAAATAATAAAATCAGAGAATATCTTTTAAAACAAACAGATTGTGGAGAAAAAATGCAAATATTTACTAATATTACTAATGAAAAAATAACTCATTATTATGTTTATGAAGAAATATCTCATCATAATGAAAAGGTAAAAAGATTTTCAATCTTAAGTTTTACCGATTATATTCGCTTATTAAAAAGTGCTTTACAAGAAAAAGGATATGAAGTATATTTCATTAACCCAATAATAAGAGAGGATATAAGATATGAAATTCATTTTCGAGTATATGATTTAGGTAACTCAAGAAAACGGGTGAGAAGATGAACCTAATTTATGTAGGAAAAATTGTCAATACTCATGGAATCAAAGGAGAAGTCCGTTTATTAAGCAATTTTGAAGAAAAAGACTTAGTATTTAAAAAAGATTTTAAAGTTTATGTTGGGGATGAAAGGAAAGAATTGATCATTAATTCTTATCGCCGTCATAAAGAGTTTGATATGTTAACTTTTAGAGGTATTGAAGATATCAATCAAGTCTTAAAATATAAAGGGAAGAAAGTGTATATTGATAAAGAAGATTTGCATTTAAAAGAAGATGAGTACTTATTAGAAGATTTAATTGGGATGAACATAATATGTGATAAAGAGGTCTTAGGAGTAGTAAGCGATATTTATGAAGCTCCTCAAGGCAAATTATTATACATAACATTTGCAAAAAAATATTATATCCCTTATAATAATTATTATATAAAAGAAATTGATACAAAGAAAAAAGAAATACACGCAGAAAATATTAAGGGACTGATTTTATAATGAGAATAGATATTTTAACATTATTTCCAAATATGTTTGATGGTTTTATTCATGAAAGTATTATTAAAAGAGCGATAGAAAGAGGATTAATTGAAATAAACTTGATTAATATTCGGGATTTTACTCTCCTAAAAAACGGCCAAGTTGACGATACTCCCTATGGTGGAGGATCTGGCATGGTATTAATGTGTGAACCTGTAGTAAGAGCAATAGAATCAGTAAAAACAGATGATGCCAAAGTGTATTTAATGTCACCTCAAGGTAAAGTTTTTAATGATTTTCTAGCAGGAACTCTCTACGAAAGTACTAAACATTTAATTTTAGTATGTGGACATTATGAAGGTTTTGATGAGCGAATAAAAAAATTTGTTGATGGAGAAATAAGTATAGGAGATTACATCTTAACTGGAGGAGAAATTCCTGCTATGGCAATCACCGATTGTATAGCAAGATTTATTCCAGGTGTAATTGATAGTGAATCTTTCCAAAATGAATCATTCAAAGATAATTTATTAGATTATCCAGTATACACTAAACCAAGAGAGTTTAGAGGATTAAAAGTACCAGATGTTTTACTAAGTGGAGATCATAAAAAAATAGATGAATATCGTAAAAGTGAACAGATAAGAATAACTAAAGAAAAAAGGCCAGATTTATTAAAGTAGGTGAGTAAAATGAGTTATATGATAAAGAAATTAGAAGGCACTTATGAATTAACAAAATTTAATTATCAAATAGAGGGTTTTTCCTATCCCATCAAACAAAACAAAAGAGGAAATTTAAAAATAAAAGAATTAATTATTGTTAATCCTGAAATTACTTCCAATTTAATTTGTCATAATTTTAATAAGAAATATCAAAAAATAGTAGAATATTTCTTTAATAATAGTGATGTTGATGATGATAATGCAGGAACAAATTTAATGATAGCCTTAGATGAAGTAGCTCGTCTTCGCACCATTATTATTAATAAATATAAACGTTTCTTAAAAAAGAAAAAGGAAGAAGAGCTATTAAAGAAATTAAAACTATTAGAAAATGAATTACGTGTAAAAATAATTGATTTTAAACTCATAAAAGAACAAGAACTTACTCATAATAATATTGAAGAGAAAAGCAAAAGTAGATAATTTACTCTGTTAATCATTAGTTAAAATGTTACCAATTTAACTTTAAAGTAGAAAATATAACTTTTGTTTGAATGTAAAAATTGTAAAAGAAAATAACTACTTAGTAAAGGGTAAAATGTACTCTTCGAGCCCTTGACAAAGTAGCCATTTTCTTTTTTTAAGTATCTAACCAAACAAAAGCAAGAATATAAACTCTATTTATTCTTTAATATTGCTTGTACTCTTTTGTCTCTCTCTTTTAAAACTTGTTCAAGGTGTTTTTGATTATCTATTCTTAATTGTTCTCTCTTCACTGGATCTTGTCTATGTCCTTCTATTTGAATAGTGTTAAAAAAATGATTATAATATTTTACCTTAACTACTTTAGTTAAAACATTTTGATAAACTAG
>CALVQN010000018.1 GCA_944358135.1 uncultured Bacilli bacterium
CAATTTGATAGCATTCACCTATGAAACTGATAGTATTTGCTAGTGAAATTGATAGTATCTATATATCAAACAGATAGGATTAGTAAAATTTAAATTTTTTTAAATTTCTCACAAGATTTGTCCCATCATGTCAAAACATAGAAAAAAAGAGAAATAATTTTCTCTTATCTAACAAATACAACTTCACCTTGTTTTATATATTGTTTTAAAAAATTAATCTTATCTAAAGAATGATCAAAAATCATATCAACAAGCATTACTGCATCTTTAGCATAACTTTGCTGATAAAGTTTAAATTCTTTAGACTTCAATCTATCAAATAAACGATTAATTAATTTTTCATCGTATTTATCACTCACACAATATAACATAAGTTTTATATAAAAATTAACCGTATTTTGAACTATATTTTTATCAAGAGTACCATTAGCACATCTTATCTCAATATCATTATTTACTTCCTCATCACTAAATAAATTATGATAATTACTAAGATTAAGGGCTTTTGTTTTATCAAGAGATAATTCAAGAGGTTTTCTAATTTCATCAAGACTAAGTACATAATCATTTCCATGAATAATTTCTTCTGCAATTGGATGAGCAAATTCTAAAATTTTAGTTCTAGGAATTCCACTATTCCCAAAAGCAAACTTAAAAATAACATGTTCAAAAATAGACCAAACCTTCACAAATCGTATCACATATTTAATATCCTCTTTAAATATTTGTGCACCTATATGAACATGAAAACTAGTATTATCAGTTATATCCGCTTTCAATCCTCGTAAAACAGATAAAATATTACCAATTAATTCCCAATCATGAAGAGTATCATAAAGTATTGGAGATACTACTTCCCCTCCAACATCAAAGCCATCTATTTGATAACTACAACTTTTATCTTTATAAACATGCCAATCTTCAAAACCTAAGGCTTTACTCATTTCCTTTTTCACATAATAAAGCAAAACATTCTCAAACTCAAATTCTAATCCAAAACCTAAATTATTAGGAATTTCTAAATTTTTACGATATCGAATCTTATAATTTTCTAAAAGAATAAATAAATATTCTAAGTCTTTTCTAGATAAATCGCTAAAATCACCTGTATAATTAAGATAATCCTTCATACAAAAACCCCTTTAATTGGGGCTTATTATACTACATTTACAATAAAAAGGCAATTAAATTTAAAAACTTATCTGAGAAAATAAAAACTATAGCCATACTAGCAATCAAAAACGGTCCAAAAGGAACTTCACTATTTTTGTTAAGCATCACTGCTCCTACAGCATATGGTAAAGCAAGTAAACTAGATAAAATTATAGCTACCAACCCTAATTTCAATCCTAAAACTATGCCAATAATGCCAGTAAGTTTAATATCTCCCCCACCTAAAGCTTCTCTTTTAAATATTTTTTTACCAATAAAACCAATAAGAAACATTACTAAAAATAAAATAATTCCTGATAAAATACTTAATCCCATATTTTTAAATCCATAAAAATATGCTCTAAGAATAAGGATAAGAACTCCTCCAATAATTAATGGACTATCTAAAATAATCATATATTTAAAATCACTGATAAAAATAATTAACACTAATCCAGCAATAATTAAAGAAGCAAAAAATTCATAGCTAATCCCAAAAGAATAATAGCTAACCAACATAACTAGTGCATTAACAACACCTATAAATAGATTTAATATCCATGAATTTCCTTCTTTTTCCATGACCTCAGGAACAAGTAAAGGAAGTTTTTCTCCAATAAATGCATAAACAAGTCCTAAAACAAAACCTAGAAGAAAAAGTATAATAATCATTTATATCACCTATCCTATCTGTCCATATAAACTAAACATCGGAATAACTACTGCTAAAATAACCACACCAACAATTAAAGCTAGAACAACAATCATAACTGGTTCTAAAAAGCTCTTTAAATTTGTAACTCTTGATTTATGCAAATCATTAAAATAACTAGCCACTTTCTCCATCATTAAAGATAACTCACCAGTAGCCTCACCTGTCACAATCATATAATAAGCAACATCTGGAATACACCATTTATGATAAAAAGATTTACTAATCTTCTCACCTCTTGCAATATTACTTATAGTTTCATACATAATATCTTTATAAACTTCATTATTGGTAATATTAGAAAGTATTTCCATACTACTAGTTATATATACACTATTACGAAGTAAACTAGCAAAAGTTTTCGTAAATAAAGTTAACTCATGATAAATAATAATTTTTCCAAAAAATGGAATGTGCATACCAAAACTCTGTATAGCTCTTCTAACCCCTCTACTGTTTTTATAAAGAAGGAGTAATGCTAAAATAACTACTAAAAGAATAATAATAATCACATCTAAGTTAGCGGTAATATATTTACTAATATTAATAATGGTAAGCGTAAAACCACTAACCGTAATACCAGCTTGATCATAAATACGAATAAACTCTGGTATTACATAAACCATAATAAAAGTTAAAATAGCTATAGCAAAAATAAGTAATATAGCAGGATAAATAATCGCACTAATCATTTCTTTTCTAGTCTTATCTATTTCTGTATAGTAATTTGCCATATCATCTAAAGTATTAATTATTTCCCCAGTTGCCTCAGCACTCCTAATCATATTAATAAGAAGTGGAGGAAAAACTTTTCCTTGATTTTGCAAGGCAGTACTAAAACTTTCCCCTAAAGTAAGTTCATAAGATATCGCTTCATACAATCTTTTCTTATTTTTATCTTTACTTGCTTGTTCTTTCATAATATGAATTGTATCATTAAGTGTAAGCCCAGCTTTTAAATAAGTACATACTTGAGTAAGCCAAAAAATTAAATCTTTAGTGCTCATCTCACGCTCTTGCTCTAAGCCAATCTTCTTTAAAAAATTAGCCATGCCAGCCTTTTTAACCCGATAAACATTTATTCCTTCATTAGCTAAAAAGTTATGTAAAGTCATTTTATTAGTAGCACTTAAAATACCTTTAACTTTTCTGCCATTCATATCAGTTCCATAGTAGTAGTAATACTCTTTATTAACTTTCCTAGAATTAATCTCTTTTTCCATCTCTTTCATTAATTCTTGTTTTTCACGAGCAATCCTGTTTCTTTCCTCTACACTCATTACATAAGCGTCTTTTTTAACTTCATTACTACCTTTATCTACCACCTCTTCTCTACTCTTAGCATGCTCTCTTTTCTTAAACTTTCTTTCATCAGAATAATACGAAAATATATTATACCAAGCATCAAAGAAAACAAACTTCACCCCAATAAAGAAGTGCTTTATAAAACTAATCAAGAATGTAAACGGTGCTAATAATACCTTCATAACCATCTTTCCTACTCTTACCAAATTATAACATAAATATCTACAAATAAAAAGAGCAAAAGCTCTAAAAATTATGATACCACAACATATGGGTCAGTGCTAGTTCCTGTACCAGTTAAGTTAACATCGCTACGCAAATTTATAACAGGACGTACGCCAAAACTACCAAAAGCATAAGAACCCCTTAAATACCCGTTATCATTAACGTTTAACATAACAATGCCACCAGCCCCACTTACTGTCCAAGGCCCCACACAATCTCCACTACCACTAAATGCACAAGAAGATGTAGTCCAAAAACGACTATTTGTATATAAGTAATAATTCTGATTGGTTTCACTATATGAGCCACCCGCAAAAATAACTTCATCAGCAGTAACTAATCCTACAGGAACTCGAATAATATCATTTTCTATACACTCTAAACTTGGACTATAATTTCGTGCTATCCGATCATATACTGCAAACCTTATAGTATTAGTGGGTTGACTACTCCATGTATATCCACTAGCCATAGTCCTATCACTGCAAAATCCAATATCCAAATCTAAATATGAATTATAATTAACTAAACCGCTACCATTATACCAAGTGATTAATGTATCTAAAATATCACTATTATTATCTTGGCCATGTTGGCTACCCAACGTATATTTTAAGCCAGCATACTCACTTAGTCTATATTCACTATTAAAAGGGTAAGAAATAGTAGAGCTATCTAAACTGATTTGCGTGGTAGGTCCCAACCTATTACTGTCCTGAACAGACCCGTTATCAATACCAGAATAAATTAAACGAATACTACCATTTCCATTAATCCTGATAATTCGCCAATAGAATCCTGCAAATCTTATCCAATTATTATCAGTAGCCCCTCTAAAATAATAACTATTTTTGCCTGTACTATCTATTGCCAAGTACATACCCTCATTATCAACTGCTATTTGTCTAAATTCAGGTGCTTCTTCACTAACAGTTGAATTAGCAAGTATAACATCAGCAGCAACACCAATAGAAACAGAGGGAATAATATCAAAATACAAATAACATTTAGTACCTTTTTTACTTATTCCATTTACATTAATTAAACCATTTTCATAAACTACACTTACTGTATCATCTTTAACTATCTCTCCATTATTAGATTGTCCGCAATAACTTTGCTCTGTATTTAATGTATATCCACTTGTTGGTATTATATCTGCTTCTGTATATGTTCCTTCTTCATTTGCTATATATAAAGACACCATATTTAAATCTGGTACTTTATAATTTATTTTGCTATAAATTATGGGTACACTATCACTTACTCTATATTTTGCTCTTGTAAAGTTTAATATAGCCGCACTAATAATAAATACAGCAACTACTCCTATAATAACATTTCTTTTCAAATGACTTCTTTTTAATACCTCAAATTCCATAACTCTTAAATCCTTTCTTGTGAAGCTCTACTTCATTTAATTTAGTAAAGATATAAGCTATGATATGAATAGTTTCCTAGCTTATATACTAATTATAATATCAGCTAGACACAAAGTCAAGAAAAATGTTTCTATTTCGGGACATATTTTTTTAAAAGTCAAAACCATGAGAAAATAAATTTGGTGAAAAATATGATTTACAAAAAAAGATTAATAGAATTAAGAGAGAGTAAAGATTTAAAACAATATGACATTGCAAATATTTTAAATATTTATAAAGGATTATACAACCAGTATGAAACAGAATATGAAATAATCCCTATAAAACACCTAAATACTCTAAGCAATTATTTTCATGTTTCTATCGATTATTTATTTAATTTAACAGATAAATTAAACTATAAAAATAGTAAAGAAGAAATAAATAGTGTTATAGTTGGACAAAGATTAAAAGAATTTAGAAAAAATAATAAATTAACACAAGAAAAATTAGCAAACAAATTAAACATAGCACGCTCCGCCCTAGCCAATTATGAAAGAGGGAGAAACATTATTGCTACTCCTTTTCTCTATACTATTTGTAAAGAATATCATGTATCAGCAGACTATTTATTAGGTAAAATTGATGAATTAGTTAAATGAAAATACCTTTTTTGCATATATTATATTAGGTGATTAACTATGTTTGGAAATCCTTATGGAACTGGTCTATCTTTCACTAAAGTGATATCTGGTATTTCAAAAACATTAAATGTAGCCAATCAAGTAATTCCTTTATATAAAGAAGCCAAACCAATGATTAACAATGCTAAAACTATATTTGGTGCTTTAAAGGACATAGGTAAAGGAAATAACAATCAAACTACTACTTTAAAAAATAGTGAAACCACAAAAAAAGATACCACCCCAGAGGCCAGAATAGTATCCAATAATAATCCTACATTCTTTTTATAATATACTTTAATTCTTTAATATTAAGATAACATTTAAAACGCATATATATCTTATTTTTAGGTATTTTCTTTAAAATATCTTTTTCTTTTTCTAGTAAATACTCAAAATACTCTTTATTATTACTTTTACCATATTTTAAAGAAAGTTTATTTTCTTTTAGCTTTTGTTTAGTAACTAACAGAATAACATAACATTTACCCTTTTCAAAAACAATTATTTCTTTTTGAATGTATAACTCTCTTTTATAAAGCTCTTTTCTAAGCTCTTCTTGATGATTATTACTACTAATAATAAATTTAGATATTCTCTTTGGAGCACCATCTAAAATATGTAAAACAGTACTTGCTCCTACCCCCGCAATGACAACAGTATTAATAGATTCATTAGTAATATCAAGAAAACCATCTGAAAGATAAGTAGGAATAATTAATCCTGATGCCAAAATGTTTTTTTTCGCTTGTTCTAAAGCATGAATATTGATATCACTAGCAAAAACATCTTTACATAATTTATTTTTCTTTAAATAAATAGCCAAATAAGCATGATCACAACATGTATCCAAAACTATATCTTTCTTATCAATTAAAGAAGCAATCGCTTTCAATTTTTGATTCATCATTAATCAGATAAGAAATCCTTTAATTTTTTAGCACGCGATGGATGACGTAATTTTCTTAAAGCCTTTGCTTCTATTTGTCTAATACGTTCTCTAGTAACATTGAATTTTTTACCAACTTCCTCCAAAGTATGACAAGTGCCATCGATAAGACCAAATCTAAGCTCTAGTACTTCTTGTTCTCTTACTTGTAAAGTCATAAGTACACTTTTAATTTCTTCTTTCAAAATTTCATTTGTAGCATATTCTTCAGGCGACATACTAGACTCATCTTTAATAAAATCTCCTAAATGAGAATCATCTTCTTCACCAATTGGCGTTTCTAAAGACACTGGTTCTTGACTAATTTTAATTACTTCTCTTACCTTTTCGACACTAATTCCCATTTTCTTAGCAAGCTCTTCTTCGCTGGGTTCACGATTTAACTCTAGCGTTAATTGTCTTTGGATACGACTCATTTTATTAATTGTTTCAACCATATGAACAGGAACACGTATAGTTCTAGCTTGATCAGCTAAAGCTCTTGTAATCGCTTGTCTAATCCACCATGTAGCATAAGTAGAAAATTTATAACCTTTATCACTATCAAATTTATCTACTGCTTTCATAAGTCCAATATTACCTTCTTGAATTAAATCTAAGAATAATAATCCTCTTCCAACATATCTTTTTGCAATACTGACAACTAGACGTAAATTAGATTCAGCAAGTTTTTTCTTTGCTTCCTCATCACCAGAAGCAACTTGTTCACTCAACTCTAACTCTTCTTCAGGAGATAACAAGCTAATACGGCCAATTTCTTTTAAATACATTCTTACTGGATCATTAATATTAATATCTTTAGTAATCTCACTATCATCAAGCAAAATTGGTTCTTCAAGACCAATCTTAGGAACTCCATCTGCATCTGTTTCCTCTTCTTCACCTTCAGCAACAACCTGAATATCTGCTTCCATTAAAGCATTATAAATTTCATCTAGAGAATCATTATCCATCTCTAAACCTTTTAAACTCTCAACAATTTGTTCAAAAGTAATATACTTCTTTTCCTGACCTAACTTAATTAAGTCATTAATTCTATCCTCAAGAGATTTAATTTCGACAATTTTTTGTGTTGTCTTTACTTCTTCATTATTATTCATTACCTACACATCCTTTTTTTAAATTTAATAATTTTTGAGCCAACTCAATTTCCTCATTTGCATCCATTGAATTAGCTATTTGTTCTTTTAAATCTCGTATTTCTTGCTGTACCATTTCTTTTTTAGCAACACTGATAAATTCATCAAATGCCTTCATATCAAATGTTGAAATTTGATTCTTTCTTATTATCTCCATTGCATCATCATATATGTAATCTTTTGTACTAATAAAAGAGATAAAAGCGCTAATATCCATATGTTGCTTTTCTTTATAATAATAAATTATTTCATTAGCTAAATTCCGATATTTTTTTTCATGGAAATAGCCAAGTTCGCTTTCAAACTCCGAAATAAATTTTCCATCATTCATCATAAAATAAATAATATTTTGACATGCTCTATCATACTTCGAAATTCGCACTTTTTCAAGTTTTTTTTGAACTACTCCCTCATTTTTCTTCACTTTTTCTTTACCTAATTCATTTTTAAGTAAATCTAAAGAAATTTGATAATCTTCGCTAATCTTTTTCAAAGTAAGCTCTCTTGTAAGCTCATCAGGAATATTCCTGAGATCTTTAATTATTTCTTTAATATAATTTGCCAAATCATCTACTTTAGACAAATCCCTATCTTTTCGAAAATACTTTAATTTAAAATCCAAAAAAGTTATAGGACTCCTGATATTTTCTTCCAAAGCTTTAACTCCATGTTTAATTATATATTCATCAGGATCTTTCTCACCACTAAGCCTAACTACTTTAAAATCAAGGCCAGCTTCTTCTAAGATAGTCCCATTTTGATAAGTGGCAGTCTCTCCTGCTGAATCATTATCAAACATCAAAATAATATTAGCCCTAAGTCCTTTTAAAATAGATACTTGTTCTTTAGTCAAGCTTGTACCCATTAAAGCTAAGACATTTTTAATCCCTGATGCATACATTCGAATAGCATCCATATTGCCTTCAACCAAAATAACTTCTTTTTTTCTCTTAATTTCTTTTGTTGCTCTATGATAATTAAAAAGAATTTGTCCCTTTTTAAATATATTAGACTCCTTAGAATTAATATATTTAGCTTGCCCGCTGTCTTCATATATTCTTCCTGTAAATCCAACAACATTTCCTTCTAAATCATGAATAGGAAACATAACTCTGCGCTGAAACACATCATTTATATATCCATTATTTTGATTAATTAATCCTAATTGTAATAATAATTCCTTAGAAAATCCCTTATTTAGCAACAGTTGATTTAAAGAAAGATTTCCCCCTAAAGAAAGTCCTAATTCAAACTCTTTAATCACATCTTCCCCTAAATTCCTTTTAAGAAGATATTCTTTAGCTAAAACGCCTTCTTTACTATTCAAATTATTTTGATAAAACTTTAAAACTAAATTCATTGCTTCATACTCTTTTGTATAATTTTTCGGTTTTTCTTTTTTAATTACACCATGAAAAGGAATACCACATTTATCTGCAACAATTTTAACCGCTTCTAAAAACTTAACATTCTCATAATCGCTGACAAAAGTAAAAACATTCCCTGCTGCTCCACAAGAAAAACATTTATAAATTTGTTTTTCTTCAGATACACTCATACTTGGAGAATGATCTTCGTGAAAAGGACAAACTCCAAAATAATTTTTCCCTTTTTGAGTAAGAGGAATATAACTAGAGATAATATCGACTATATTGGCACTTTTTCGAACTTTTTCAATCTCTTCATCCGTAATCATGCCCATCACCCCTCTAATTTGCACTTCTAATTATATTTATTACCCGAACCCCTCAAAAATCCTTTAAAAAAATGCAATTTTTTTCAAAAAACTTGCATTTTTCTTATTTTTTTACAATTTTTCCTTATTTTTTAAAACACCATAATAAATAGTTTGCTTACTTTTATCATCTTTAGTACAAGTAATAAGGGTAATCATATGAGCATCTTTCTCTAGCAAATAAAGAACACCTGTCTTATCTTGATATTCAATTTTTTCAATTTCATAACGCCAAAGATACCCATGATAATAAAGCTTAATTTCATCAAACTTTTCTAACTTATACAAATCCTTAAAATAAGCATTACTACCCACACCTGAGTGAGCTGCCAAAATAAGATTACTCACCTCACCTCCAGGAAAAATACTATTTTCATGAACCAAAATATTATGATTCACATTATTTTCTTTACTATCTATTTTAAATAATTCTCTTTTAAGTCCAATCTTTTCTATTTCTAAAATAGCATAATAATCTTGTTTTTCCTCTTTTTCCTGCAAAACAATCTGGTATTCCTTATCCCTAACTTTATAGCTAGTAAAACCTAAAATAGGAACAAAAGCACCTATAAAAGCAAAGATTAGACCAATAACTTTCCAACTACTTTTCATGATTACAAAGGTAGGCACCCACAAGCAAGCAAATAGAAGAGAGTATTATCGTAAATAACAGTTCATTCACCCCTGTTTTAGGCACCTCTATTTTAAGACGATTGGTAATCTTTAAATTACTAAGTGTATTATTTTTAATATTAACTTCCATAAAGCCATTTAAAAGTTCATAATCATTTAATGTATTTAACTCTTTAATATAATATAAACCCTCTAATAAATTTTCAATCGTAATCTTTCCATCTTTATCAGTAGAATACTCTTCTATTAAATTCCTATTCTCATCATATAAGCCAAACAAAACTCCCTCTAATGGTTTTAGTGTTTCACTATCTAATTTCTCAATAACTAAAGACCCATTTTTGAGCTCATTAAAAACTTCAATTTCTACTTCTTCATCCATATCTTGAATAGAAAAGAAATATTCTTCCAAAGACACGTCATATCCCAAAGGAGCCTCTACTTCAACAATTTTATAATTTCCATAAGGAATATCTTCCAAATACAATTTGCCTTCAACAGTAGTAAAAGTATCCTCTCCATTTAAAATTAAATACTCTCCTGTATCAACATTAAGAATCTGAAATACTGCTTTATGAGGAATAAGCAACTTCGTATCCATATCTTTTTTCAAAATAAGAAGATTCCCCTTAATTTGTGGATTTTCAAGTACTAAAGAAGAAGCGGAATGATCATCAATAGTAAACTTCGCCTCGTCAATAAGTTGATACCCTGAAGACCCACTAATCTGTTTTAATGTGTATTCCCCATAAGGAAGAGAAAGCTCATATTTTCCATACGCATCTGTCTTAAAAGTATGAATTAATTCCTTATTTCTAAAAACTTGAAAAGTAGCATTCTCTTCTAACTCAAAAGTACCATCAATATTCTTTAAATACTTTTCAAGCACAATTTCCTTTTTAATGAGTTCATCACTAACCTCTAAAACTATATCTTCATTAGTAACTTCAAAATATATCTTTTCAGGATTTAATTTATATCCATAAGGAGCACTCTCTTCAACTAAATAATACTTTCCAGGCCAAATTTGATCTAAATAAGCAACACCATTTTGATCAGTGATAAGTTCACTATAAAAATTATTATCTTCTGCCATATAAATAGTATATTTAGCATTTTCTAAAGATAAATGTGATTTTTCTTCACTAGTTTTAATTAACTTAAGACTAGGTGGCTCTACTTCAAAAACAATAGAATCTACTGGCGCATTAAATATACCCCTATTCATAACGGCTTGACTAGAAGGTGAATAAAATATTTTTGGAAAATCAGTTAAATTAGTAGTTCTAGCAAAAGTAAGTCTACTTGTTCCAGGCTGATTAAACCGAACATGTATTTCATCTCCAATAATTTCATATTCTCCGTCCCGAATCGTAATATCCACTTCATCAAGTACATGATTCGTATCGGTAAAAACAATTTCTTCATTTAATGCAATAGGAATTCTCTCATCAGGTAAATCTTCTAAAAAAGATGGTAAAAGCAAAAATCTTTCAATATCTCTATGAATCGCATCAATCTCTTCTCGATATAAATCAACTCTTTTAGCATTTACATCAAGAAAAGCCACTTCACCTATACCATCTAAAATATAATCCCAAATAAGAAACTGAGTAACAACATACCACTTTATATCAGTCCTATCTTGATATCCATAGCCAAAATAAGCAAGTAACCTTAGATACTCCCAATCTGCTCTATCCAAATCATAGACAAGATCAAGATCCTCAATTAATTCATAAACTTTTGCATTCCCATTCTTTAAACTCTCACCAGGCTCAATACAGTAAACAAGTTCACCAGTAGTACCATTAACCAATTTGTACATATATTTATTCATACTTACTTTTGGTGTTTTCATATAAATAAGAATATTGGGAATCTTTTCTCCCATATAAATATAATTTTCTGCTGCTTGTACTTGTTTTGAACAAACTAAAAAGACAAACAAGCAAAGCACAATTTTTAGTAATTTTTTCATTCTTTATCCTTATCTAGATAGAGAAAAACTCGTAAAAATACCTACTTATCCTCTAGAATAAGAATTTTTACGAGTGAATAAATATAATATAACACAAAGTTTAGCTATTGTAAATATTTTTTATCGCAGATTTTATTAATTAAAGGAATACTTAAACTAACTAAGAAAATACTGATAAACGGAACTTCATAAATAGGAAGAAAAAGAGCTAACAAAGCAGTAAATACACCAATAACTAATCCATAAAGTATCATTCCTAAATTTGTATTAGGACTAACAGCTAAATCTGCACCAACAAAAACAAAAGCAAAATAAACACTTCCACTAAGTACTTTTTCTACATAAGAAATATCTTTAGTAATAAAGAATGCCAAAAACAAGATTAGAGCAAAACTTAAACTAGCTACAATAGAAATATTTTTTTTATAAAAGCGATTAAATAACAAAAGAATAAAAGCTAGTATAACAAAAAAGAGACTACTACTAGCAATTCCACCAATACTATAACCAAAAAATAAATCAAACAAATTATAATGGAAAGCATCTAATTTTTCAGCTACATTCATATAAGAATATTGGCTTAACAATAAAGCTAAAATTAAAAACAAACGTGTTAAAGAAACAAAATTAAATCTAAACTTATCTTTAATATAACTAGCAACAAACAAGCCAGCAAAAAGAATAACAGGATAAATAAACACATTACTATTCATTGATATAGAGCAAGCCAAAATTAAAGAATAAAGCATAAATTCTTTTTTATCTTCACCACGAATAAGAGCAACTATATAACCAACAATTAAACTAATAAGATAAAAATAAAGAGGAATAAACATATCCACAAAAGAAATTAATTGATTCCCATAAAGTCTTATTCCATTCTTATAAAATCCAAATAACAATAAAGGAATTAATGCTAAAAAATAAGTACGAATTAAATCATTTTTATCTTTATGATAATGAATATAAGGTAATTTACTCAATATAATCCCTCCTAAAATCAATATATACAGGACATATATATGAACATAAGCCACAATTTATACATTTTTCTTTAACTTTTTCATGATGAAGCAACAACGGATTTAATCCAACAGGACAAATATCCATACACGCCCCACAATTTATACATTCCCCACTTTTCATTTTCTCTTCTTTTTTCATAATCAAAAGACTATGTAAACTAGAAGTAACAACAAAATTTTCTAAATCAATTACTTTTCCACTCATAAGTCCATTAGCAATAAATAAAACTTCCTCATCCATCTCTACTAACTCATGAACTACATCATTTAATTTAGAACCAATTTTAACTTGAACAACCATAGGATTATGAATGCCATTCCCACTAATCGTAATAAGCTTATCTGTAGTAACTCTACTTCTTTTTAAAGCATTATAATAAGCAAAAAACATAGAAGAAGATAAAACATAAGCATCTTCACTTACAAGACCTAAATAAGAAAGCAAAAATTCTTTTCTACCTAGCAAAAATAAATCTGGTACAATTTTAAGCTCAATATTAGGATACATCCCAAGTTCGCTCATCAACTTATTAATATTTTCACTACTACTAGCCTTTACACAAACATAAATATTATCAAACATAAACAACCCATTTAAATCATCTAATAATTCTAAAAACACATCATAATACAAAAATAAATAAAAATTTTCAGTTAAAACATAAATCTCATCATCAATTGCATTTAAAACAAAATTTTTCTTTCCCTCTAATCCCCTAAATACTTTTAAAACGTCCTCTTTAGAAATCTTTTCTCTTACACCAGCATTTTTCTTTCTACTCTCTAAAAAATCATTTTCTATCTCCAAAAAATATTCTCCATCTTGGGCAGAATCCATTTTCCGAATTTGCTTTACTACACCTGATACAGGACTAATTAAACCATTACTTACTAGTATATCGCCAATTAAAATATGATCATTTTTATGAACATGAATTTTCTCATTATTCCCAATTGGTATATAAATAAAATCAGGCTTTAAAAACTTTTCAATCTGACTAGAGACTAAAATATTTTCATCCTTTTTTAACTCTATTAATTTATGCATAACATCACCACTAATTCTTTTTTTCTTCGTCTTTCTCTTTCAAATATTCTTGCAAACGTACAGCAATATTTTCTGGAAGTATCTTAGTTAATTCTTCGATACTAGCATTCTTAATCTTAGAAATACTACCAAACTCTTTAATTAATTCTTTCTTTCTCTTAGCCCCAATTCCTTCAATATTATCAAGCACACTAGCGATAGCTCCCTTACTTCTAATGGTTCTATGATAACTAATTGTATAACGGTGTACTTCATCTTGCATTCTAGTTAAATAATGGAATACACTACTAGTTTTATCAAGTGGTATAGTACGATAACCCATTGAATCAATTAAATCATTAGTCCTATGTTTATCATTCTTTCTAAGTCCACATACTCTTATATTTAAATTTAAACTATTTAATACTTCTAAACAAGCATTAATTTGATTAATACCACCATCGACAATAATTAAATCAGGTAGTTCTGTTTTGTCTACTAAAGCCCGATAATATCTCCTGTAAATTACTTCTTGCATAGTATGATAATCATCATTTTTATCTAAACTAATTTTATACTTACGATATTCTTTTTTAGCAGGTTTACCCTGTTTAAACACCACCATACAACTAACGGTAAATGAGCCAAAAAGGTTAGAGTTATCAAATAAATCAATCCTATCTAACTTTTTTAAATCAAGCAATTCTCTTAATTCATCATTCGCTTTTTCTGTTTTCTCTTCATCACGAACAATAATTTCTAATTCATTTTCTAGATTAATACGAGCATTCTTAGATGCCATATCTACCAAGTTTTTTTTCTTCCCCTTTTGAGGAACCACAAAACTAGTTTCTAAAATCTCGCTTAAAACTTGAATATTCACTTCATTTGGGCACAATACTTCTTTTGGTATTTCATGTTTATGATAAAAATTCATAAGATAAGTATCCAGTTCATCTTGATAATCTGATACTACTGGGAATATATCGGTATGTCCTCCAACCATTCTCCCATTTCTAAGAAAGAGAATCTGTACACTTAAATATCCTTTATCAAAATAAAAGCCAAAAACATCCCGATTTACATAATCATGTAACTCCATCTTCTGTTTATCTAAAATAATACTTATATAATTAAGCTCATTTTTTAATTCCAGTGCCATCTCAAAATTAAGTTGTTCACTATACATGTTAATTTTCTCTAATATTTTATTTTTTAAAACATCAGCATTTCCTCTTAAAAAACTAAGAATTTCTGCTTCCATTTGCTCTAATTTATCATGATCAACCTTTTTTTCACAATATCCTAAACACTCCCCAATATGATAATATAAACATACTTTCTTAGGCATACTATCACATTTCTTTAAAGGATATAACCGATTAATCAAACTAACTATTCTTCTAGCTGCATAAGCATTAGGATAAGGACCAAAAAGCATCTTTTTATCCTTCTTTTTAATATTTAAATAACGAGATACTTGAAGTTTAGGATATGGTTTACTTATATATTCAATATAAGGATAACTCTTATCATCTTTTAAAAGAATATTATATTTAGGATCATACTGTTTAATAAGATTAAACTCAAGCAAAAAAGCCTCTAATTCACTACTAGCAACAATATAGGAGAAATCAGCTATCTCACTAACCATTTTGGCTGTTTTACCTGTTTGAGGGCGATTAAAATAAGAGTTTACTCTCTTATGTAAATCTTTAGCTTTCCCAACATAAATAATTACCCCATCACTATTCTTCATTTGATATGATCCGGGTAAATGTGGTATTAATGATAATTTATCTTTAAACATTTTTATCACATCCTCTTTTATTATACTACATTTTTATGTATAATAAAACAAGGTGATGTCATGAAATTATTAAATACTTATACTCTAGAAATTAAAAAATCAAAGTTTATCGCTTACTACTATGAAGTGGATACCAAAAATGAAGTATTAGAAATATTAGAAGAATTAAAAAAAGAACACAAAAAAGCAAGACATATTCCTTATGCATATAAAATAGATAATGAGATTAAAAAAACAGATGATAAAGAACCATCTGGAACAAGTGGCATGCCCATTTTAAACATCATAGAAAAGAACAATTTAAACCATTGTCTTATTGCCGTTGTAAGATACTTTGGGGGAATAAAACTTGGTGCAGGAGGTCTAATTAGAGCCTACAGTAACACTGCCAAAGAAGTTATTCTAAAATAATACTAGTACCATCTTCTGGTGCTTTTTCTTGTTCATTAACAGTTTTAGCATAAACCCCAATGATACTAGCAGTCCCAATAGTAACTCCTAAAAATAATATAATTAAAATAGTTAATTTTTCATAAAACTTCATATCTTATCACCTATTATTAGTATACATGATTTTTATTATTTAAACAATAGAAAATAATGATTTTTACACCCTTAATTCATAACTTAAGTTAGTATTTATAAGCATTAATAGAAGCATTTAAAAGTAAAGAGAATGTAAACAAAATAAAAAATCAGGATAAACCTGACATTTTATTTGATAAACATAGCATCTCCAAAAGAGAAAAATCTATACTTGTTCTTTACCGCTTCCTGATAAGCATTTAAAACTATTTCTCTAGAAGAGAGAGCACTAACAAGCATAAGTAATGTTGATTTTGGTAAATGAAAATTAGTAATAAGTCCATCTATAGCTAAAAACTCATATCCTGGATAAATAAATATATCTGTATTTCCACTACATTCTCTAAACTCATGATATTTATGCATAATTGTCTCAAGTGTTCTTGTTGTCGTAGTACCTACTGCATATATCTTTCTTCCCTCTTTTTTTGCTTGATTCAGTTTATCTGCTACATCTTTATCCATATGATAAAATTCACTATGCATATGATGATCTAATATGTTTTCTGTCTCTACTGGCCTAAATGTTCCTAAACCAACATGAAGCGTAATAAATAATATTTCTATCCCTTTATTTTTTAATTCATCTAAAAGTTCACTCGTAAAATGTAGCCCTGCTGTTGGAGCCGCTGCACTACCTATATTTTTAGCATATACCGTTTGATATCTATCTTTTTCTTTTAATTTTTCATGAATATATGGGGGAAGTGGCATTTCTCCAAGTTCATCTAATATTTCCATTAAAATACCTGAATAAATGAGTTTAACTCTAACTATTCCTTCATCTAATTTTTCAATTACTTCTGCCTTTAATTTATCATTAAAAGTAACAATTGTCCCAACTTTTAATCTTTTCGCTGGTCTAGATAAACATTCCCATATATCTTCACCTAATTCCTTTAATAAAAGAAGTTCTATAACTGCACCAGTACTCACTTTTGTGCCAATAAGTCTAGCTGGTATAACTTTCGTATCATTAAGTACTAAAACATCACCTTCATGCAATTCCTCTATTATATCATGGAAATGTTCATGTTTAATATCACCCGTAAGTTTATCTAACACCATTAATCTTGATTGATCACGTGATTTTATTGGCGTTTGCGCTATTAACTCCTCTGGTAATTCATAATCAAAATCACTTAACTTCATCTTCATCCCCTTCTTCTAAATACTGTTTTACTTTTCCTTTTATTTCTGTTGCTATATCTTCTATTGTTCTAAGATTGTTATTATCTAAACAATTAATCTTTTCATAATCATAAATAGTAGATAATTCAAGATAAGCTATCTCTGCCATATGAAGTATATTTACATTAGCATATTCCCCTCTTTTTTCTTTTAATGTACACACATATTCATAAGGTAAATATAAGAATAAGACATAATCAGGTCTAGGTAAACCAAGTAAAACAAACTCTAAATTATCTAGCCATTCATACATCATATTTCGCATCTTTATATCTTTTATCTTACCACCTTGAAAAGCCATATTAGACTCAACATACCTATTTAAAACAACAATATAACCATGTTCTAAATGTTTTTTAATGATATCTATATTGTAAGCTCTATCCGCTGCATAATAAAGGCTAGATATTTTAGGATCAACATTTTCTATTCCTTCTGTAAAATAAGATGGTGAGTGTTTACCTAAATAAGCTTCACCTATAATTTTACCAGTTGGAGAAGCATAATTAGGGAAACCAAAACTAATCGCTTTATATCCCATTTCTTTTAAATTATTTACTAAAATATCTGTTTGAGTTTGTTTTCCTGAACAGTCAGTTCCTTCTATAACAATTAACTTACCTTTATTCATATTTATCACCTACTAATAAATTGGATATTTTTCTGTTATGGCGAGTATTTGTTCATCTAATTTTTTAAGTACTTGTTCATTATCTTTATTTTTAAGTGCTTCTGCAATGACATGAGCAATCTCTTTAAAATCATCTTCTTTAAGTCCTCTAGTCGTCATCGCTGGTGTTCCTAGTCTAATTCCACTAGTCTTAAATGGTGATTCTGTCTCATTAGGTATGGTATTTTTATTTACGGTAATATGAATTTTATCTAACACTTCTTCTGCTTCTTTACCCGTAATCCCCAAACTTGATTTAACATCCACTAGCATTAAATGATTATCTGTACCACCTGATACAACGTGAAACCCTTCTTCATGCATACTTTGAGCAAGTACACTAGCATTCTTAACTACTTGTTCTTGATAAGTTTTAAATTCAGGTTGTAATGCTTCATAAAAGCACTGTGCTTTCGCTGCAATAACATGCATTAAAGGGCCACCCTGAATACCAGGGAATATCGTCTTATTAATTTTCTTAATAATTTCTTCATTATTCGTAAGAATAATTCCCCCTCTAGGCCCTCTAAGAGTCTTATGTGTAGTAGAAGATACTACATCGGCATACTCTACTGGATTTTGATGTAATCCTGCTGCAACAAGTCCAGCAATATGAGCCATATCAACAAAAAGATAAGCACCAACCTCATGAGCAATATCTCTAAACTTTTCAAAATCAATCTTTCTTGAATAAGCTGAAGCACCTGCTACAATCATCTGAGGGCGTTCTTTTAAAGCAATTCTTCTTATCTCATCATAATCAAGCATTTCTGTCTCTGAATTTAAATTATAAGGAATAAACTCGTAATCTAAACCACTAAAATTAACTGGATTTCCATGAGTTAAATGTCCACCATGCGAAAGATTCATTCCCATAACTTTATCTCCTGGCTGTAACAAAGCACGATAAACAGCCATATTAGCACTAGAACCACTATGAGGTTGCACGTTTGCATACTCTGCATGAAATAATTCTTTAGCATATTCTATTGCTAAATTCTCAACTATATCAACATTTACGCATCCCCCATAATACCTCTTATCAGGATATCCTTCTGCATATTTATTCGTAAAAATACTTCCTTGTAATTCTAAAACATTTTTAGAAACATAATTTTCTGAAGCAATAAGTTCGATATTATTTTGTTGTCTCTTAGTTTCCTTTTCTAAAGCTTCCTTAATTCTTGGATCCATCACACATTCCTCCTTAATTTTGCTTGTTCTACTACATTAGAAAGCAAAGATACAATCGTCATAGGTCCAACACCACCTGGTACTGGCGTAATATAACTAATTTTACTGGCAACAGAATTAAAATCAACATCACCATAAAGCTTACCATCTACTCGGTTTGTTCCCACATCAATCACGACTGCTCCATCTTTAACATATTCTTCTGTAATAAACCTAGCATGGCCTATTGCCACAATTAAAATATCTGCTTCTCTTGTAACTTCCTTCAAATTAATAGTATTAGTATTAGCTATCGTAACAGTAGCTCCTCGATTAAGTAATAAAACAGCCATAGGTCTACCTACAATTAAACTAGAACCAACCATAACTACTCTTTTACCTACAAGATCTATTTGTTCATATTCTAACATTTTTAATATCCCCAGAGGTGTCGCTGCTACAATCTCTTCTTGATCACTAAGCATAGCTCCCAAATTATGAATACCAAAGCCATCCACATCTTTACTGCTATCTACATAAGAAATAACTCTAGCTTCATCAAACTTTTTAGGAAGAGGACTCTGAACTAATATTCCATCAATTTCCTTATCTTGATTTAATAATTTTATTTGTTCTATGATCTCTTCTTCAGTATTTTCTTCAGTAAAAGAATATAATCTAGCACAAATTCCTAGTTCCTCACAAACTTTCATTTTATTTCTGACATAAATCTCACTAGCAGGATCATTACCTACTAAAATAATACCTAAACCAGGAATAATCCCTTCATCTTTTAATTTTAAAACATCATTTTTTAATTCTTCTTTTATTTTATTAGAAATAAGTCTACCATCAATTATTTTCATCTTCATTCTCCTTTCATTTTTAAATAAAGCCCACTATTTAAAAACGAAACACCTGAATTTCTACAATATATAAAATCATTAATATCACTCCCTTAAAAAAGCGTCCCCTGTCTTACAATCTTTAAATGCTCATAAGCCTTATCTGTAGCCATTCTCCCTCTTTGTGTTCTTTTAATAAATCCTTCTTG
>CALVQN010000019.1 GCA_944358135.1 uncultured Bacilli bacterium
ATATTATAATTTTTATATAAGCTAGGAAACTCATCAGTAGTATAATACCTTCATTTAATAGATTATAAAATGAAGTAGAGCTTCCTATATAGGAGGAATAAAATGTCGAGTTTAGTAGAAAAGTTTAGAAATAAGAAAGTATTTATTGCTTATTTAGTAGGAGTATTACTACTATCTACTAGTGTATCTTTTGCTTATTTTGTAAGTAGAACTAATGCATCAGGCGAAGGTGGTGTAGCAGTAGGTACTACTACTACAATTAAATCAGAGGGTATTAATGCAGAGGGAACAATAGAATTTAATAATGTAGATATGTATCCAGGACACAAAGGTATAGCAGGAATAAAGGTGACAGCAACAGGAACAACACCAATGATCTATAACGTAATTTTTAATGGAACTAATACTTTTACTACACCTCTAAATTACACAGTATATAAAACAACAACAGAGATAGATGTAAGTTATACATGTACAAAGAAAGAAGAAAGACAAGGAGTAAATACTATCTATTATGAAGAATGTACAGGGAATAATATAGAACAACTAGGAGCAGAAGTATCAAGGGGAACAATCCATACTAATGAAGGAAAGACAACATTATTAGATAATGAAGTTATATTAGGAACAGAAGAAGGAGCAGAAGTATATTATTATGTTGTAATAGAATTTCCAAATGAAGAAGCAAATCAAAATGATGATATAGGAAGTAGTATAAGTGGAAATATAACAATAGAAGAAGGAGACGAATACAAGAATCCAGAAGTAACCTTAACAGGAACAACAGTAAGTGGAAATAATGGATGGGTAAAGAGTGCAAGTATAAATGCCAATGTAGAAACACAAACAGGGAAATATAAAGCATTATACTGTACAACAACAGAAGACAATTGTATACCAAATACAAGTGCAAACATAAGTGATAATACATTTCGTGTAACACTCAATAATAATAGTTCAGCACAAAAAGTATGTGTCCAAGTAACAGATGAATATAATCAAAAAGCAAGTGGATGTAGCGAATCTTATCAAGTAGATGGAGAGATACCAACCGTAACAATAGCAAGTACAAGTTCAACAGAGAACAGTATCACAGTAACAGTAAATGGAAGTGATGCACATAGTGGAATAGTGCAATACAAATTCAGTAGTAATAATGGAAGCAGTTATACCACAGTATCTTCAACAAACAATAGTTATACATACACATTTAATAATCTAAATGCAGGAACAACATACACTATAGCAGTACAAGTAGTAGATGAAGCAGGAAATACAAGTAGTACAGTAACAAGAAGTGTAGCGACAGAAAAATCTGGCGATACAATGCAAAATATAATAGCGGGATACAATAAAGGAAATAGAGGAAGTTTTAGTACACCATATACATCAAGTACAACAAACACAGTATTCACAACAAGTGATTGGAAGGGAACTTCATATTACTTTGCAGGGGCACCAACAGATAATTGGGTAAGATTTGGAGGATTCTATTGGAGAATAGTAAGAGTAAATGGAGATGGAAGTGTAAGACTCATCTATAATGGAACAAGCACAGCAAAAACAGGAACAAAAACTATGATTAATAATGGAGTAGGGCAAGCATTTAATACAAATAACTATCGAAGTGAGTATGTAGGACTCAAGTACACCACAGGTGAGCAGCATGGCCAAACAGAAAATAGTGATATCCTTATTGAATTACAGTCATGGTATAGTAGTAGTAGATTATCAGCAAGTCAGTATTCACAATATATCGATACTAGCATAGGATTCTGTAGTGATCGAAACATGGCAAGTGGATCATCATGGAGTAGCCAATCAAGTAGTCCAATAAGATATGCAGCAAATGGAAGACTAGATACAAATAAAAGTCCAAGTTTATCATGTACAACTAGCGATATCATAGCAGAACCAGTAGGACTCATCACAGCAGATGAAGTAGCATTAGCAGGAGGAGTATGGGGAACTAATAATACAAGTTACTACCTATACAATAACCAAGAATATTGGACCATGTCTCCGTATGACGTTTTCGTCAGTTATGCTTACGTGTTCATTGTGGGTTCGTATGGCAACTTCGGCAACTACAACGTGGATAGCACGTTTGGTGTGCGCCCAGTAATTAATCTGAAGGCTAATACAAAATTTCAAGGAAGTGGAACAACATCTGATCCATACACTGTAGTTTCTTGATAAGTTCTTGCCTATACAGCTAGAACACATTTTATAACAAATATATAAACTAACACTTTCATATTTGTAATTATGTATAGGCAAGATAAAAGCATAACTTTCAACGGTTATGCTTTTGTTATGAGAAAATCTACTAATTCTTCAGGATCCTTATGATTTATAGCTATATCATAAATGATATTAATAATAGGCATTTTAATTTTTCTATTTTTAGTTAAACCTTTAATAGAGAGTAGGGTATAATACCCCTCAGTAGTAGTATGAGTTAAATAATCTTCTATTTCTTCTTCACTTTTTCTTTCTCCAAGTAATTTACCATATCGATAATTTCTACTTTTAGGACTACTACAAGTAAGCATTAAATCACCAATACCTGCAAAAGACATGATTGTTTTAGGATTACATTCTAGTTTTAAAAGTAATTCTTTCATATCATGCATAGCTTCTGTAATAAGAAAAGCTCTTGTTGATTCACTAAAACCAAGTCCATCAAGCATACCTGCTGCTATAGCAATAACATTCTTAACACTACCACATAGTTGAGTACCACATAAATCTCTATTTTCTCTTAATTTAACTCTTTCATTACACATAGCAAGTTCAGTAAATTTGTAAGCTTTATTTGTAGTTACTGCAGCAGATAATCCCACAGGTTCGCCTTTGATTAAATCAACAGCAAAAGTAGGACCAGATATAACAGTAATATGTTTAGCTTTTAATTCTTTTTGAACTATATCTGATAAAAAGGAATAAGTATCATTCTCAATTCCTTTAGTAGCAATACATATAGGAGTCAAAGTATTAAAATGTTTCTTCATCTGAATACAAATACTTCTTGTATATTTAGCAGATGTTGCTAAAACCACAAAATCAGCACTTTCTAAAGCCTCTTTAATATCACTAGTAAGATTAATCGCATCAGGAATAAAAGCATCTGTAATTGGTTTTAAATCGTGTTTTTCCCTAAAATGTTTTTCTAACTCCACATTTTCTGTCCACATCATAATCTTATGACCATTACTAGCCATATTAAGACTTAAAGCAACCCCATAAATTCCTGTTCCAATAACACTAATATTCATTTTCCACTCCTCATTTCCTCATATAATTTATTTAAATTAGCTTCATATTTATTATCTTTCTTTACATAATATTTTCTATTTTTAAGTTTATCAGGCATGTATTCTTGATAAACATAATCATTCTTATAATTATGTGGATAAATATAATCAGGAGAACCATCAATAATATGTTTAGGAATACTACCTGATAATCCTTTATTAATATCATTTATCGCCGCATCTATTCCTAAATAAGCACTATTACTTTTAGGAGATAAAGCCATTTCAGTAACAATTTGTCCTAGAGGGATTCTAGCCTCAGGTAGTCCCACTAATTCAGCTGCATGAATCGCCGCCATGACTTTAGGTCCAATCGCTGGATTAGCAAGTCCAATATCTTCATAAGCAATAACACTCATTCTTCTATAAATACTATCTAAATCACCTGCAACAATAAGTCTAGCTAAATAATGTAATGCTGCATCTACATCACTACCACGAATAGATTTTTGAAAAGCACTCAACACTTGATAATGCCCATCTTCATCTTTATCATGAAAGAATACTGGTTTATGATTAATCTTCTTAATTTCTTCAATAGTAATCTTATGATCTTTTGTTGCATAATAACTAACCTCTAAAGTATTTATTGCACTTCTAAAATCACCAGAAGATAGGGTAGCTATATAATTTAACGCTTCCTCATCAATCGCTATATCAGGAAGTTGATCCAAAGCTTTCCTTAATCCTTCTATAATATCTTCTACACTTAACTCTTTAAGTTCAAAAATTTGGCAACGACTACGTATCGCTGGATTAATCTTATGATAGGGATTTGATGTAGTAAGACCAATTAAGATAATTAATCCTGATTCTATATGAGGAAGTAATATATCTTGTTTATCTTTATTCATCCGATGTATTTCATCAATAACTAAAATCATTTCTCCATACATTTTTGCTTCTTCAATCGCTATATCAAAATCAGCTTTATTATTGGTTGTAGCGTTTAAAAACTTTGATCTGATATTGAGTTCATGAATTAAAGCATTCGCAATACTAGTCTTTCCAATACCAGGCTTACCATATAAAATCATCGAAAATATCTTTCCATTACTAACTAAATTGGTAAGTACTTTCCCATCTCCAATTAAATGCTTTTGTCCAATAACATCTTCTAAAGTTGTAGGTCTCATCTTATTTGCCAGTAATTCCATATGCACCACCTATAATTCAATTATATCATTTTTTCACTAATAATAGTATATAATACAATAGTACGTATGTCAATATAAATTATTTTGTGTTATAATTATTAATAGGGTGATCATAGTGAAAAAAGATGAACTAGAAGAAATATATAAAACCAATCCTGAATTAAATAAATATATTAATGAGTATTTAAATACAGAATATAATACTAGCAAAAACACAAGAGATTCCTATGCGACAGACCTTTATCTTTTAGCAAAATATTATCATGGAAAAAACATAAATAAATTAAAGAAAGAAGATATCCAAGAGTATTTGCGAAAACAAGATAAATCAAGCAAAACAAAAGCCCATTATCTAACATCAATAAATAATTATTATAAATATTTAATAGAAAAGAATATTCTAACCACCAATCCTTGTGATGGAATAAAAATGCCTAAAATAGAAAAGAAATTACCTGATTATTTAACTATCGAAGAAGTAGATAACTTATTAGATATTCGCGCTAGCACTGCCTACGAACTAAGAAACAAAGCGATGCTTGAAGTACTTTATGCAACAGGAATGCGGATTAGTGAATTATGTAATTTAACAATGAGTAATTTATTTTTAGAAGATAATTTAGTAAAAGTATTTGGTAAAGGAAGCAAAGAAAGATTAGTTCCTATTGGTGATGTAGCAGTAAATGCTCTAGAAGAATATTTGAAATTTGGTAGAAATGAACTTTTAGGAACAAAAGATTCTGAATATGTATTTATCAGTTCTAGACATACCAAAATAACTAGACAAGCTTTCTTTAAATATATTAAAGAATTATGTAGAAAAAAGGGAATAAAGAAAAATATTAGTCCTCATATTCTAAGACATTCCTTTGCTACCCATTTACTAAATAATGGTGCAGATTTAAGAGTAGTGCAAGAACTACTGGGTCACAGTGATATCTCTACAACCCAAATATATACTCATTTATCTAATGAAAAACTAGAAAAAGAATATGAAAAACATCCATTAATACATGAAAAAAGCCACCATTAAGTCGTGGCTTTTTCTAACTAGCGAGCTTCTCTATTAGATCTAGAGCTTCTTTCGCTTTTTTCATTTCTAGAATTTCTAGATTCGCTTTTAGAATTTCTACAATTCTTATTATTTCTAGAGTTTTTATTTTCTCTATTATTTTTCATGTTCTTTTACCTCCCACTATTATTATGGTTTAAATAAGATTTAACATTCATATAATTAAGTGGTGATAATATGGAAATTATTGGTGCTTTACTAGTTTCTACCATAGCAGGCTTATCCACTATGTTAGGAGCCTTAGTAATATTTTTTAAATTTAAAGAAGAAAACGTAAACAAATTTATCACTGCATCTCTAGCTTTTTCCTTAGCTATAATGATTGGTATAAGCATAACTGATTTAATACCAGAATCGACATACATATTACTTCTAAATTATGGAATAGGGAAGGGAATACTATATTCTGCGATAACTTTTATATTGGGTATTATATTAGTAATATATTTACATAGATTAATGGATAAAACAGAGCAAAAAAATGACTTATATAAATTAGGAATATTAAATATGTTAGCATTAATTCTTCATAACTTTCCAGAAGGAATAGCCACTTTTATGAGTTCTTATAAAGATATGGAATTAGGAATTAAACTAGCGATAGCTATAGCTTTTCATAATATCCCCGAAGGAATTTCTATCGCTGTTCCTATATATTATGCTACAAAATCAAAAAAGAATGCCCTAGTAAAAACATTCTTATCTGGTATAGCAGAACCCATTGGGGCACTACTAGCCTATATATTCTTAAGTAAATATATAACAGATAGTCTAATAAGCATGATTCTTCTTTTAGTAGGAGGAATTATGATAACTCTAGCTATTGAAGTAATATTACCAAAAGCTAAAAAATATAATCTTAATAAATTCTTATATCTAGGCTTATTAATTGGTATTATCTTAATATTAATTAATTATTTTTGCTTTTAAACTTTAAATCTTTAATCCAATCAAAAATTATAGGAATAATAATTACAGTTGCAACTAATTCAAATATATCCTTTATTTTTGTCCCAATAATTTCAACATTTATTACTATAAATATATAAGTAAAAAGTAAAGCGAAAATCAAAGAAAAGAGAAGAATTTTTATAGTGTATTGATTTCTATTAGCATATATTTTTAAACAGAGTTTGCAAAAACGTTTAATTAAATTTTTAATACCTCTTTTAAGTTTAATTAAAATTGTAGTCAAAATATCTATACAATAAAGAACTGGCACAAAAACAAAATAAATTATCCTATTTTTATAAGAGTCTAATTTAGGTGCTACAAACAATAAGTCATAAACTTCCTTATTACGATTCAATTCAAAATTAATGTTAATATCTCTAAAAATCAGAATAGAATATAGGCAATGAATAAATAAAACAATACTTAACATCAAAGAATATATATATAAAACAATTAACAATATCAGATAAATTAAAGTAAAACAAATAAATACAACACTTCCATTATTAAAAGTAGAAAAAATATATGAAGTTATATCTGAATACGAAAATAATCCAAAAAATGAAAAATAAAAACCTAATGAGCCTAAATAATAAAATTCATCATTCTCTGAAAGGGGAGGAGAGAAATTAATATGAGATGCAATCTTCCAAAAGCAAAAGGTAAAACATAAAAAGGATATTATAAATAAAGCAAACTCGTAAAAAAATATAAAAATTAAAATAATGAAAATAGATGTCCAAAAAAATAAGCAAAAAGTCTTATATAATATATCATTATTTTTCCAACTTATATCATGGTAATCTTTTTTTAATTTAAAACGTAAGAATTCTAATGCAACGCAACATATAAAATCAATCATTACAAAGCCAAACAATAAATATGCTAACATATAAAACACCACACTTAAAATAAAACTAATTTTTATTATAATACATTTAAATATATATTTCAAATTTATTTTCGAGAACAAAGTTAACATAATATATATTTAGCGAACCAATAAATTGGACTAAAATTGATCATTAAATTTTTAACCTAAATTACCATATCAACCAATATCCATCTAAATTAAGTTTAATCTAACGTAAAACCAATATAAAAAAACACACAAATAAACTTTATAAGCAAATTATAAATTTTTAAATCATTTTATAACTAAAATAGAAATAAATTTATAACCTTATCTAATTATAAAAATAAGGTTAAATACACGTGCGTATATCCTTATTTAATAAATATAATAAGGTTATATAATAAATATAATTTTAAAATTAAAAAAGAACTTATAATGAAATAAGCTCTTATTTTAAATTACTAGAATACCAATAATAATTACCATCTGAATCTTTTTTAAATATATGTTCATATACAGCAGCGTGTTCTTGAACAAAAGTAGAGTCAATTTCTATATTATCATTATCTTCTAAAGCCTCTGTACAAGAGCTAATCTCCCCTTCAGAACTATTTGAAGAGTAACAAGTGTTATCAGAAATCCTTAAATAGTAATCATAAATAACAATATCCCCATTCATTTTTTCAACTGCTTTTTGAAGTAGGCGATAAATAGTTGCTTCTGGTGCTAAAGAAACAACAAATGTCTCAGCATCACCACAGTAATAACTATCCCCTTCTAAATAACAAGCCTGATTTCCATTGATATAAAATGACTCATCAAGAGGCATATCTTCTCCGTAAATAGTCTTATATGAGTTAACTAATTCATCTTTTGCAAAGACCTGATAACTACAAACATCCTCTCCATCTTCTGCTGCAAATCTTATCCCCTCTCCTACTTCACAAATAGAAATATCACTATCATTAGTTGTAGTAACATCTGCACTTTCTTTTTGAATAACTTCTGCATTTAATTTATAAAAAGACATACATAGCTTAGTTTCATTAGAAAGGGCATCATAGGTAACTTCCTCACCAGTATACTGATTTAATCCACCACAACGGTTAACATCACCAAGATAAGAATACAAATTTGTGATTTGTTCACTTTCTAAATCTAGTGTTTTTTCACCAATAAAAACCGCTAAAAGTAAAACCCCAACAACAATAATAACCGCTATAACAAATACTACATTCTTTTTCATTTTATACTTTTCTCGTTTCTATTTCAGCAATTTTTTCTAATACTTCTGCAGCATTCGCCTCAGTCATTTGATCATATCCAAGTTCTCTTAAGGCTTGAATTTTAATAGTATTTAATTGTTGTGTACGACTTAATTTTTCTTCATTTTTTTGTTCTATTTCTTGAACAAAACGTTTATGACTCTCTTTTAATTTACTACGACTCGCTCCCCCATTATTATACAAAGTCAAAGCCGAATAAAGTATACCTTCAAAAATAAATTGTTTATCTTCATTAAAAGCATATTCATCAGGACTAATAAATCCTGTAGTCTTAGACATATATCCAAGAATATATTTAATCTCTGGAACATTATCAATAGATTGTAACATATGATATAAATAACTAACTACATGAAAATTTTCTTCCTTCTTATTTTCATCTAATAGTTTCTCTTTTAATAAATAATTAATATCAGCTAGTAAGGTTTGACTCTCTTTATCTAATCCTTTCATATCAAAATAATTATCCATATCACTAGTATTTTTAACTCCTTGATTAAGTCTATTTTCAACAGCCATTAAATAATCAGTAGTAATTTTAATTCCACTAATCGCCCTTTCACTACCATCTTCAATATCAAGAAGTTTTAGTAGTAAGATCTTCTTTTCCTTTGGCCACTTATTTAAATCATCTAATTCTAAATAATTATAAACCATTTGTCTTGAAACATTTAAATACTTAGCAAGTCTTACTTTTGAAATACCTAACTCTTGTAATAATTCATTTAAACTATTCATATAATGATTCTCCTTTTTACTTTACACATTAATTATAAATTACTTAACACTTAAATGTCAAGTAGTAGTTAACTTGCTTAAGATAAATACCACAGTTTTTCACCATTTTTATATACATCTTTAATAAAACCGCAACCTAAACATTCATCATTAAAATAAAATACACAAGCCTGTCCTGGAGTAACACTTTTAGCAAGAGTAGGATATTTTATTTTTATTTCTTCTTTAGTAACACTTAGAACTTCTATAGGAATTTCTTCTCCTCTATAACGAAATTTAGCTGTTAACTTTTCAGGGAGTTCTTCTAATAAATTAATATTATCAAGTGTACAAGCATCACTATATAAATACTTACTATCTCCAAAAGCTACATATAATATATTTTTTTCGACATTTTTACCACAAACATAATGCCTAAGTTCACTACCACTTAAGCCAACACCCCTTCTCTGACCAATTGTATAATTCATAAGACCAGTATGTTTACCGATAACCTCTTTAGTTTCTACATCAATTATATCTCCAGGATTAGGTTTTAAGTAGTTTCGAATAAATTCTTGATAGTGTCTTTCTCCAATAAAACAAATTCCCGTAGAATCCTTCTTTTTGGCTACATTTAAGCCTGCTTCTACCGCTATTTTTCTCACCTCAGGTTTAGTATAATCCCCCAAAGGAAATAAAACATCTTGAAGTTGCTCTTTAGTAATATCGGCCAAAAAATAAGTTTGATCTTTATTTTGATCTAATGCTTTATATAATTTAGCATTATTTACTTTAGCATAATGTCCAGTAGCAATGTAATCCGCTCCCAATTTTTTAGCTTCTTTTTTAAATAAATCAAATTTAATAAACTTATTACAAAGCATATCAGGATTAGGAGTTCTTCCCCTCTTTAATTCTTCTAAAAAATAAGTAAAAACATAATCCCAATATTCCTTAATAAAATCTACTCGATGTAAAGGAATATCAAGTATTCTACAAGCTTCTAAAGCATCATTATAATCCTGCTCTTGAGGACAAATAGACTCATTTAAAGTAGGATTACCCAAATAATCATGATTAAGTGTAGCATCCCAGTTTCTCATAAAAAGTCCTTCTACTTCATAACCTTGTCTTTTTAAAAGTAGTGCTGCTACTGCTGAATCTACTCCTCCACTAATTCCTACAATTACTTTCTTCATAAAACATCACAAAAATATTATATCATGACTTCTTCTTTAAGTCTATGAGCTTATGATAAAGCATAACCATTGTAAAATATGATTACCTAAAAAGTAAAGAAACACATCATAAAGCAAAATAACAGTCACACTAATAAAAATAACTCGATACTGTTTAGAAAAAGTAAAAGTATTTTCACTACTCTTATTAAATAAAGTATGTTTAATAATAAAATAAATATTTTTAAAAATTAGAAATAAAGAAACTAAGAAAATACCTTTGATAATTAAATTATAAAATATTCCAAAAACAATTCCCAATACTCCAAAAGCCTGAAAAAAGCAAAAAAAAGAAAAGCAAATACAAATAAGTTCCCAAAGAAAATATAGAGGAAATAAAAGAAGACCAATTATCATAATAGAACTAGTAATAAGAACAGATAACACCAAAAAATGAATAAACAACAAATTAACAGAGTGATTTTCTAAATTTCCTTCTATATTGATAATGTTATCTAAAAACAAAGAAGAATCTAACTTTTGATAGAGCAAAAAGCTCATAAGAAAACTAAAAAGTATTAAAAAAGCCAATATTTGTTTATGTTTTTTACTCAAATTTAAGCTTGTCCCAAATAGTTTCATTATCTTCACCAATAAATTATATTGAAAAAATTAGAAAAATATGATAAATTATATAGAGATAAATAAAACGGAGGATTATTATGAGTAAAAGAGCAAGAAAAATATTTGCTTGGTGTATGTTAATAGCCATGATCGCTTCTGTTGCTGCAACAGTAATATCATATGCCATTTATAGTTAAATAAGGTAGTTCTGAAAAATTTTAAATAATAACTAATTTTATTTTATATTTTTTAATAGGAGTGTAGGTTTTCTTTTCAGAACTACGCTTTTATTTTAATATGGAGAGTAAAAAAATGCAAGAAAAAGCGTTCGACAAAATTCGACGCTTATTTCTTTATACTTTCGACAATCAAAATATCTAGTAATTCTGAATAAGAAATGCCACTAGCCTCCCATAATTTGGGATACATACTAATTGTTGTAAAGCCAGGAATAGTATTAATCTCATTTAAAATCACTTGGTGATCAGGAGTAAGAAAAAAATCAACTCTACTTAATCCATGCAAATTAAGAATTTTAAAAGCTTGCATAGCAACTTTTCTAATCTTTTCTTCATCTTCTAAAGAAATATCTGCTGGAATTACTGTTTTACTTTCTTGATTATGATATTTAGCATCAAAACTATAGAATTCATCTCCAGCAAGTACTTCACCAACTCTAGATGCTAGAACCTCACCATTATTTTCTAATATAGCACACTCTAGTTCTCTTCCTAAAATTGCTTCTTCAATAAGAACTCTCTCATCAATTTTAAGCGCCTCAATCAAAGCCTGTTCTAAAAAAGCATCCTGCTTAACCTTAATAACACCAATTGAAGAACCACTATTTGCTGGTTTAACAAATACAGGATAATGTATTTTCTTCTTAATATTTTCTAAAAAGAGTGGCCAAGAAAAAGATATTCCCTTCATAATATATTCATCATGATATTTAGTAAATGATATATATTTTGCTGTTGAAATATTATTTCTCTCTAATATATCTTTTGTATAAATTTTATCCATCGTAATCATACTTGCAACAGGTTTGTTTCCAACATAAGGAATACCAAAAAAATCAAAAATGCTAGCTAAAATTCCATCTTCTCCATTTTTACCATGAACCATCATAAAAACACAATTAAAAGTCTTTAAAAAAGAAATCGGATCATCTATTTTCTTTAAATGAGTAAGCTCATCACCAACATTTAATAGCTGAATACTTTCTATATTCTCACCCCAAATATAAAACCGATTTTCCCTATCCAAATAAACAGGAGTAATATCATATTTCTCCTTATCTAAATTCATAATCACGGATGTAGCTGATGCTATAGAAACATCGTGTTCATTAGATGAACCACCAAATAAAACTGCTAACCTCATAAATTCCTCCTCAAAAAATTCTATGTTTAACCCTTATTTTTTATATCATCTAAAAAAGGTTTAAAAGCGCTAGGTATAGCATATATTCCTTCTATTTCTCCTAATGTAGCCCAACAAAGAGAATCTATGATTCGATTTAATTCTACATAATAAGCTTTCATATACCATATTTGATGAGTAAATACATGTTTATTTGTAATTCCTTCTATAACTGAAAAATAAGAAATTTTCTGTGCTTTTAACCACTTTTTAACAGCATTTAAATTCAATTCGCCTTCAACATTAGGAAATTCCCACAAAGAAGATAATAGATGTCCTTCATCTCTCTTTCGAATTGCATACTTTTCTTGAAAATGAAACAAAAATACCGTATTAAACAACTCTTTTTTCTTCTTCTTATCCTCCTTTATAGGAAATTTATCCCAAGAATGATGAACATAAGCTTTACAAACTGAATTTAAAGGACAAATTTCACATTTTGGAATTCCCTTAGGAATACAAATAACTTCACCAAGTTCCATAAAAGCTTCATTAAAATCACCTGTCATAAGAGGCATAATTTGTTCTAATTCATGACGAATACTCTTTTTTGTAGCAGGCTCATCAACACATCTCTCATCTTCTGTTAATCGACTAACGATACGCAAAACATTTCCATCAATAACAGGAGTTGCTTCATTAAAACAAATAGAAGCTATAGCTGATGCAGTATACTCACCTATACCAGGAAGTTTAAGAATTTCTTCATAAGTTGAAGGAAAAATACCACAATAGTCCTTCATTATCATTTGGGCTGCTTTTTTTAGATTTTTAGCACGATTATAATACCCTAATCCTTCCCATAACTTGAGTAACTCATCCAAAGGAACATTTGCTAAAGTAGAAATATCAGGAATATTTTGAATAAAACGTTTATAATAAGGAATTACCGCCGCTGTTCTAGTCTGTTGTAACATAATTTCAGATACCCAAACAAAGTAAGGATCTTTTTTATCCCGCCATGGTAGTAATCTTTTATTATCTTGATACCAAGAAAGAAGTAAAAGACTAATTTCCTTCTTCATTTAAACTATCTACAATCTGAATAAAATTCATTCCATGACTAGCTTTTACTAACAAAACATCTCCAACCTGTATAAATCTTTTAAGAAAAAGGACAGCTTCTTCATTATTTATAAAATGAAAACTTGAACTTTCTAAAAATCCATTACTAATCGCTTCTTCATTTATATACATTGCCATATCTCCTACAGTAACCAAACAATCAATAGAATCATCTACAATTAAATGTCCAATATTACGATGTATTTCCTCTCCATAAAGGCCTAATTCTAAAATGTCTCCCAAAACAGCAATTTTTCTTCCATCAAACCTGCTCAAAACATCTAATGCAAATAATACAGAATCATAACTAGCATTATAAGTATCATCAATAATAGTAATATCTCCTCTATCCTTAATTTCCATTCGATGTTCTTCTGGTTTTATCATTTTTAAAGCATCAAGAATATCTTCCTCATTTACAAAAAGCAATTTCCCTACAATATAAGAAACTAAAGCATTATAGATAAAAGCTTTCCCAATAACAGGAATTTGAAATTTAAGATTACCTAAAGTAAAAGAACTTCCCCTTTTTGAATAACGAATATTAGAAGCTTGATAATTTGCCTCACTATCAATTCCAAAAGTAATAATTTCTCTATCTTTCTCCTGATTGACCCAATTTCCTAACATATCATTATCATAATTAACAATTATTGGTCCAGATAATCCTTCTAATATTTCTAATTTTGCCTTTAAAATATTTTCTCTACTTCCTAAATTTCCTATATGACTTGTACCAATATTAGTAATAACAGCAATAGTTGGTTTAGCAATATTAGTTAATGCTCGTATTTCTCCAAACTGATTCATTCCCATTTCTAAAACAATACATTCTTCTTTTTGATAATTTAAAAGAGTAAGAGAAAGACCTATCTTTGTATTAAGATTCCCTGCAGTCTTTAAAACATGATACTTTTTACTTAAAACATCCGCAATTAAATTTTTAGTACTAGTCTTACCAACACTACCAGTAACGGCAATAACAGGAACAGAAATACCCTCTCTTTTTTTAGTCGCTGCTTTAGTAATAAAATCTAAGGTATCATCAACTAAAATAATATTTTTATCAAGATATTTATCTCTATCATTTAAATCAAACTTTGATAAAATACAAGTTTTTGCCCCCTTTAAAAATGCATCTTGAAAAAACAAATTTCCATCAAAATTCTCTCCTACAAAAGCAACATAAGTATCTCCCTCTTTAATTGTTCTTGTATCTTTAGAAAAATTTTTTAATAAATCTTCAGGATTACCCACAATTAACTTAGCATTACTTATTCCTAAAACATCTTTAATTTTCATTCGCTTCACCCTATCATTATTATATCATAATGAATACTAATTTTGTTCTTTAAATAAACTTTCATAAATTTCCCCATAATTTTTTACTAAATGAATATCCAACTTTTCTTTTATTTCTGAAGGGACTTCTTCTAAATCAAGCAAATTGGCATCAGGCACATAAACACACGTAATTCCATGATTATAAGCACCAATAATTTTCTCTTTTATTCCTCCAACTTTTAAAATATCCCCATTTAAAGATATTTCTCCCGTAAAAGCAATATTACTATCTACTTGCCGATTTAAAATTAAACTTAAAATACTAGTTGTAATGGCAACACCTGCACTAGGCCCATCTTTTTTTATCGCTGCCTCTAAAAAATGAATATGAATATCTTTAATATTAAAATAAAAATCTTTTAGACCAAAACTCTTTTGCTGTGATTTAATAAAGCTTAAAGCAACACTAGTAGACTCCTCCATTACTTTACCAAGCATACCTGTAATAACAAATTCTCCCTTACCTTCATATATACAAGCTTCTACTGGTATAATTGCTCCACCACCATTACTAACTCCTAAAGCATTTACTTTACCAACACAAGCATGTTCTACTTTTTCTAATGTATCATACTTAGGAATACCCAAATACTCTTTTAACCGTACTTTACTAATCTTTGTTCTTTCCCCGATTTTACCAAGTAAAACTAATTTGCGAATTAATTTTTCTAAGCATCGATACAAATCTCTTACACCAGCTTCTTCTGTATAAGCCGAAATTAAATAAAGTAACATTTCATCACTAATCGAAATAATCTTATTATTAATCTTATTTTCTTCCAAAATTCGAGGAATTAAATATTTTTTAGCAATATCTAACTTTTCATAATTTGTATAACTAGATAAATAAATAATTTCTAGCCGATCTCTTAAAGCAATAGGAATAGTATCAACATTATTAGCAGTTAAAATAAAGAATACATGAGACAAATCAAAAGCCTCTTCAATATAATTATCAACAAATTCTGTATTTTGCTCTTTATCTAAAATATCTAACAGTACACTAGCAGGATCATCTTTACTATTTACTGTAAGTTTATCAATTTCATCAATTAAGAACACAGGATTTTTACTACCACATTTTCTAAGCCCCTGAATAATCTTACCAGGACTAGAACCCATATAAGTTCTTCTATGCCCAATAAGTTCTGAAGAATCATTAAGTCCTCCTACACTAATCTTATAAAATTTCCGATTTAAAGCATAAGCAATATCTCTTGCCATACTAGTTTTACCAACTCCAGGAGGTCCTATCAAACAAATAATGGGACTTCTTATTTCCTCATTATTATTTTTTAAAGCAACATACTCTAAAATTCTTGTCTTTATTTCTTCCAAACCATAATGATTTAAATCTAATTTTTTCTGAATATCTTCTAAATGATTATTTTGGAAAGTTTCTTTATGCCATGGTAAATGTAATATCCAATCTAAATAATTACGAATCATCGCATTTTCTGGAGATAATTCATTCGTATATTCAAGCTTTCTTATCTCATGCAACACTTTATCATGAACTTGTTTACTAAGGTTTAAAGCTTCTAACTCATCATAATAGGTATGGATACCATCTTTATCATCCCCAAGTTCCTGTTCTAGTATTTTTACTTTTTCTCTTAATATAAATTCTTTTTGACTTTGTTCTAAACTATTTTCTAACTCTTTTTCAATCTTTTCGTCTAACTTTAAAACTTCAATTTCTACTTTAATATCCTTAAGAAGATTTCGTGCTCGATACATCGCATTTATCTCTTCCACATATTCTAATCTCTTAACAAAAGGAAACGCAATAAAAGAGCAAATCGTATCAGTTAACAAATCTAAATTTTCAATTACTTTAATACTGTTTAAAATACTATTAGAAACATGTTTAGAAGAAGAAATATATTCTTCCACAACTTCTATTAACTTTTTAATTACAGCTTTCTCTTCCACTTCATCAAATTTAGGAAGCATAATATCTGTAACATTAGCTTCTAATATATCTTCATTCTCTTGATTATTTAGATAATCTAATACCTTTACTCTTTTAATTCCTTTTAAGGTAATACGTACATTTCCATTAGGAAGTTCAATTCTACTTTTAATTTTGCAGGTAACACCAACTAAAGGCAAATCGCTCACTTCTGGTGCTTCTTCTACTTGATTATGAGGGGTAATTACTAAAACACAACGATTAAAATCTTTAACAGCAAGTCTTGTAATCTCTTTGCTAAGATCATTATTAAGTTCAATTTTAACTTCCCCATTCGGAAGTAAGATTAATCCCTTAAGAAGCATAACTGGTAGTATTTGTTCCATAATCTCACTCCCATCAAAAAACTTATTTCATATTATAATGAATTAAACTTATTTTGTCTACTATATTTACACAAAAATTACACCAAAATATACCAATTTTATTTTTTAAAAGCTTTTGTAAATTTAGGCCATATACCAAGTTTATTATGAGTATGTTCTGGAAGCTGATAAATATCATGGCCAGGATATTCATTTCCTTCAACTAAAACTGGGCCTTTAGTAGAAAAACACACATCCCAACCAATATAACGCATTTCTGGAACCACTAAACTAGCCTTTTTCACCATTTCTATTGCTTCATCCCAATCTGGAAAAACAAAGCCTTTAATCGTCTCATTCGTCGCTGGATGACGTTCATAAAGATTCTTTTTCTTATCAATCGCTTTATCAATAACTTCCCCCGTTTCTTCATTAACAGGAGCTACCATACCACCACTATTAAAGTTATCTACGTATTTCCCATTACCAATCCGAAAATAAGCACAAATAATATGAGGAACTCCATTATCTACAATCGTAACAATACGTACAGTATTAATAGAATCAGGATAAATACTAGCTACTTTTTTATTTTGATGGAGTAGTTCTTCTAATTCATAATTCATTCCTTTGCGAGTTAAATATTCATAAACAGAGTCCATTGATTTATAATCATGAGTATCAATTTTCTCTATTCCTTTACCACAAGTACCAACAACAGGTTTAGCCATAAATACAGAGTGTTTCTCCATAAAAGCAATAACGTCTTCTTTGGTACTAGCATTTACATCGATAAAATCTCTTTTTATAAAGTTTTTAAACAAAGTATTAAACTCTACTTTATTTCGAAATAAATGATCATATTCTGGATTATTATATTTTTTAATCAAATCATTATTCCTACCTCTAGTAATATAAGTATCTCTCTCTTTATCAGTTAAATTATACATTTCAAATAAATCATAATCCATGTATCCAGCACCATATTTAACTGCACACTTCCGCATATCATTAAATATAGAAACTCTACTTTTACCAGTTTTATGATGAATACTATTAATTTTACTAAACATAGCTTTATAATCGATATTCATTACTCTACCTACTAAATATTTTAAACTTGGCATAAAATCACTCTTTTCCTTTCTATTATAACATGAAAAATAAATAATACTAAAGAACATAAGAATTAACTTAAGTTAATTCGCAGAACCTCACGGTTCCTTTTTTTCTGCTGTAATTTCTTACATAACAGACATTAACTCCGAACCCAAC
>CALVQN010000020.1 GCA_944358135.1 uncultured Bacilli bacterium
CCCATACATAGTAAGCTAGCAATTGCTAGTCTTTTTCTATGTAAAGATAAAATAAAGGACTAGAAGTTTAATTAAATCTATTTTATAATAGAATTGGTGTTAAAATATGAAAAATAAAAAAGGTTTTACTTTAATTGAATTATTATGTGTAATTGCTATTCTTGCTGTTGTAACATGTATTGCTAGTGTGAGCGTAATTAATTTATCTACTAAGTCTAAAGAAAATTTATATTGTGCTAAGTTAGAAATGATTGAAGCAGCAGCTAAAACATATGCTGTTAGTTATGAATATGAACTTAATCAAAGTACTACTTACTATGAAGGAAATAAAAGTTTAATCATAACAGTTAATGATTTAGTAACAAGTGGTAATCTATCTCCTGATAGGGGAGATACAGTAATAAACCCTATGAATAATGAATCTTTAAATAATTTGGAGATTATTCTTTATTTAAAAAATAATCAAGTATATGTTCATATTGATAATAATGTTTGTTAAATAGATATTTTTATGATAAAATAGGAGCCTAAAAAGGAGGTTTTACTTGATGAAGAAATGTGTTTGTTTAATTGGTAAACCAAATGTTGGTAAATCAACTATTTTTAATAAACTTATTAAAGAAAAAAAATCAATTATTATGGATGAACCAGGTATAACTAGAGATAGAATATATGGGGTAGTAAATTATAATGATAAAAAGTTTTCACTAATTGATACAGGGGGACTTACTGATTCTAAAGAAGATTTTAATAAAGAGATTAAAATACAAGCTGAATTGGCAATAGATGAGGCAGATACTATTCTTTTTGTAGTTGATGGAAAATATGGTTTAGATGCTACTGATTTTTACATTAAAGATTTACTTAGAAGAACAAGTAAAGAAGTAATTGTTTTAGTAAACAAAATGGATAACAAAGAAAGATTAGAAAACATATATGAATTTTATGAACTAGGCTTTGATAAAGTAATTCCTGTTAGTGGTGAACATAATATTGGCTTTAAAGAGTTATTAGAAGAATTAACTAAGGATATTAATAATACTGAGGCAAATACAGATACTACGCCAAGATTTTGTATGATTGGTAGACCAAATGTTGGGAAAAGTAGCTTAATTAATGCAATACTTAATGAAGAAAGGGCAATAGTAAGTGATATTGCTGGCACCACTAGAGATGCTATTGACACAAAATTTACATATGATAAAAAAGAATATATTATTGTGGATACAGCAGGTTTACGTAAAAAAGGGCGTATCTATGAAAATGTCGAAAAATATAGTTATCTAAGAAGTATTAGAGCGATAGAAGAATCAGATGTATGTGTCGTAGTAATTAATGCTGAAGAAGGAATACTAGAGCATGATAAACATATACTTGGATATGCGATTGATGCTGGTAAAGGCATAGTTCTAGCAGTCAATAAATGGGATAAAGTAAGTGACCCTGATAGTGAGATAAAACAATGGAAGAAAAAAATAGAGAGTGAATTTAAATTCGCTCCTTATATCAAAGTAGTTTTCTTATCAGCATTAACCAAAAAAAGAATCCATACTCTTATGCCAGAAATACTTAGTGCTTATGAAAATAATCGAAAAGAAATTAAGACAAGTTTACTGAATAATGTGATTATGGATGCTGTAAGCTTTAAAATACCACCATCATATAAGGGAAAAAGATTAAAAATTTATTTTGTAAGTGAAACAGGGATAAATCCTCCTAAATTTACTTTCCAAGTAAATAATAAAGGATTATTGCATTTTAGTTATGAAAGATATTTAGAAAATAAATTAAGAGAAAACTTTGATTTAACAGGTACGCCTATAATTTTACAATTTAAAAATAAAAATGAAAGGGAATAAAAAAAGAATTAGAATCAAACGCTAATTCTTTATTTTTTCTTTTTCATCAATTCTTTTCTTATTTACTACATGACTTTCATTATAAGTAACTAACTCATAAGTAGAAATACCTAATTTAAAGGCAATTTCTTCAATATGATCAATAGTAATATTTTCTTCACCACGTTCAATACAAGCCATATATTTAGGATTAAGTTCTAAATTTGTATAAAATTTTTCTTGGGATAAACCTGTTTGATATCGATAATACTTCAAGTTCATACCTACTACTTCTTTTAAATTCATCCAAACACTCCTCACACTTAATATTATTGATAAATAATCATAAAGTCTACCCACCGATAACTACACAAAATTTGACAATCAAAAAATTTTGATATATTATAGTACTAGTGGAGGAGTTATGGCGAAAAGTAGTACAAATGTAAATTTTAAATTACAAAATTTACGCAAAGAGAACAATATGTCATATGAAAGTGTTGCTAAAGAAGTAGGAATATGCAAAGCTTACTATTGGCAAATTGAAAATGGCAACAGGAGATTATATTATGATTTAGCATTAAAAATAGCTGAGGTATTTAAGAAAAAACCTGATGAACTATTTTATGAATATTATAAATAATCAAGGATACGCCCCTAAGCATATAATGTTTTAGGAGGCGTTTTTATGTTAGATGATTCTTTATTTAAAAAAATAGAGAAAAAAACAAAAGTAGATAAAAATACGATTGTATCTTTAGCAGAAAAATTACAAAAAGGGAATATGAAAGATGAGAAAACTTTAGGTGAGGTAATTGATACTTTAAGTAAAATGACGGGAAAAAAAGTAAATCCAGAGTTAAAAAGTAAAATCATAAAAAAAGTAGTGAGTGATGAAGTGCCAAAAAATGTCGATAAAATGTTTTAAAATATAATGATTTTATTTGCCAAACTCTATCAGAATCTGTTATAATAGCATGTAGGTGGAGTGTTATGGAGAAAATTAATAATGTTGTGGATCTTATGAATTTATTAGATACAATAGAAAATGGTTGGCAAGATATTGATAGAAATGTTTATATCAATACAGAAAAAGGATTTAAAAAGAAATATGTATTATCTAAACCAGAAGAAGTAATTGAAAGTAAAGTAGGAAATTGTTATGATAAGGTAGAATTAGAACGTAGTGCTTTTAAAAACTTAGGGTTAAAATTTAATACTTATTTTATGGTTTATTATGAATCAAAAAAACTTTATACCCATACTTTCTTAGCATATGAAGAACATGAAAAGTTCTATTGGTTAGAACATGCATGGGAGCAAAATAAGGGAATTCATGAATATTTGAGTTTATATGATTTATTAAAAGATGTAAGAAATAAATTTGAGAAATATAATAAACTTAAAAATATGGATGTTGATTATTTATGTATTTATAAGTATAAAAAACCAAAGGCCCATATTGGACTTAAAGATTTTTATAAACATTGTGAAGATGGCGAAAATGTCCTAATCTAAACTTGTATTTTTAAATAATGTATGATATACTTGACTAAATCGATGATGAAAGACACGATAAATAAAAATGTATTTTAAAGAGAGCTGATGTTTGGTGCAAGTCAGTAAATAGTTTTATTTATTACTACTTTCTAGAGAGACCAATCATCTCCGGATAAAAACCGTTATACAAATAAAGTAAAATAAAGGATGGTACCGTCATATTTTGACTCCTTAGGTATCATCTTTTTTTATTGAAAGGAGAGTTTTAATGGAAATAAAGCCAAAAGACAAATTTAGACATTTTAAAGGAAATATTATAGAGGTAGTATGTATAGCTAAACATTCAGAGACATTAGAAGATATGGTAGTATATACTCACGATAATGAATATTGGGTAAGACCTATGTCTATGTTTCAAGATAAAGAAGACGTTACAAATAGACCAGATAATATAACTGGCCAAAAATATCGATTTGAAAAAATTAAGGAGGAAGAATAATGATAAATATTAAAGAAGATGAAAATTTAAGTGTATTGAACCACAGCTGTGCTCACCTTTTAGCTCAAGCGGTAAGCCATTTGTATCCTGAGGCTAAATTCTGGGTAGGACCAGTAATAGAAGAAGGATTTTATTACGATATAGATCTTGGTGATAATACTTTAACTGAAGAAGACTTACCAGCAATAGAAAAAGAGATGAAAAAAATTGCTAAAGATGGTAAAAGAATTGCAAAACATGTTTTAACTAAGGAAGAAGCTTTAGAAAAATTTAAAAATGATCCTTACAAAATAGATTTAATTAATCGAATGGATGAAGATAGTACAACAATTACTTGTTATACTCAAGGAGATTTCACAGATCTATGTCGTGGGCCGCATGTAGCCTCAGTGCGTGAATGTAAAAATTTCAAACTTCTAAAAGTAAGTGGAGCTTACTGGAAGGGCGATAAAAACAACAAGATGTTACAAAGAATATATGGTGTATGTTTTGCTACACCAGAAGCTTTAGAAGAACACTTAAAAATGCTAGAGGAAGCTAAAGAGCGAGATCATCGTAAACTAGGAAAAGATTTAGGCATTTTCATGACTTCTGATTTGGTAGGGAAAGGACTTCCTATGTATTTACCTAATGGCTATATTATTTGGGAAGAACTAGAAAACTATATTAAAGGAAAAGAGCGTAACTTAGGATATAAACATGTATTAACACCACCACTTGGAAATGTCGAATTATACAAAACTAGTGGTCATTGGGATCATTATCAAGATAGTATGTTTCCAAAGATGGAAGTAGATGGAGAAGAATTTGTTTTAAGACCAATGAATTGTCCACATCATATGATGATTTATGCCAATAACATTCATTCCTATCGTGACTTACCAATTAGAATTGGGGAAATAGCTAGAGATTGTCGATATGAAGCTAGTGGAGCTTTAAAAGGAATAGAAAGAGCTAGAACTTTCTGCCAAAATGATGCTCATTTATTTGTTACTCCTGAACAAATAGAATCAGAATTTACTTTAGTAGTAAATTTAATACTTGAAGTATATAAAGATTTAGGAATTAAAGATTATAGATTTGAATTATCCCTAAGAGACCCTGAGGATAAAGTAAAATATTATCCAGATGATGAAATGTGGAATCATGCTGAGGATACTTTGCGTAAAGTATTAGATCATATTGGCATAAATTACACAGAAAAAATTGGAGAAGCTGCTTTTTATGGACCAAAACTTGATGTTCAAGTTCATCCTGCAGTAGGAAATGAATATACTTTATCTACTTGCCAATTGGATTTCTGTTTACCAATGCGTTTTGATTTAACTTATGTTGATAAAGATGGAAGCAAAAAAACACCAGTAGTACTTCACCGTGCTATCTTTGGAAGTTTAGACCGTTTTATCGCGTACTATTTAGAGGAAAGAAAAGGATTGTTCCCATTATGGCTCTCACCAGTACAAGTTAATATTATTCCAGTAAACAATGAATATCATTTAAGTTATGCCGAGAATTTATTAGAGAGATTAAAGAAAGAAAATATTCGCGCAGAGTTAGATGATCGTGATGAAAAGCTTGGTTATAAGATGCGTGAAAGTGTTATCCAAAAGAAAAATTATGCTATAATTATTGGTAATAAGGAAGTAGAAAATAATACCATAAGTTTCCGTAAATGTGGAAGTGAAGAAACAACTACAGTAAATATCGAGGAATTTATCACCATGTTAAAAGAAGAAATTAAAACAAGAAAATATTAGAAGCTGCTATTTAAATTTAATATATTTTAAAGTCAATTCAATATATTATAAAAAGAGACGTTTTGTCTCTTTTTATAATACTATAGCAATTAAATTATTAGCTCCTTTATTAACAATCTTAGTAACAGTTTGTGATAGTTTATATCTAGTTGCATCAGGCATCATCGATAGTTTAGCTTGTATTCCTTCTTGAACTATAGCTTCTAAGCTTCTACCAAAGATTTCACTTTGCCAAATAGAATTAGGATCTTTTTCATAATCTTTCATAAGATAATTAATTAATTCTTTACTTTGAGCTTCACTGCCAATAATTGGCTCAAATGTAGATTGTACTTCTACTTTCATTAAGTGAATAGAAGAAGCTGTAGCTTTTAACTTAACACCATATCTAGAACCTTGTTTAACTATTTCTGGAGTTTCAAGTCTCATATCTCGAATAGTAGGGTAGACAATACCATAGCCAGAACTTCTAGCAACCTTTAGGGCATCCTTAATAGAATCCATTTCTTCTTTAGTTTCCTTATAATTAGCAAATATTCTAATTAAACCAGCTTTTGATGTTGCAGCACTACCCATAATACTAGTTAAAACTTCATTATAAAGTTCTTCTCTTGTCTCTAGATTAATGGTAACTGTACCTGTTGCAGCATCTAAATTACTAATGTAAGATTTAGAAATATATTCACTATCAGAAAAATGTCCTAAAATGAAATCAATATCTTTAATCTTTTCTACACTAATAACACTTTCTCTAATTTTATCTAAGAAATGTACTTTAATCTCATGATTTTTAGGTAAAGCATCAACCCATTCAGGTACATTAACTTCTATATCTAGAACAGGGAACTCATATAATGCTTTTTTAAGGATTTCCATGATTTCCATTTCATTCATTTTCTCAGCACTAATAGGAAGTACTGGAACATCATAAGTATCTTCCATCTCTTTAGCTATTCTAACTGTTTCTGTATTAGTAGGATGAACACTATTTAAAATAACAATAAAAGGTTTACCAATTTCTTTTAACTCATTAATAATTCTTGATTCTGCTTCTAAATAATTCATTCTAGGAATTTCTCCAAATGAACCATCAGTGGTAACAACTATACCAATTGTTGCATGATCTCTAATTACTTTCTCAGTCCCAATTTCTGCAGCTTCTACAAAAGGAATCGAATCTGGAAACCAAGGAGTCTTTACCATTCTAGGATTTCCATCGGGATCTTCATATCCTTGAGCTCCTGGTATAACAAATCCAACACAATCAACAAGTTTAATATTGGTTGTAAATTCATCAACATGAATTTCTGCTCCATTGGATGGAACAAATTTCGGTTCAGTTGTCATAATAGTTTTACCTTGAGCACTTTGTGGTATTTCATCTAAACAATGTTTCTTTTCATATTCATCGGTAATATTAGGAACAACTAAATTTTCAATAAATCTTTTAATAAAAGTAGATTTACCAGTTCTAACTGCACCAACTACTCCTAAGTAAATACTCCCATTCCCTCTTTTGGCTATTGATTCAAGTAATTCTTTTTTTTCCAAAATTTCACCATCTTTCATCTTTCTAATTAAAAATATGAAAGGGTAATTAAAAATATAACTGAAAACTTGTAATTAAAAAGGAAATTTTATATAATGAAATAGGTGGTACAAATGAAAAGAATACTTAACATGAGTAAAGAAAATAGAGTAAGTTTTTTAATCGCTAATATTTTACTTATCTTTTTTGATAGTATTACTCTTATTTTTCCTATAATTATTGGCTATATCATTGATAATATTTTAATCAATCATAATATGAATCAAATATTATATCTAACTATTTTTATGATTGCTTTTGCTATATTTAAATATGCTGGAGCATATTTTTCTGTAATTAAATTAGAGCACATCTGTTTAAAAATTATTGCCAATGTCAAAAGAAAATGTTATCAAAAGTTAAATGAATTAGATTATTATTATTTTGAACACAATTCTAGAGGAGAATTAATGACAGCATTCACTAGTGATTTAAATAATATTCGAAGACAATTAAGTTATAATATTAAAACAATAGGATTTATAGTTGTAACTTTTATTTGGTCATTTTGTTATCTGTTAACAAAGAATGCTTTGTTTACTTTGATCTTACTTACTCCAGCGATAATTATAGGAGTAATATCTTATCATTTTTTAAGAAAAATAGTTCCTAAATATGAACTTGTTCGTGATAAAACAGCATTATGTAATGATTACATTAGTGATAATATTGAGGGAAATAGAGTAGTAAAAACTTTTGCTATTGAGCATGAAGAAATAAAAAACATGAAAAAATTAGCGAATAATTATATTAATCAAGATATTGAAAACTGTTTATTAGAGGATAGCTTCTTTGCTAAAATTGATTTTTTTAGTAATTTTATGTATGTGCTTTTCTTACTAATTGGTGGATATTTATTTATTCATGATAGTATAACAATTGGTACACTTGTTATCTTTAGTTCTTATCTTTCTTATTTAATTACACCTTTTACTAGATTAAGTGAATTATTAGGAAGTGTTGAAAGATATTTAGTGTCGAAAAAAAGAATATTTAAAATATTAGATGCCGAACCTAAAGTTATATTACTAGGGACAAAGAGTATAGCTAATTTAAATGTACCAATTACCTTTAATGGGGTAAGAGTAGTATATGACAATAAAGTAGTTCTAAATGATTTGAATTTAAAGATCAATCCTAAGGAAACAATAGCATTCATTGGCCCAACTGGCTCTGGAAAATCAACGATAGCCAAACTTCTCCTTGGATTAATTACTCCTGAGTCTGGAGAAATATTAATAGGAAAAGATAACTTTTTAGATTTAAATATTAAGGATATTAGAGAAAAAATTGGCTATGTTTCTCAAAATCCATTCCTTTTTAGTGATACAATTTATAACAATATTAATTATGGTACGAATATTACTAAGGAAGAAGCTTATCATTACGCTAGTCTTGCTTGTTGTACATACATTGATAAACTTCCCCAAAAAATAGATACCATGATAGGAGAAAAAGGAGTGGGATTATCAGGCGGAGAAATGCAAAGATTATCTTTAGCTAGAGCTCTAGCCGTAAACCCTGATATATTATTACTAGATGATATTACAAGTGCCCTTGATATAGAAACAGAAGAAAAGATTAATGAAAGTATTGCCAATTTAAAAATAAAAACAACCAAAGTAATCATTGCTAGTAAAATAGTAAGTGTAATGAATGCAGATAAAATTGTCGTATTAGATAAAGGTGTAGTAGCAGAAGTAGGAACCCATGAAGAGTTATTAAAGAAGAAGGGACTTTACTACGAATTATACAAGATTCAGGAGGGATTATCATGATCAATAACTATCAAGAAGATGAAAATAAAACATCATTTTCATGGCAAAACATGAAAAGAATCTTAAAATATGTTAGTCCATATAAAAGAAGAGTATTTATAGCAATTCTTTTAAGTATAATTTCTTCTATTTTAGTTTTACTAATTCCTCAGATTATTGCTTATGCTATAGATGAGGTATTTCCTGCCAAAGAATATAATAAAATTATTATTCTAGCAGGAATTATGCTCATATGTGTTTTATTATCTGCCTATTTATCGAAAAAGAAAAGCAATCAATTATCCATTTTATTAAACAAGATAGCTCTAGATTTAAAAGTATATATCTTTAAAAAACTAGAATATTTACCCAATACTTATTATGATACAAAATCTCATGGTAAAATCTATACAAGAGCCTCCACTTATCCTGATGAAGTAGCTGTAATATTTTGTTATATCTTAGTAGATGTAGCCCTAGATTTTCTTTCTCTTATCTTTGTTGCTATCTTTATGCTCAACATGAATATATATTTAAGCTTAATTGCGATTATTCCTGCGATTATTTTAATCCTATTCTTTATTTTAATATCTCCACTTAGAAGAAAATTAAAACTAATTGCCAATGATAAAGCAGCAAATACGAATGCTTTCTTAAGTGAAAGTGTAAATGGAATTATGGTAACCCAATCTTTTAATCGTGAAGAAAAAAATACTCATATTTTAACACGATTAGAGAATAAGAAAATTAAAGCTGAATATCATACCCTTTTTGTTGGAAATCTAAACTTTTCTTTATCAGGAATTTTTAATATTGCTACAACAGCCTTAATTTATTACATAGGTCTAATATATATGTATCCTGTAACAAGCATCGGTTCTATCATGGCTATTGCTACTTATGCAGGAAGAATTTGGAATCCAATGCAATTTTTAAGTTCTAATATAGGTCAAATTATGGATGCAAGTAGTTATTTGGAGCGAATATTTGAATTATTAGATGAACCTTTAGTCATAGAAGAAAAAAAGAATGCCAAAGTAATGGATATAGAGGGGAATATCGAATTTAAACACGTAGATTTTGGCTATAATGATTCTTTAGTATTAAATGATTTCAATTTAAAAATCAAAAAAGGAGAAAAAGTCGGTTTGGTTGGACAAACTGGAAGTGGAAAGACAACTGTATTAAGTTTAATATCACGGTTTTATGATGTAAAAGAGGGAGAAATCACCATTGATGGTGTAAATATTAAAGATTTAAAGTTAAATTGTTTAAGAGGAAATATCAGTATGATGCTTCAAGATAATTATTTATTTTCAAGAAGTGTTTATGATAATTTAGTATTAGATAAAAAGATAGAATTAGAAAAAGTAAGAGAGATATGTAAAATGTTAGAAATAGATGAGGTAATTATGTCCTTAGAAAAAGGGTATGATACTATTCTTTTAAATAATGCATCTAATCTATCAAGTGGTGAAAGACAATTATTATGTATAGCAAGAATTATGATCCAAAACCCTAAAGTATTAATACTTGATGAAGCAACAAGTAATATTGATTTAAAAACTGAAAAAAAGTTAGAAAAAGCCTTAGAATTAGTAACAAAAAATAGAACAACCCTAATTGTTGCTCATCGTATTTCTACGATCAAAGACTGTGATAAAATCGTGTTAGTTAAAGATAAAAAAGTTTATGAAGAAGGAACACATAAAGAATTGATGCGAAAAAAGGGAGAATACTATCATCTATATACTAGACAATCCATAATTTAATCTTTACTAAAAAAACATATTTTGCTATAATACATAAGAGGATGTGATAATTTTGAAGAAGTTTTTACTAACATTATTAATGTTTACTAGTTTAGTGGTATTACCAATTAAGGTAAATGCTGAGGATACAATAAGAGTATATCTATTTAGAGGTAGCACATGTCAACATTGTGAAGATGCCTTAGAATATATTAATAATCATCGTGAGGAAATACCTGAAAATGTCGAAATAGTAACTTATGAAGTATGGGACAATGATCAAAATGCTGAATTAATGGATACTGTCGCTGATGCACTTGAAATAGACAAAACTGATAATTATGGAACACCACTCTTTGTAGTAGGTACTGAGTATATCAGCGGATATGGAACTGGTACTTGGGAAGAATTATTTGATATTGTAAGTGATTATAAAGAAAACGGTGGATATGAAGATGTTGTAGCAAATACTATTGAAGAGGAAAGGTTTGATGTAGAAGCTTTAACACTAGATGATTTATATAGTGAACCAAGTATGGTAGCGACTATTATTGTTTACTGTGTATTTGGCGCTATAGTTTTAGGCTTTATTGCTATGATTGTCTTTTCAAGAAAATAAACTACTTTTATTAGTAGCTTTTTTTTGATATAATATAACTTGTTAGAAAGGGTGGTTATATGAAAGTTATTTTACTAGAAGATGTAAGAAAAGTAGGAAAGAAAGATGAAATAATAGAAGTAAGTGATGGTTATGCGAATAACTATTTAATCAAAAATAAACTAGCAGTACCTCTAACCAAAAGAAGTAAAGAAGTATTAGATAGAAGATTAGATGAAGAGGCCAAAGATGAAGAAGCTAGAGTAAAAGAATTTGAAAAAATAAAAAAAGAACTAGAAAATAAAATCATTTCTTTTAAAGTAAAAACAGGAGCAAATGATAAAGTATTTGGTAAAGTATCAACCAAACAAATTGCAGATAAATTAAAAGAAATGGGATATTTAGTTGATAAAAAAATGATTAAACTAGATACAGACTTAGATGTACTAGGTATTCATGAAGTAGAAGTGATTCTACATAAGAGAGTAACATTTAAATTAAGAATAGAATTAAAAAAGTAAGTAGGTGATATTTGTGGCATCAAGAGCATTACCATGTGACTTAGAAGCAGAAATGAGTGTTCTAGGGGTAGCCTTTTTAAGTAGTGAAGCTCTAGAAAAAATAAATGATGAAGTAACAGAAGATATGTTTTACAATGAAAAAAATAGAACAATCTTTAATGCTATTATAAGTCTTTATAAAGAGGGAACAGCTGTAGATTTAACCACAATAAAAGCTGAGTTAGATAAAAAGAAAGCTTTTAATGAAATCGGTGGAGCTAGTTATTTAACTGAAGTAATTGATTCTGTTGTAACATCAGCAAACCTAGAATATTATATCAAAATCTTAAAAGATGCAGCGATAAGAAGAAATGTAATTAATACAGCAACAGATATTGTAACTAGTGCTTATAATGACGAAAATATTACTAATATGCTTGACAATGCCGAAAGAAATATTCTAAATGTGGTAAGAGCTCGTACTTCAACAGAGTTTACGCCCATTCACGAAGTACTAAGAAGAGCAAGAGAAAGACTTGAAGAACTTGCGAAAAACAAAAGTGATATCACAGGAATCAGGACAGGATTTTACGATTTAGATCGTGTTACTGCGGGTCTTCATGGTGGAGAATTAATTATTCTAGCTGCCCGACCTGGTATGGGCAAAACAGCCTTTGCTTTAAATATTGCCACCAATGCTGCTTTTTCAACCGATAAAGCAATAGCTATATTTAACTTAGAAATGTCTGCTGAAATGCTAGTCAATCGTATGATTGCAAGTGTAGGAGGAATTGACTCTTACAAGTTAAATACAGGTAAAATGGAACATAATGATTGGAAAAGATACAATGAAGCGGTGAGTAAACTTGCTAGCACTAATATTTGTATTGAAGATAACGCTAGTATTACTGCCCCAGAAATTAAAGCACAGTGCCGAAGACTTGCTAGTAGTCCCCAAGGCCTTGGATTAGTAGTAATCGATTATTTGCAGTTAGTAACATCAGGTTCAAATAGAATAGAATCAAGACAAGTTGAAGTATCAGAAATATCAAGAAGTTTAAAAACAATGGCTCTAGAATTAGATGTTCCTGTTATCGCCTTAGCCCAACTTTCTCGTAGTGTTGACAAAAGAGAAAACAAAGAACCAGCCCTAGTAGATTTAAGAGAATCAGGTTCTCTAGAACAAGATGCTGATTTAGTTTTATTTTTAAATCGTAAAGATTACTATGAAGCAAAAAGCGAAAAGAAAGAAAGCATTGTTCCTATTGATGTAATCATTGCTAAGCATAGAAAGGGTTCAACAGGATTATATAGACTACTCTTTGAACTAAATATGAGTAATTTCAAAAATTATTTACATACAGAAAACAATGAAGGAGGATATAATGAGTAAAAAAAATATAGGAATAACTGTTTTAATTACTTTAATAGCAGGTTTAATCTTATTCCTAAGTAATATGACAGATAAAATATTTACACCTGCATACTTAAAATATCAAGTTTATTTAGGTGGAGAAAAAATTGGAGTTATTGATAATGAAGAAGAATTATATAATTTAATTGACGAAAATCAAACCACAATTAAAGAAAATTATAATGTTACCAATGTTTATCCTCCAACAGATCTAAAAGTAATTGCAATAAATACTTATAACAACACAACAGATAGTATAAGCGAAGTATACGATAGAATAGAAGCAGCAGATGATTTTACTTTACAAGGTTATATTATCACAATTAAAGGTGATGAAGAAGAATATACAATTAATGTTTTAGATAAAGAAGTTTTTGAAAATGCTTTATTAAGAGTTGTAAATGCCTTTTTAGAAGAAAATGAATATGAAAATTATATTAATAATACTCAAGCAGAAATTGTTGATACAGGACGTTTAATTGAAAATATGTATTTTGAAGAAGATATTACAATTAAAGAGGCTTTTATTAGTGTAAATGAAAAAATATATACAGATGAAGTAGAATTAAGTCAATTTTTATTATTTGGTAGTAATCCAGATAGCGAATATTACACAATTGAACTTGGAGATACTATTGCTTCTGTTGCAAATGATAACAAATTAAACGTAGATGAATTTTTAATTGCTAATCCAACTTATAAATCAGAAGATACGATATTAAGAGTAGGAGATGAAGTAAACGTTACTTTGATTGATCCTCAAATTACTTTTGTTTACGAATTATATGAAATATCTGATGAAATAGTTTATTATGAAAGTGAAACAGTAAGAGATAATTCTAAACCTATAGGATTTAATGAGGTTACTACTCCAGGTCAAAATGGTATTGAACGTTATCGTGAAACCTATGCAGTTACCAATGGAGTAAGAAGCCAAGAAGCAGAAGTAGAATTAATTGCTACCATTCAAGAAGTTCAAAATGAAATTACTACTGTTGGTCCAAATAGAGGAGGAATAAGTAATGCTCACGATCCTGTAAATTTAGATGGTGCATGGGCATGGCCTACTAACAGAGGATATGTAATTACCAGTTACCGTGGATGGCGTTGGGGTCGTATGCATCAAGGAATAGATATATCAGGAGCAGGAAACTTTGGTTCACCAATCTATGCAGCAGCAGAAGGTACAGTTACTTATGTTTATAATTCATGTCCATCACAAGGTATGGGATATGGAGATCCATGTGGTGGTGAAATGGGTAATGAAATTATCATTGATCATGGAAATGGCTACATAACCAGATATGCACACTTACATCAAACAGTTTTAGTAAGGGTAGGCGAGACTGTATCTAGAGGAGAAAGAATTGGCTATATGGGTAACTCTGGTTCATCAACAGGAGCTCATTTACACTTTGAAGTAACATACAATGGCGTCAACTTAGATCCGTTAGACTTATATAGATAATGAAAGTTTGTATTTTAGCAAGTGGTTCAGGGGGAAATTCCACTTATATAGAAACAGATAATTACAAAATATTAATTGATATAGGAAAGAATCGGAAATATATTGTTGACAAATTAGAAAATATCGGAGTAAACCCAGAAGAAATAAATTATATATTTATAAGCCATCTCCATAATGATCACATATCAGCCCTAAAAACATTTTTAAAAAAATATCATCCAACTATTGTTATATCTAATGATATGTTTAAAGAATTAGATGATATACATGATTATGAACATATATTAATTTATGATGATGAAGTAATATTAAATAACTTACAAGTTTATTGTATTCATTCTAGCCATGATGCAACAGATTCAAGAAACTTTATTTTTGAGTCTAATGGACACTCAGTAGTATATGTAACAGATACAGGTTATGTAAATCATAAAAACTTCAAATATTTACAAAATAAAGAAATATATTTATTTGAAAGTAATCATGATATTGAAAAGTTACAACACGGACCATATCCCGATTGGTTAAAACAAAGAGTACTATCTGATTATGGACATTTATCCAACAATGCTTGTAGTCTTTATTTAACCAAATTAATTGGGGATAAAACCAAAAAAATATATTTAATGCACTTGTCAGAAAAAAATAACACGGAAGAACTAGCTTTAAATGAAATTCATCATATTTTTGATACTTATAATATTAGGTTTAGAGACATTAAGTGCGCTAAACCAGATGAAGCAAGTGAAGTGATTGAAGTATGATAAAAATCATTTGTTTAGGAAAACTTAAAGAAAAATATTTAGTAGATTTAGTAAGTGATTATGCTAATAGAATTAATAAATATCATAAGTTAGAAATAATTGAACTAAAAGATGAAGAGGATTTAGAGAAGGAAGCAAGTAATATTGAGAAATCTATTGGGGTAAATGATTATGTTATTACCCTAGAAATAGAGGGAAATGAGTTAGATAGCATATCTTTTGCTAAGCTAATCGATAAAACCTTTATTACTCATAGTACGATTACTCTTATTATAGGCTCATCAACAGGATTAAGTAACAGAATCAAAAATAGAAGTAATTATAAACTTTCCTTCTCTAAACTAACTTTTCCCCATGGTTTATTTAGAGGAATACTTTTAGAACAAATATATAGAGCATTTAAAATAAATAATAATGAACATTATCACAAGTAGGGGATTGAAAATGGTTTTATTTGTATGACTTTCTCTTAGACAAAGATTATCAAATAGAAAAGCATTAGAACTTGAAAATACTTTTAATGATATGTTAGAAGAGAAAGAAAAATGTAAGGGAGGAAAATTATGAATATATATAATTTAAAAGGCTCATTAAGAAAAGATATTTTTGATTATCGCTTTCATATAGCTTCCCTATTAGCTGAAAAAACTAGTTTAGAAGAAGAAATAAATGACTTAGAAAATGGGAAAGTATCACCAGATGCTAAAAAACGATTATATGAAAAATATCGTTTGCATTTAAATGAATACAATATAAAAAACTTGCTTCCAACGCTCAAAAATGATTTATTTATAACAAATACTAATTTAAATATATTTAAAAATATCCTAGATTCCACTGTGAATGCCTATAATGCTCTACATTATTATCAAGTATTATCACCTAATTTAATGGGTTTCATCAAAAATCGCTTAATAAAAGAGAAACTAAGTGATGTTGACTTAATTAAAACCATGGAATTTATTAAAATTCATAACACCAAGTGTCATGAAGGAAGACTTAATTCTATCGCTAGTAGTGATTTATACTTAGTTTTAAATATGCTTAACAGTGGCTATGAAGAAATAACAATCGAACCTATTGAAAGTGATAAATTAAAAAAAGCTATTCAAAATGCTATTAATGCTATAGAGAGTAATCCTCTAACTAATATTGAAACCATTTTAACTTTTAATAATTTAACAATAGAAGAACAAATCTATGTATACCAAAATATCTTAAAATACTATCAAGATGAAATATATTCCTTGATTTCAGTTTTAAAAGATAAAGATTTTTATTTTGATATTCCTTTATTACAAACCATTAAAGACGACTATAAAAAGTTATATCAAAAATATATGTTTGTCAGAGAAAAAATTGATACATTATCTTCAAAACTTACTGAACAAGAGCAGTTAGAAACATCTAAAATATCAGAATTACCATCAGATATAAATGAACTAACCCATTTGTATTATTCTACTAACAGTATTGATCCTACCAAATGTTATTTTGTTAAAGATATTGAAAATATGCGCGAAGAATCATACAGTACTATATTAGATTTAATAAATACTTTTAAAAGTGGTGATAATCGCAATACGAAATATTTATCAACAAATGGTAGTTTTATTGAACTAAAAAGTGATCAAGTAAGAATTGTTTTAAAACCAATGGGCAATAATAACTATTCAGTTCAAGGAGCTTTTATCAAGAAAAGTGATAATGATAGATCGACATATGTAAATATTTTTACTAGGCCTACAGCTAAGTTAGATAATGAATATACCAAACAGGTAGAAGAATACTATATTAAATACTTAGAGGAAAATCAAAGAAAAGGTTCTCGTTAGAAAGTAAAAGAAAGAAGTAGTGATTTATGATAGGAAATGATTGGGATGAATTATTAAAAATTATTTGGGGTAGTCCAGGATTTAAAAAGTTTTACCATGTAGTGGAAGAGGAATATCGTCATCATACAGTATTTCCACCCAAAGATCATATTTTTGAAGCATTAAAATTAACTAGCTATAAAGATACAAGAGTAGTAATTGTAGGCCAAGATCCATACCATGGAGTAGGGGAAGCACATGGACTTTCTTTTTCAGTTCAAAAAGGAGTAGCTATTCCTCCATCTTTGCAAAACATTTATAAAGAGTTGCAGGACGACTTAGGAATTCCCCCAGCACACACGGGTGA
>CALVQN010000021.1 GCA_944358135.1 uncultured Bacilli bacterium
TATACTTTTACAGAATTACAAGCATTAAAAAAATAAGTGAACTACACTTATCTTTTGTCATGGCTGTAAATACTAACGATTATTATGTAGAAGTTGGTCATAACTGTTGATAAGGTATTGCTTTTTTCTTAGTTTTTTAATATACTTTTATAAAGGGTTGATCATATGAGAATTGTATATAAAAGAAGTTTAACTTTTATTGCTTTATTAATTGTTTTAGTTGGATGTATTGGTGTTGGTTATTTGTTTTATGATCAGGTAATAGATCCTGAGACATTAGTAGTAGTAAGTGATGAATTATCGATTAATTATTTAGATAGTTCAACTATTATTGGTAATGGGGAGTATAGGTTTTCGGTTACTAATAGTGGGGTTAATGATGTATATTATGAGATAAGACTTACCGATATTAGTGGTTTTAGTAGTGATGTTACCTACAGGCTTAGCAGTACTGATGCTTCTATACAAGTTGAAGAAGTACATTTGAGTGATGAAGATAATATGGTTATGGATAATATTTTGATTGGTTCAGGGGAAACTCAGAATTTTACCTTAGCTGTAACTAATAATAGTAGTACTACTTTTAAGATTGAAGTTGAGAAGATAGAAGATGTGGAAGAATATTTTTATATGACTATTTTGAATCAAAATGAGATTACTACAGGTGAAGCTGGTTTACTCGAAAGTGAAGATGACGATGGTACTACTTATTATTTTAGAGGGGAAGTAGAAAATAATTATGTACAATTTGCAGGTCTATCTTGGAGAATAGTTAGAATTAATGGGAATGGCACAGTTAAACTTGTTTTAGATGGTGTAGATGATACTGTTGTTAGATATAATGAAGAGGCAACTGGATATGAAGATTTTAAGGAAACTGATGTATATGATGCTTTAGTTAGTTATTATGATAATCATTTAAGTAATTATGATAAATATATTGCAAATAATAGATATTGTAGTGAATCAGGTAAGAGTGATGATACTTATAATGCTTATACAAGAATAGTTACGAATGAAATACCAACACTCAATTGTTTAGGGAAAAGATTTACTAGTAAGATAGGATTACTTACTGCTGATGAAGTAGTATATGCTGGTGGAGTGTATGATGAAGAGAATACAGCTTACTATTTATACAATAGTGAAATAGAGTCTGCTTGGTGGGTTAGTTCTTTATCTAATAGTGATGAAGATGATTATTATCCATTTGTTGTAGGAAGTAATGGAGATCTGAATGATGATGCTAGCGGTACTTTATATAGATCTTTAAGACCTGTTATTAGTTTAAATAGAACTGTTAAAGTTACAGGTACTGGCACTAGTACAGATCCATATGTGGTAAGTTAGTGTAAAGTGTTTGGAAAATGAATGTAAATATTAAAATGCCTCTTTATTAATTGGCATTTTTTTGATAGAATATAGTTGTGGTGATATTATTATGCAAGTTATTAATGACATGGTAAGCTTTATAAAAACATTATCGTTTGTAGATGTAGTTTTCTTTTTCGCAGTTTTAGCCCTTATGTTATTAGTAATTGTCCTTATTTATTTTATTCGAGAAAACCGTGAAGATGAAGATAATAATAATATCACTCTCAAACAAGATTTTCAAAATAAAAAGATAGATGATAGTATTAATGAAATTACTAGTTTAAAAGAGATTACAGAGGCTTTAGAAAATGCTGAGCCAACTAATATTAATTTAAATAAATATGAAGAGGAACAGGAAGAAAAAGCAATTATTAGTTATGATGAATTGTTAAAGAGAAAGAATGATTTTGCAATTAATTATTCTGAGGAAGAAAGTTTTGATGATGATTTAACAGTTAAAAAAGTTAATTTAGATAATTTGGTTAATAAAGATGTTGTAGTTAAACCAGAAATTAAAGTGTCTGTTATTTCTTATGAGAAAGAAGAAGCTTTTTTAGAAGCTTTAAAGCAATTACAACAAAAGTTAAACTAGTTTCTGTTTAGGGGGATTTCTATGAAATTTATGATTGTTACTTTGGGATGTAAAGTAAATGCTTATGAAAGTGAATTTATGCTGGAGAGTATGCTTAGCTCTGGCTATTTTTATAATGAAGAAAATCCAGATATCGTGATTATTAATACTTGTAGTGTTACGAATATTGCTGATCGTAAATCTAGAAAATTAGTTAGAAGAGCAAGAAGAGAACATAGTGATGCAGTACTTGTTGTAGTTGGCTGTAGTACTCAAAATAATTGGGAGGAATACTCTAATATGGGTATAGATATACTTCTTGGAAATAAAAAGAAAAGCGAAATTGCTTCATTAATCCGTGAATATTTAAATACCCATAAAAAATATTCTTATTTTACAAAAAATAGAGCTTTAGATTTTGAAGATATGAATGTAGATAAGTTTACTACGCATACTAGAGCTTTTGTTAAAATAGAGGATGGTTGTGATAATTTTTGCTCTTATTGCATTATTCCTTTTACAAGAGGAAGTATTCGGTCTAAGGAGTTTTTAAAAGTAATAGAGGAAGTAAAAATACTTGTTGCTAATGGTCATAAAGAAATTGTTTTAACAGGTATTCATACGGGTAGTTATTCTTCTGATGGTCATGATTTAAGTGATCTTATTTTAGAACTTAGTAAAATTGATGGATTAGAGCGAATACGTATTTCGAGTATAGAAATTACTGAATTAAATGATAAGTTTTTAGATTTATTAAAACATAATGGGAAGATTGCTAATCACTTGCATATTCCTCTTCAAAGTGGTAGTGATACTGTTTTAGGAAAGATGAATCGGAAATATGATACAGAGTATTTTAGAGAGAAAATAAAGAAAATAAGAGCAATTAGACCATCAATTTCTATTACAACCGATTGTATTGTGGGGCATCCTTATGAGGATGATGAATGTTTTAATGAGTATTATGATTTTTGTAAAGAAATAAATTTTAGTAAGTTACATGTATTTCCGTATTCCATTAGAAATGGTACTGCTGCCGCAAGTATGCCTCAAGTGGATGATGAAATAAAAAAAATAAGAGTGCATAAGCTTCTTAAATTATCTGATGAGTTAGAATTAGAATATTACTCTAAGTTTTTAGGGGAAGAGTTAGATGTGTTAACTGAGGAATATGAAGGAGAGTATACAGTTGGATTTACTTCTAATTATATTAAAGTGTATTTAAAGGGAGAATATAAGTTAAATCAAATATATACTTGTAAGTTGGAAAAAATAAATAAAATGAATGTTTATGCTAGTGTAGCATCTTGTTTAAAAGAGGAAAGTAAGATATAATAAAGGTGGTGAAGAAAAAATGGAAAAGAGATTTTTTAATTGGGAAGATGACGATGAATTAAGTACACGTGCAAAAGTAGTTAATATGCCTATGTCTAGTGATGAAAAAACAAAAAAGGATTTTGATGCTTTAGAAAAAGGATTTTCTTATAGTGATAAAGGAATGCTAGAAAAAAAGGTAGATTTACCAAATAAAGAAGTGGTAACGTATTATAATCCTGATGATTTATTAGAAGACAGTGAAGGTAGAAGTTATTTTGTTCAAGATGGAGTTAAGAAATATACAGATAATTTAAGTAATGTTTATTATGTTAAAGAAGAAAATAATGAAGTAATAGAATATATGTTTTTAGATGATGGAGATATTATGGTATTTAAAAATCCTGAACATACTTTAGGTGTTACTAGTGATGGAGCGGTATATCAATATGATGAAGCAAGTGGGGCTTATGTGTATAGTCCAGAAATTACTATTTTTCCATCATCTCGTCGATAATTTAGGAGTAGTACTATGAATTACATCAAAGGAAAAGTCAGAAATATTATTTATCAAAATAAAGATAATGGCTACGTTGTAGCTGTTTTTCGCGTTAAAGAAACTAATGATAGTAAAATGGAAGATTATGTAGGAAAAACTGTTACTGTTACAGGTATTTTTTTGGATATTAATAGTGAGGAGACTTTTATTTTGTATGGACAGGCAACACGCCATGAAAGATTTGGTTTTCAATATCAAGTAAAGTCATATGAAAAAGAGAAAATTAGTAGTGAAGATGCATTAGTAGAGTTTTTATCTAGTTCCTTAATTAAAGGATGTGGAGAGAAAACAGCAGAGAAAATTGTAGAAGTTTTAGGAATGGATGCAGTTGAGAAAATAAAGAGGGATGAACATGCTTTAGATGTTATTCCAGGGTTAAGTGATGCAAAGAAAAAAACTATTCGTGATTCTTTACTTGAATATTCTGATGCTGATGATGCTTTGATTAAATTAAATGAGATTGGTTTTACTATTCCTGAGGCAACTAAAATATACAAGAAGTATGGACCTTCTACTAAGTATATTATTGAATCTAACTTATATGTTTTAACAGAAATGATGGATTTTAATAAAATAGATACAATTTATAAAAGTACCCATGAAGATATGGATACAGTTAGACTTAAAGCTTGTATCATTGAGGCGATGAGGCGGCTTAGTAATAATCATGGAGATACTTATAATTTAGAAGAAGAGATTAAAGATGCTTTAAAAAAAGAATTTGATTTAATTTTAGATGATGTTGTATTTGAGGAGAATATATATAGTTTGGAAGAAGAAAATAAAATTGTTATAGAAGGTGGTCTTTATTATTTAATAGAATATTATGAAGCAGAAAAAGATATTGCTGATAATCTTTATGAGTTAAATGTGAGTAATGTTACGCCTTTTTATGATTTTGATAAAGAACTTTCCTTGCTAGAAGAAGAAAATCATGTAAGTTATAATGAAGATCAGAAAAATGCGATTAAAAGAGCTTTAGAAAATAAGATTACCATTATATCTGGTGGTCCTGGTACTGGTAAAACAACAATTATTAATGCTATTGTGAAATTGTATATTAAAATGCATGATTTCTCACCTATGGAAGTGCTACAAAATATAGCTTTACTTGCTCCAACAGGAAGAGCTAGCAAAAAAATGAGTTCATCAACGGGACTTCCTGCTATGACAATTCACAGGTTCTTAAAATGGAATAAAGATACTAATAATTTTGGTGTTAATGAATATCATAAAGCTCAGGAGAATTTGATTATTGTTGATGAGATGAGTATGATTGATGTAATGCTTTTTGATGCTTTATTAAAAGGAATTAAAAGTAATGTCCAACTAATTATGGTTGGAGATGTATTTCAGCTTCCTTCAGTTGGCCCAGGACTTATTTTACATGATTTGATTGAGTCTGATTTATTTACTTTTTGTCCTTTAGAGAAGATTTATCGTCAAAGTGAAAATTCTTATATTCCTTATTTAGCATTAGAAATTAAAAATAAGGATTTATCTGAAGATTTTCTAAGTCAAAAAGATGATTATAATTTTTTAAGTGTAGAAGGAAAATATATAAGAGAAATGATTCGAAAGATTTGTCTTATGAGTAAAGAAAAGGGACTTAATGAAGAGGACATTCAGATTTTAGCTCCTATGTATAAAGGAGAAAATGGAATAGATCATTTAAACATCCTTCTTCAAGAATTATTTAATCCTCCTGCTTCTAATAAAGAAGAGATTCGTTTTGGGGAAGTCATTTACCGAGAAGGAGATAAAGTATTACAACTTCAAAATAATCCTGATAGTAATGTTTTTAATGGTGATATTGGGTATATTAGGAAAATTATACCAAAAAGTGGTAAAAATAAAGATTTAATTGTTATTGATTTTGAAGGAGTAAAAGTAGAATATCCCAAAGAAGAATTAATACAAATTAAACATGCTTATGCAATTACTATTCATAAAAGTCAAGGAAGTGAATTTCCTCACGTAATTATGCCTGTTACTAGAAGCTATTACAAAATGCTTTATAATAAGCTTATTTATACAGGTGTGTCACGGGCTAAAAAGAGTTTGGTAATTATTGGTGAGGCTGAGGCATTTATGATGGCTGTAAATAATGATTATGCTTCTTTAAGAAAAACTATGTTAAAAGAGAAGTTAATGAATAAATTTCTTACTATTCGTTCATAATAGTAATGAGGTGTTAGAAGTATGAAAAAGTTAATGGTTGGTAGTGTTATTGCTATGGCAGCAGGAGCTGGTATGATGGCTTATGCTTTAAATAATAAAAATACAAAGAAGAAAGCTACAAAGCTCGTGAATAATGCCATGGATATGGCCAATAATAAACTTAACACTTTAAAATAGAGATTCGTCTCTATTTTTCTTTTAACAAAAATTAGTAAGAAAAGGGGTAATATTTATGAATAATTATTTGGCTATGGATTATCAATTTGTTTATTTGGAGGATTATCAAGATTTTTTTGATCAATTTATAGAAGAAGAACAAAATATCTTTTTAGGAGAAATAAAATTAGATAATGAGAAGGGAAGTACTTATCGAATCTCTTATGATGTTTATTTTTATCATGATATAGCTTCAATTCATTTTGTTTTATATACTTATCAGGGTGGTGCTCATGATATACGGTATGATAAAGTCATTTATTATGGATTGGATGATCATAAGAAAAAAACACTTGATGATATTATTTCAAATAAACAAGAGTTTTTAGAAAAAATTAGTATAATTGCTAAACATCAATTATTAAATGAAAAAAAGGAACTTATTTATGAAGATTCCTATTTGTTTCAAGATGGACTTGATCCTATTGATAAAAATTATCAATATTTAGTCTTTGATCAAGATTCTTTAAAGATTATTTTTCCACCTTATCAGGTTGGGCCTTGGAGTAGTGGAGAAATTAATGCTACTATTCCTTATTTAGATATAGCAAGTTTAATGAAACTATGATAAAATAATACTGTTCACTCGTTAGAAAGGATAGCATGAAGTTAAATCATAAAGAATTAATTACCGTTTATGGTGGTAACTGTATTATTTGTTCTATTATTAATGGCTTGAAACGTATTTTGCAAGCGATTAATATTAGACATTTAATGAATCATTTATTTGTAGATTAAGTAGAGCTAGCTTTGGCTAGCTTTTTTGATCTTTATGATTTATTTGTCGACTTTGTTTTATGGAAGAACAATATTATACAGAAATTAAGAATTTAATTGAAAATTATGAAGTAAATGCAAGAGTCAGAATGCTCCAAGATAATAGTGAAAAATTACAAATGAATTGGAATATTGGACGATTGTTAGTAAAAGCCCAGGGTGGTAGTAAAAGAGCAAAATATGGAGATAATTTAATCAATAAATGGGGGAATAGGTTGTTTTTAATTTATGGTAAATCATATGGTAAAGAACTTTTAAGACGATGTCGCCTTTATTATTTATATTTTCCAAAAAGCTCTACAATGTCGAGCATTTCTTGGTCGCATATAGTTGAGCTTCTTTCCTTAAAAAATGAGAATGAAAGAACCTACTATATCAATCAAGTGATCTTAAATCATTTATCAGTAAAGCTTATGATAGATTATCTTATGCTGATAAGGAGAATATAAAATTAATTGATAGTGATTCTACTTTAACTATTGAAGATATGATAAAGGATCCCATATTGATTAAAACAGATAAAGAAATAAATAAATTAGATGAGAAAATACTACATAAATACATTATTAGTATGTTAGAGACTAGATTTTTGAAATTAGGCACAGGATTTGCTCTTATTGGACATGAATATAAAATTAAAATAGGAAATCATGTATTTAAAATAGATTTATTATTTTTTAATTATGAATTAAATTGTTTTATTGTAGTAGAGTTAAAAGTAAAAGAGTATCATCCAAAAGATATAGGCCAATTACAGCTTTATGTAAATTATGTTAATCAAAATATTAAAAAGCCTTATCATAAAAATACGATAGGTTTATTAATTGTAAAAAAGAAGAATAAATACGTGATAGAGTATACAACTAGTAGGGATATATTTATTACTACTTATCAGCTTATGGAGGCTATATAATTAAAGAGAATGGATGAGATAATTCTTTTGAGTTTTTAAGTTTTAGCCAACAATGTCGGCCAAAATAAATTGGTCACGTAAAATAAAAGGCTATCTGTTAATTAGATAGCTCTTTTAAAATAGCGTATACTTCATCATTTGTTTTTGTTGCTTGTGATGTGGAAGTTCCAAAGTTAGGTAATAAATGAAGATGAAAGTGTTTTACCTGTTGATCTGTTCCATAATTAACTAGAAGAGTTAAAGCTGTAGCTCCTAATTTTTGCATAATTTTTGGTCCAATATTTTTGGCTACTTCAAATATATGAGTTGAAATTTCTTTATCTAGTTCTAAATAATCAGTGTAATGTTTTTTTGGTATAATTAGTGCATGGCCATCTACATTTGGGTTAGCATCCATAATTACTAATACTAATTCATCTTCATATAACACTTTACTTGGTATTTCCCCATTTACAATTTTACAAAAAATACAATCCATTTCCTTCACCCATTTTATTATAACAGATTTTCTTTAATTATTAAACTTTTAAGTGCACTTTTATGCCTTTCCTGCATAGATTAAAATAGAGGAGGAATCAAATTGGCAAGTTTTAAAGAGATCGTTACGAAGGCGGTAATTGGTAAAGCAAAAAAGACAAGTGTATCAAAATTTTCGGTAACTCCGAGTGAAATCCCTGATACAGTTTTAGGCTGTTGGGTAATTAATCATACTTTTGAAGGAAGCAGTGGGAATGGTGCTGTTGTTATTCATGGAGGCTTTGATGTCAATGTTTGGTATTCTTATAATAATGATACAAAAACTGCAGTAGCAACTGAACATTTTACTTATGAAGATAAAATGAATATTAGACTTAAAGATGGTGCAGTTTTAAATGATGCATCAGAAATTATTGTAAGAAGCTTGACACAACCTACTGTTACAGATGTTTCTACGGAAAATGGGGTAGTTAATTTATCAATTGAAAAAGAACTTGGAGTTGAAATAGTTGGTAATACTATGATTAAAGTAAGTGTTGAAGAAGAGGAAGATGACTATGATATAATCGAAGATGTACCTTCTGAAGAAGTAGATGAAGTAATGAATGAAATTGATGAGGATTATTTGAAATAGTGTCAACTAAAAATAGTTGACACTTCGTCTTATGTATGATAGAATGTAAGTACAAAGGAGGAAAACTTTATGGCAGTTAAATTGAGACTTAAGAGAATGGGCTCTAAGCAAAAACCATTTTATCGTATTGTAGCTGCTGATGCTAGAAGTCCAAGAGATGGTAGATTTATTGAAACTGTTGGTACTTATAATCCAATAAAAAAACCAGCAGAAGTAAATGTAAATGAAGAATTGGCATTAAAATGGTTAAATCAAGGAGCTATTCCTACTGATACTGTACGTTCTATTCTTTCTCATGAAGGAATTATGGCTAAGTATGCAGCAGGAAAAGTATCAGGTAAGTAATATGGAAATTACAGAGTTTGCAACCTATTTAATTAAAAATATTGTTAAAAATCCTGATTTAGTTAAAGTTAGTGCTTTTACTCAGGATGAAGATGAAACTATTTTGGAAATTTTAGTTTCGGATGAAGATATGGGTGCTGTAATTGGTAAGGGTGGAAAGAATGCAAAAGCTCTTAGAACAATTATCTTGGCTCATGCTTATTTAAATCATATTAAGAATGTAAAGATTAATATAGATTCATTTTAAAAAGTTGTTTCTTTTGGAAATAACTTTTTTCATTATTTACTTTTATTTTTATTTATTTTTTGGTATACTTAAAAAAGAAAGTGGGTTTTATTATGAGAGAATTTAGTGAGAAAGTAACAAAAACAATATTAACAGGTATTCAACCCTCAGGAGTAATTACACTTGGAAATTATATTGGAGCAATAAAACAAATGGTACGTATGCAAGATGAGTTTAAATCATATATTTTTATTGCGGATATGCATGCGATTACAGTTCCTCAAGATCCTCAAAAGTTACATGAAAATATTCGTAGTTTAGTAGCTTTATATCTTGCTTGTGGGATTGATCCAGATAAAAATATAATTTTTATTCAATCTGAAAATGAATATCATGCGAATATTTCATGGTTGCTTGAGTGTAATACACCTTTTGGAGAGTTATCAAGGATGACTCAATTTAAGGATAAAAGTAGTAAAAATGCTAATTTTTATGCTGGACTTTTTACTTATCCTGTTTTAATGGCGGCGGATATTCTTGCTTATGATGTTGATTATGTTCCTGTTGGAATTGATCAGAAACAACATGTGGAACTAGCTCGTAATATTGCTTTAAGATTTAATAAAAAATATGGGGAGACTTTTAAAGTTCCTGATGCTTATATTACTGATGCTGGTACTAAAATTATGGATTTAGTTACACCTGATAAAAAGATGAGTAAATCTAGTGATAATCCGAAGGGAGTTATTCGTATTTTAGATGATGTAGCTTCTATTCGTAAAAAGATTATGGGTGCTACTACAGATAGTGATTGTTTAATTAAATTTGATCCAGAAAATAAACCAGGAATTAGTAATTTAATTAATATTTGTGTTGCTATAACTGGTCTTAGTATAAAAGAAATAGAAGATATGTTTGCTAATAAAAATTATGGTGAATTTAAAAAATATGTTGCGGATATAGTAGTAGAAGAAGTTGAGGGTATTCAAAAACGTTATTTTGACATTATAAATAGTAGTAAGCTTGATGAGATTTTAGATGAAAATATTAAAATTACTAGAGAGATTGCTAAAAATAAATTTATGTTTATGAAAGAAAAAATTGGTCTATATAGGTAACTTGACTTAAATAGATAGTAATAGTATACTTGTTATAGTAGAAAGTTGGATAGTATGAAAAAAAGAATTATTAGTGCAATTGTTATGTTAGCAATAGTTATTCCTATTGTTTGGTATGGAGGTAATTTATTTCGCTTTGGGGTTGGAGTTGTAAGTATCTTGGCTTTAAAAGAAATGTTGGATTTAAATAAGAGTCATCATGAACTACCACTACTTGTTAGTTTAGTTAGTGTTATTACTTTACTTCTGATTGTTTTAGCTGAATATGATGGATATTCGATTATGTTTGGTGTTACTTATCGGGGTATTGCTATTTTACTTCTTTCTTTGCTTGGTTTATCTATTTTTTATGATGAGAAGAAGTATACTGCTACAGATGCTTTATTCCTTATTGGTACGATTATTTTACTTGGCGTCTCATTTAATGCAATGATACTTGCTCGAATGACTGATTTATATTTGTTTATTTATCTTATTTTAATCTTTATTTTTACTGATACTTTTGCTATGCTTATGGGAATGGCTTTTGGGCATCATAAATTGATACCAAAGGTTAGTCCTAAAAAGACAATAGAAGGAAGTGTTTTAGGCTCTTTAATTGGTACAGTAGTAGCATGTGTATTTTATCATTTTTTAGTTAATTCTATTAGTGTAAGTGTTGTGCTAGTTACCTTAGCTTTATCTATATTAGGACAGATCGGTGATTTAATTTTTAGTAAAATAAAAAGAGAAAATGATATTAAAGATTTTAGTAATTTAATTCCAGGACATGGAGGAATATTAGATCGTCTAGATAGTACTATTGCAATTATGTTAGGCTTTTTACTATTCTATTCGTTATTATAGGAGGATAAAATATGTGGTTTATTGTTTTGATTCTATTAATTTTTATTTTAGGATTAATTATTTTGGTTCATGAATTTGGGCATTTTATTACAGCAAAAAAAGCTGGTGTTCATATTTATGAGTTTTCTATTGGAATGGGGCCTTTAATTAAGTCTCATAAAGGAAAAGACGGAATAAATTATAATATTCGTGCTCTTCCTATTGGAGGCTTTGTATCTATGGCTGGAGAAGTATATGAAGATGATGATACAAAGAAAATTAAAAAAGAAGACTTTATGTGTAATAAAAAATGGTGGCAAAGAGTTATTATACTCGCAGCTGGTGTATTTAATAACTTTGTCTTAGCAATTATCATTTTATTTGTTATGGCTCTTATTTGGGGAGCTAATAGTTTGGAACCAAGAGTAGGTACAGTACTTGAAGATTCGGCTGCTGAAGCAGGTGGATTACAAGTAGGAGATTTGATTCTTTCGATTAATGATCATAAAGTATCTACTTGGGATCAAACACAAATAGTTCTATATCTTAGAAATGATAGTAATATTTATGAATTTGAAGTAGAAAGAGATGGAGAAGTTATTACTTTGGAATTAGAACCAGAAGTTAGTGAAACAGAGACTGGAGAAGAACAAAAAACTTTTGGATTTGGTATTGAACAAACTACAGAACGTGGTTTATTGGCTAGTATAAAATATGCTTTTGGAAGATTTTGGAGTCTTATTTCAACAATGTGGATTACCGTTATTAATTTATTTACAGGACAAATTTCTTTAAGTAGTTTATCTGGACCAGTAGGAATATATCATGTGGTAGGAGAGAGTTTATCTATGGGAATACAACAAATTGTTTATTTAATTGCTTTCTTAAGTATTAATGTTGGTTTAATTAATATTTTACCAATACCTGCTTTTGATGGAGGAAGAATTTTATTCCTTATTATTGAAAAAATAAAGGGAAGTCCAATTAATGCTAAGTTTGAAAATGCATGTCATATGATATTCTTCTTCTTGATTATTCTACTTATGATTTATATTACGGTATTTGATATTATAAGATTTACATAATAGTAAGTCTTTTTTTTGTCTTTATTTTATGCTATAATGCATATATGTCCCAATAGTTCAGCTGGATAGAATGCTAGCCTCCGACGCTAGAGATCGTGGGTTCGACTCCCGCTTGGGACACCATTTATTTTGGAGGATTTAATGAAGCAAGAAATAATAAAATCGGAATTAGATGTAAATGACAATAAAATAAAAGTTATAACAATAGATAATAAAGAATTTATATCATTAACAGATTTAGCAAGATATGCAAATCCAGAAGAACCTAAAATTCCTATACAAACTTGGATGAGAAATAAAGATGTTATTGCTTATTTAGGATTATGGGAAAAACTAAATAATGAAAATTTTAAAGGTCACGAATTTACAACCTTTGAAAATTTAGCTGGAAAAAACAGTTTTTATATGTCTCCACAAAAATGGATAAAAGAAACAAATGCAATTGGAATTATTTCAAAATCTGGTAATAACGGTGGAACTTACGCTAGAAGTGATATTGCCTTAGAGTTTGCAAGTTGGCTTTCCCCAGAATTTAAGTTATATGTTATACAAGAATTTGAAAGATTGAAAAGAAATGAAGCATATCAGCATCAAGTGGATTGGTCGGCGAACAGAATGTTAGCAAAGGCAAATTATAGAATTCATACTGATTCAATTAAACAAAATATTGTTCCTAAATTAACAGAGAAACAAAAGAAATATGTTTACGCTGAAGAAGCAGATGTGTTAAATGTTGCCTTATTTGGTATGACAGCAAAAGAGTGGAGAGAAAATAATCCGAATTTAAAAGGGAATATTAGAGATCATACTGACTTAAAGCATTTATTAATATTGTGCAATTTAGAAAATACGAATGCTGAACTAATTAATGACAATATTCCTCAGAGTGAAAGATTAATTAAATTAAATGATTCTGCTATTAGACAAATGAGAGTATTAGAAAATGACAAAACAATTAAAGAATTAGAAACTCTAAATAAGAATTTAATCGAAACACAATAATTAATAATAATTTTGAAAGAATATAATTTTTGATATGAAAAACAAAGAGAAGTGATATTATCGTATTTACTTAATGGCAAGTCTTTTTTTTCTTTTTGTTTTGTGGTAGAATATTTACATGTTCCAATAGTTCAGCTGGATAGAATGCTAGCCTCCGACGCTAGAGATCGTGGGTTCGAATCCCGCTTGGGACACCATTTATTTAGGAGGTTTTAAAATGGGATTTTTTATCTTTTGGCTTGGTTCTATTATTTTGAGTTTTGGCGCAGAGCTCAAGTATGAGTTTAGAATGTTTAAAGATATTGCGGATGCAGGATATAAATTAGATTTTGAAAGAATTAATGAATTAAAGAATCATATTGATCCTAATGCTGCGAAAAGAACTGTACTGTCTTTATTTATTCCTCTTTATAATTTGGGAGTAATGACAAAGAAACTTGCTCTGTATCCAAGAATTCAGCCTCATTTAATTGATTCTTTAGCTATTTTAGATGCTTGCCATGAGATGGATAGATATGAAAGAAGAGAATATGAAAAAAAGCCGACAGGTTTAAATGCTGTTTTAGTGTTTGCGTTTTGGGAAAAAAGAGTGGGTCAGGCAGTAATTTTTTCTTTTGAAAGCGAAAATGGTATTAGCCAAATCTATTATGAAGAGAATAAAAAGACAAATGAGGTAACTATTTTAAAGACTAGTGGTCCAGTTAGTAAGCTAAGTTATGAAGAGCAAATTGAAAAAATAGAGGAATTAAAATCAAGTTTAAGAGATGATATCGTAGAAAAATCAAAAGAAGTTTTAACTCAAAATTTTGATGTAGAAATAAAGAATGATGCAGACGCGAGTCAAGAAATACGACAATTTTTTGAAACTAGTTCTCAAAATGATGAAAAACGTTTTTTATTGGAACTTTTTGATAAATTGGGTGAAGAACAGGAAACTAGACAAAAGCATGTTAGTGAACATGAAATGACAAGAAAGAGAGATAGAAAGGAACAAAAATGAATTTTAGGGATTATTATTATTTGGGCGAAGTTATTTTAGGACTTAGAATCGAATATAGAAGAATAAATCAAGAATTAGAAGCTTTAAAGGAAGATGTATCTGTTGATGTTAGTCGGTTGAGTAATTTTTATTTTCGCATAGTAGAACTTGAAAATAAAAAGGCTAAGTTGGAATGTTTTTTTAGAGAAAAGGCTGGATTAGTTAGTAGATTTTTTAAAAGATTTGCTTTGGAATTAGGGGTTTTGTTTCGCTCTGGAAAATTTAGTGAGTGTTTAAAAAATCAATATAATTCATTTGAAATTCATCCTTCATGGTTTTCTTTTAAGATAGTTAATCAAGAATCTTTTGATGAAAAAGCTGATAAAATCATGACTTCTAAATTTACTAGAAACATGAAAATGAGGGAAAAAGAGATTCCTAATGTTGATGGTACTTTAGATATAGAACATAGTGGAATTAGATTTGCTAAATGGGATGAAGACACAGAAGGACTTTTATTTTTGGATTATCAATCTCATGAAGATGCACTCTTTTTTGGCTCTTTTAGTGAAGATTTGGAAACTGATTCTTTAAAGAGTATTTTAATGACACCGATAAGAAAAAATTTATTACATCCATTTCATCAAGAATTAATCGAAGAAAATACTTTTGATAAAGATATAGTAGTTGATGATGGTGTTTCTGATACAACTTTTGCTAAATTAGATATTCTTGAAGATGAGGATAAGATAGTTTTGAAAAGAAGTAAATAGATGTACTTCTTTTTTCTTTATCCTCTGTACTTTTAAACTAATGTATGCTATTATATTAGTAGGGTGAAAAAGTATGTATAATTATATTATTGGTAAAATAGTTAAACAGGAGAGTAATTATATTGTGGTAGATAATCATGGTATTGGTTATACTGTATATGTTGCTAATCCTTTTAGTTTTGAGCTTGATAGTGAAGTTAAAGTATATTTATATAATCAAGTTAGAGAAGATGAATATTCTTTATATGGATTTAAATCAGAAGAAGAAAGAGAACTCTTTTTAAAATTAATTAATGTTAAAGGGTTAGGACCTAAAATGGCTTTGCCTATGCTTGCTACTGGTTCTATCGCAGGTATTATTGATGCAATTGATAGAGAAAATATCCTTTATTTAACTAAGTTCCCTAAGATTGGAGAAAAGCTTGCTAGACAGATTATTTTGGATTTAAAAGGAAAACTAGCTAGTAAGACAGATATTAATTTAAGTGGGGATTTTGATGAATTAGTGAGTGTATTAGAAAGTCTTGGATATAAGAATGTAGAAATAAAGAAAGTATTACCTAAGGTGAATGCTTCCTTAGAAATAGAAGATCAAATTAAGGAAGCATTAAAGTTGATGTTAAAATGATTATTGGCGTTGATATAGATGATACTATTACTTACACAACTAAGACAATCAAGAAATATTTGAAGCAAGAATATCCAGATTATGATGAATATAAGCTTCTTCCTAGAAAACAATATATTCGCTTTTTAAAGAAATATATGAAGCAGATGAGAAGTGAATATGAGTTAAAAGAAGGAGTAAAAGAGGCTTGGGACTATTTTAGAGAGAATCATTATAAAATCATATTTATTACGGCGAGAAATAACAAATATTATCGTAAAAGTAATCAAGATACATTAGAATATTTGCAGCAAAATGGTTTATTTTATGATAAAATATATTTTAATGAGCCAAAAAAAGGAAGAAGAGCTCATAAGAACCACGTAGATATATTTATTGATGATAAAGAAAGCATTTTAGATAATATGGCTAGTTATAAAGTTAAATGTATTTGCATGGGTAAAAGTAGTAAATATCCGAGTTTTGATAATTGGTATCAAATTATAGAGTATTTGAAGGAGGAAAATAATGGAAGATGAGAAATTACTAGAAGTAGAGGCATTAGAAAGTGATAATTTTGAAGCAACTTTAAGGCCTCAATCTTTAAGTGAATATGTTGGGCAAGAAGAAATTAAATCTAACTTAAAAGTATTTATTGAAGCAGCGAAGATGAGAGGGGAAGCATTAGATCATGTTTTGTTATATGGGCCTCCTGGACTTGGAAAAACAACACTAGCTCATATTATTGCTAATGAACTAGGAAGTAATATTAAAACTGCTAGTGGGCCATCCTTAGAAAAAAGTGGAGATTTAGCAGCAGTACTTTCTACTATTGAACCTGGAGATGTTTTATTTATTGATGAAATACATCGAATGCCTAAGTTTGTTGAAGAAATTCTTTATCCAGCGATGGAAGATTTTGAGCTTGATATTATTATTGGTGCGGAGGGAAAAAGTAGAAGTATTAAAATAGATTTACCTCCCTTTACTTTAGTTGGGGCAACAACTCGTGCTGGTGACTTGTCTAGTCCTCTTAGAGATCGTTTTGGAATAGTTTCGAAACTTAATTATTATAAAGATAGCGAACTGCAACAAATAGTTAAGCGAACAGGAAGAGTTCTTGATATGGAAATAGATGATGATGCAGCTTTGGAGATTGCTAAAAGATGTAGAAAAACACCAAGAGTTGCTAATCGTCTTTTTAAGAGAGTTAGAGATTTTGCTTTGGTTGAAGGAAGTGGCAAGATTGATTATGATATTACGGTGGATAGTTTAAAAAGACTTAAAGTTGATGAGTATGGGTTAGATCAAATTGATATAGAATATTTAACTGCTTTAATTAATAAGTTTAATGGAGGACCTGTTGGGGTTGAGACAATAGCAACAGCGATTGGAGAAGAAGTTACCACTATTGAAGATGTTGTTGAACCATTTTTGCTTCAAGAAGGATTTATTAAAAGAACACAAAGAGGGAGAATGGCTACAGATAAGGCTTATGAGCATTTAAAGATTGTAAG
>CALVQN010000022.1 GCA_944358135.1 uncultured Bacilli bacterium
AATCTATACCGTTGGAGAAGAATATTACTATTTAAATATTGAAATCTTATAAGTTTTAATATATAATTTTAACAGAAAGAGAACAAAGTTCGTAACTTGTATGTGATTCGCTCCATTTGAAAATAAAGTGACTTCAAAAAGTTAAAAAAGAATATAGAATAAAAAACATATTCTTAAACTTGAAAGAAGTCATTTTTTTAATTTATGTAGAAAGTTTAGAAAAAACTTAAAATAGGCAAAAAACACGTGAAAGAAGGAAAAACATTTTCTGAGTATGAGTAATAAAGAAGATAAATATGATTTAATTAGAGAAACTCATAATTAATGAAAATTGTTACTAAATCTAAGTTGATTACGAACTTTAATCATCTTTTTTACTATTCCAAATACCTTATTTGTAGATTTAAAGTAAAGAATATTTTCCCATCTTTTTCAAATAATTCTAACATTTTATATCGTGTAGTACTTGGTGAATCAAATTTTGTTTTATCAATTAAATACTTTCTTACTTCGTTTCTATAATAAACTAAATCTAGTATAACAACAGAGCCATTACGCTTAACAACTACAAGACCACCATTTACATCATTTATACCATCCCATTTTTTACTAGGAAAAAATCCAAAACTGATACCTTCTAAAAAATCTCCAAGTTTTTTTAATGCAAATATTTCGTTATCAAACTTAGAAGACATCAAAAACAATGACTTTAAATTTTTGGTATTTTTTTCATATGAATTAAGTAAAGCATCACCAAGATAACTTGGCATATTACTATCAACTAGCTTAAGATTATATTCAAAGATATCATTTTGAACCTTAACAAAATTAATATCTCCATTTAATTTTCTAATCATTTTAATTCTATCAAGTAATTTAGTTCTTGTATTTATCGAATTAATCTTATCTATATCATTCTTAGATATCCCTTTAACTTCATAAATAAAATTTGTTTGTGTACTAGCATTTAAAATAGTGGCAGGATTACCCAAACATGATTTAACACTATATTTTAATTCTTTCTCCTCTCCAAGTCTATTATCTAAAATTACAGTTTGTAAGTCAGCTTTCGAATAAGATGAAGCCTTTAATAATCCATCTGGAGTCATTTTAGATAATATTACATTAGAGCCAGAAATTTCAAAAGCACCATTTCCCTTTATAGAGTGAATGATTCCATCAAATATTAGTTTTTTATTAAAAGATATTTCTTCTTTTGAAATAAGTTGTTTAATATCATGATTGAAATATACTTGTACATCCATATTATCTTCTAAAATATATTTAATAACATTTCCTTGTTCTTTAACTAATAAATTTTTAACACTATATAATTCATTTGTTATTTTCTCTAAATTATCATCTACAATTGTTAGGTATGGTTCAGATAGCATATACAAAATTGCATATAATTCTGACCATTCCCCTTTATTCATTGCCATAAAAATCATCCAACCTTTCTATCATATATTTTGCCATTTCATGTATTACTGGAATAGATACTGAATTACCAAATAACTTATATTGTTGTGTATCACTAATTCCCTCTGGAAAAGAAAATGTATCAACACCATTTTCAATAAATGCATAATTTATAAAGCCTTGTAATTTTCCCCATTCACGAGGAGTCATATTTCTTATTCCCTCAGTGTTAATTGGATTTTTTTTACCAACTATTAAATTATCATATTCTTTATGATGTTGTCTTACCAAATTCCTTTCTTTACCAGAACCACCTGTAGCCATAATAGTATTTGAAACAGGATTTTCTCCTTCATTAACTACTATATAGCCAAAACCAGATTTTACTGCAGAATGATTATTTTTATGATTTTTGAGTGTATTTAATAACTTTTCTGATAAATAGTACTTTGGATCTACATTATCATCAAGTAAATCATATAAATTATTATAAATTTTATTATCAGAATGATCTGGTAGTTTAGGAAAACTATAATTATCTGGAATAATATCTCTCCTAAAACCCATTATAAATATTCTTGCTCTCTTTTGAGGAATTCCAAAATCTTTTGTAGTTCTAACTAAATCTTTTAAATTATAAACAGGATTACCTCCACAAAAATCAACACCTACGATTTTATAATTTAATTCATCTAAAACCTTTGTTATTACCTTAAAAGTATTCCCTTTATCATGCTTCAATAACCCTTCAACATTTTCTAGCATAAATGCTATAGGACGTGTTCTTCTAATTATATCGGCAATATCAAAGAACAAGGTTCCTCTAGTTTCATCAGCAAAACCTTTTTGAAGACCTGCGATGGAAAATGCTTGACATGGAAACCCACCTAACAAAATATCATAATTTGTTTTTTCAACTTTTTCTTTAAATTCTTCCGAGGTAACATCGTTATATGAATCTTCACCATAAAGATGCTTATAAGTAAGACAGGCATACTTATCAACATCAGCAGATAAAACATTTTTAAATCTACCTGTCATTTCATAACCTTTTCTTATTCCACCCAAACCTGAAAATAAATCTATCGTCTTATATATTTTACTCATATATATCACCATTACTTCATAAATAATTATACCATATTTTTAAGTTATTCCTAATAACTTCTGAGAATTTATAAAAAATATAATAAAATATAAAAAATATTATAACTTATTGTATCTAATTGTCATGGCGACTTTATAAAGGAACAGTATTATTTAAAATTTTCAATATTTTTGAAGGTAGGAAATAATAAAACTAAATTATATTAAAAATCAACTTTTCAAATTTTACTATAAAGAAGAATTAAATTAAAAGTAAATATTTCAGGATCGTAGGTAATAACAAGCATAATAAAAAGTATATTAACCTCTGTTATTCAGTAAGCAATATTTAATTTTAATAAAATGATCTATGGTAAAACATAAAGTAAAATCTCTAATAATTTTTTGGCTAAAATCGTTATTTCTTTAATTTTATAATTTGATTATTAGATATATCTTTAATTTTTTCATTAAAAATAGCTACACGAAAAAATATCTACCAATTATTCCAGAAACTATTTATCAAAACTTTCCTACTATGAGTATAACCCTAAAAAAAATTCATAATATTACCTTTTATACACATTACTATTTATAATTTAAATAAATATAACATTTTTTCTTATATAAAATCTATTTATTATATTAAATATATATAACTACATTTTAAATACTAAAATAGCTTTAGCAGTTCCAGTAATAGCCATAGTAATTAACTCATAACCCAATTGTAGCATTTCATTAGCTTTTTGTTCAATTCTTTGTGCCATATCATCTGCTTTAGGTGAATACTCTATAACAACAGTTTTATACATGCTTTATTTCTCCTTTCTTTAATTTTATTTTTGATACTAATATTGGAGACACTAATGTAGTTATAACAACTAAAATCCATAAATTACCATCTAAGAAGTTATACGAATTTAATAATTGCTTAATCCCGCCACCTTCACTAATATACATAAATAAATCAAACAAATTAGTTAAAATAAACCAGATAACTCCAAAAATAATATAGTCTTTTAGTTCACAATTTTTAATTCTAGGTATCAATAAGTAAGCTACAATAAAAATACATACACTTAAAATAATTCCACTTAATGGCAAAGCAATATCTCCTAATTTAACTAATACATTTTCCCTTAATCCACCATTAATAATTGCCAAAGGTATAATTAAAAACCATATTCCTATCGCTTGAATATATTTCATCACAATAATCATCTCCATTTTTTTAGTACAAAACGCCTTTATGTATTCATAGTAGTAAACAATACAGCAGCCATTACTACAGACATATCATCAATTACTTCTTGAGCAATTTTAACTTTAGAAGAAATTTCAGATTTTTGAATCTCTTTTAATCTTTCGTCTAATTTTTCTTTTTCATACTTAGTAAAAATATTTTTCAAAAATTTAGTAGCATTTAAAAGCAAAGAAAGCAAAATAATATCATCTGATAAATCATCATGCTCCAAAATTTCATTTCTAATTTCCTCTACTACACAATTAAATTTATCATCATTTACAACAATAATTTCTTTTTTACCAAATAGAGCTTTCTTCATTTCTACATGAATCAATTGATCTTCAATCATTTTCTCTTTTAATGGTTCAATAATAGACTTCATAGTTTTATTAGAAAAAGAATAACATACCAAAGTAATAATATCCCGAAAAGATATATCCGCTTTTTTAAGTATTCCAGCAAATTTTCTTTCTTTAATCGCATAATATAATTGAATATTATAATTATCTTTAGGAATCTTATCTATTAATTTAATATTTTTATCGACAACTTCCAAACTACCATCTAGCATCATTTCAAGAATCATTGATGTTAATAAGTACGGTGTTAATTCACTTTCATAAAATTTTTCTTTTTCTTTTAACATGCACAAAGCATATTTCTCAGTAATAGTTAAATCCATAATTTACCTCCATTACATATTATTTTATTTACGCCAAAATTGATAAATAGAATCAGAAAGTTCTATTGGCTGATCAACATTAACTTCATGAGAAGAATTACTAACCGTTTTAAAAACACTATTAGAAATATGCTCATTTAACAATTTAGAACTTTCTAAGTTACTTTTATCTTTTATCCCACAAAGAATTAAAGTTTTACATTTTATTTTATCTAAATCTTCTGCTATTTCTAAATTACTCATAGAATTAACCAAAGAAATAAAATCACTTTTTAAAACTCCCATTTTATTAAAAATTCTTTTAGGCATAAAACAAAAAATAAGATTTTGTATTTTAAATAGAAACTTAGGTATTTGATAAGGAGTAGCAATTAAAATAAGAGAATGAACTTTATTAGGAAATTCTTTAGCATATTGAAGAGCAAGAATTCCTCCTAAAGAAATCCCACATAAATTTACCTTACCATCAAATTGATTACAATAATCAGTAAACTCATGAAGCAAAGTTGTATAATCAGAAGAATTATCTTTGATTAAAGTAAACAAATTAGGTACTTCTACCTTTACATTCTTTTTCTCTAATTCACCTTTAACTAAATCCCAACTTGACTCATTCTGCCCTAACCCATGAATTAAAATGTTCGTCATATTTTCATCTCACTCTAAATCATTATATCATTGCAAAGAAAAAATTACTAGATATTTAATCTAGTAACTTAATTACATCTTAATCAACTAAATTATCAGTCCAAGATTTAATGTCATCATCACTTGGATTAGAACGGAAACGCATACCTTCTTGCCAATTACCAGTACCAGCAAGATCTGCAAGTAATTCTCCACTTTGTCCCAAACCAGATGAAGATGAAGTACAAAATGGAATAACCGTTTTACCACTAAAATTATTTGCCTCCACAAAAGTATCAACTGGCCAAGCAGCAATACCCCACCAAATTGGATAACCAATAATTACAGTATCATAACTATCCAATTTTCTACAGTAGTACTAACAAGTTCTACATCTCGTAATGACTCATCATCATGCTCTCTAGAAACACGTGAATCACTATCAGTCCAATTTAGATCATCGCTAGTATATTCATCTACAGGTACAATTTCAAATAAATCAGCATTTAAATTTTCTGCTATTTGTTCTGCTACAGATTCTGTATGTCCTTGAGCAGAGTAATAAACTACTAAAACATTATTTCCACTTACATCAGTATTTCCATTACTATTATCATTTTGATTATCATTAGAAGTATCATTTCCATTATTCACATTATTATTGTTATTATTATCTGTATTATTATTTCCTTCATCACTATTTCCAGATAATAATACATATCCTCCTACTCCTAAGATAGCAACAACAAGTACGACAATAATTCCCATTAAAACATTTTTATTCATTCAATATCACCTTCCTTTTTTAATCAAGCTTACTTCTTCTTTCTCCAACCATTTGATCAAACCATTCTACCATGTTTGGATCTTGATGATTAAAGAATAAACTATCACTAGAATCTAATTTTCTTATTTCTTCCATATCCTCATTACTTAATTTAAAATCAAATACATCAAAATTTTCTTCCATTCTTTCTACATGAGTAGATTTACAAACAACAATAACACCTCTTTGTATTAACCATCTAAGAATAACTTGAGCTACGCTTTTATTATACTTTTCACCAATCTTTTTAAGAGTAACATTCTCAAACATGCCACTTCTCCCTTCACCAAATGGTGCCCAAGCTTCAATATGAACTCCATATTTTTCCATATTTTCTTGGGCTTTAACTTGCCCATTAAGTGGATTAGTTTCTACTTGATTTACTGCTGGAATTACTTTACGTCCAAAAAGACAAATATCAGCTAAACGATCAGGATAAAAGTTAGATACACCAATAGCTCTAATTTTCCCCTCTTCATATAAATCTTCTAAAGCCCGATAAGCTCCATAATAATCACTAAATGGTTGATGAAGCAAAACCAAGTCAATATAATCTGTCTTTAATTTTTCTAAAGATTTTAAAACTGATTCCTTACACTTATCATATCCATAGTTATCAATCCATACTTTGGTTGTAATAAATAATTCGCTTCTTGGAACGCCACACTCTTTTATAGCATCTCCTACTTCACTTTCATTAAAATAGCTTTGAGCTGTATCAATTAAGCGATATCCAACTTTTATCGCATTTAACACACACTCTTTTGTTTCTTCTTTTGGAATTTGATAAACTCCAAATCCTAAAATTGGCATTTCTACCCCATTATTTAATTTTACATATTCCATAACATCCATCCTTTTTTATTTAATATACCAAATTAGAGTTTACTTTAGTCAAATACTTTTTTCCTTTTTATCACCTCTCTTGACAACTAAATAATTTTCTAGTACAATTAAACTATACAACTCGGGAGCAACTCTCGGTCAAGTGGTAATTTCAATTTTTTTAAAAGGAGATGTAAATATATGTTATATTCAATGAAACAAGCATGTGAGAAAACAGGTTTATCTTATGATACTTTAAAGTTCTACTGTAATGAAGGATTAGTACCCAATGTAAAAAGAGACAAAAATAATTATCGTGTATTTAGTGATAAAGACATCGAATGGATTAAAAGTTTATCTTGCTTAAAAAGTTGCAACATGAGTATTACAGAAATGAAAGAATATTTAGATCTATGTTTACAAGGTGAATCATCTATACCTGAAAGACAAAAAGTATTAGATCTGAAACTAAAAGAATTACAAAATAAAATAAATGAAATCCAAGATAGTATCAACTACATTCATTGGAAACAAAACTTATATGAAGAAGTACTAAGTGGCAAAACTAAGTATTACAGCAACTTAATACCAACAGAAAATGATGACTAATTAAGCCATCATTTTTTAATAACAAATTATACAATATAATTAATTATCATGCTGCCATTTGGTATAATATTAATAGGAACATTTAATAGTTGGGTGGAGCCAATCTTCTTAAATGAAGGGAAGCTATAATATGAACAAGAAAGATTTTTTAATTCTATCTTTAGTAATAATTATCTTCCTTTTACTATTATTGCTATTTATAATTTTAATATAAAAGCAAGCCACCTAACTCATCCAACATGATTTAGGTGATCCAATTTATAGGACAACACTCAGGCATGCAAATATTGAATGTTCCTTTTTTATTTTATAAAGTTTCCTTCATCTATATACATTATAATATAAACATGACTAAATTGCAAGCATCTTAATCGTCAACTTCACTTTTTAATATTGCTCCCGTATAAGCATCAATTTCGTATTCATATTCATAATAACCATAATTAAATTCTATTTCATAAGTAGTTCTATTATCATCAACATCTAATTCTACTTTTTCAAACCTTACATCACTACTAGATAATCCCGCATGATTTAAAACTATTTCTTGAGCTCGCTCTTTTCCTATATAAGAATTAGTTGTTGTATTATTAGAGGTATTGTTATTTGAAGTACTATTGTTAGACGAATTGTTAGATGAATTATTATTTAAAGTATTATTGTTAGTTGAGTTATTATTTGCAGAAGTATTGTTATTAACAATATAATGTTCTCCATCTCGATCATATTCGATAATATCACCAGTTAAAGCATTAATTTCATAATCATACTCTATATTATTATAATAAAACTCTATTTCATAAACTAAAACATAATCATAATCCATTTCAATTTTATATTTAACAACATCCGCTTCACTTACTCCTGCATGGTTAAAAGCAATATTTTTAGCATTATCTCTTCCAATATATGCCTTCTCACTAGCAGATCCCACTGTATTATCTGTATTTCCAAGTAATAAATTTAATTCATTAATGGAAAGTCCAGCTAACTCATCAAAAGTATGAAGTGGATTACTAGCAATCACTTGATTAATTAATTGTACTTTTCCTTCAGAAATATTATACTTTGTCGCTAAATCAGTATAATTATCATCAATTTCTTGGCTAACAACAGAATAATTATCTCCAATATTTAAATTATTTAACAATTCTACCCGTAATGCCTCACTATTTTTTCCATCCACACTAATTAAAATCGAATTAGATAAATCACTCAAATACCCAAGTTGTACCATAGATCCAATTAAAGCATTCACTGCTACATTTGCATCACTACCAACCAAATCCATATCTTGTAAAACTTTTTTCGCATCATCATTATTTGCTATGACTTCTCTTACTTCATTTTGTTTATTGACTTTTAACTCTAAACTAGGATTAACATCAATACCAATAACATTTTGAATCACAAAGTGATTATTATAATAAAAGCTACCCAAAATAAGTAAGCAAAAGACTGCTGTACATACCGATCCCAGCCAAATAAATTTCTTATTCTTTGATCTCTTCTCAGTTTCCATATAAATAGCATTTCCTTTCTTTTTTAATATTTGGTCATCAAACTCAGGAAGTTTGATATCCAAAAAAGTTTCTTTAATTTGTTTTTTTAATTTTTTCATTCTTCGCCCTCCTTTAAAAGAAGTTTTAATTTTTTCATAGCTCGATTATATTTAGAGAGAGTCGTAGATAATTTTAAATCTAAAATACGAGCTATTTCATGGAATTTAAAACCATTAACTACATGTAAGATAACAATTTTTCTTTCTTCTTCACTTAAAGCCTTTAATATTGTTTCAATAAGCAATTTATCATCATAATTATGATGAGTAACAAACTCAATTTCTTCAATATTAATTGTTTTTTTATTACTTCTAATTTTTGAATAAGCAACATTTTTCGTAATGGTATAAATCCATGCTAAAGGTTTACTCTTACTTTCGTACTTATCAATATTTCGATAAATATTAATAAATGTCTCTTGAAGCGTATCTATTGCATCATCATGATTTCTTAAAATACTAAGAGCAAAACTATAAATATTATTCTTTATTAATTCATATAACTCTCTTAAAGCATCTTCCTCTCCATTTTTAATCCTATCCAAGTACTTATCAAGTTCCATATATTTACTCCTCTCATATAAATAATGCATAAAATTTGCTTTTTATTGCAAATATTATATCAAAAAAATAAATAAGTAAAATTACTATTTATTCTATATCATATTTAAATATTATAAAGCTCCTTGACCTCCATTAACAACATAGAACCTATTACAAAACTTGCTTCATCGCTATACTAGAATTATCACAAACAATATAAAATTATAAATGTATATTCCACTTAGGAGGATAAACATAATTTATTTTAGCCTTTTTAGGATTATACTTTTTCTTTATTTTTACTCTATTAGATTTTAAATCTGGCAAAGCAACTCTTGCATATTTATCTAATTCACAAAAAATATTTTGACAGTCAATTAACTGTAAAGGTCTATTCCCAATTCTTTTAAATGGTAAATGCAATCTTTTAAATTCTTCATCTTGATGTTCATACATATAGTAAATAATCTCTTCATTGCTCATCCCTTCTCTATCAAGAAAACATTTTTTAATTCCCCTGACCGCTCCTGGCCCAGCTACCGTAAATTCATCTTCACTCCAATTTACAACATCGCTATAATTAATATCCGTAACAAGCTGATAAGCCATAAAATCTCCAATTAAAGGATAACTTTTTAATAGAAAGAAAGCCTCCTTCATAGTTTTACACTTAGCAATTTTTTCACCTAATTTGTCTACAACAAACATTTGATATAATAAAGCTAAATGATTATCATGTTTATTATCATAACCATATGCTTTATTAGCACAACTAATATAAGCATCATTATATATACTCTGACCAGAACCTCTAGCATAACTTAAAACAAGAGAATACTCTTTAACATTAAAGCTTTGTAATGTAACGTCATGAAAATGATCGACTAATAATTCCCAAGTTTCTTCTTTATTAAAGATTTTAAACAAAATAATTCTAAAAATCATATCTTCATCTGAATAACTTACTCCATTATAAATAACATGATTAAGCAAATACTGACTAACTCTATCATTAACTCTATAACTATTACAAAACTTATATTCTTGCAAAATAGTATCATTTGTCCATGGAAAATACTCTCCCCTAATTTTCTTCCAAAAAATATTTTGTCTTTCATAAGCAAAATACCAATATAAATCATAAACTTCGCCTCTTTTCTTCATTCTTATCACCTACCTATTAAATTTTCAAATCATTTTATCATAAGAAAAAAAATATTTCCACTGTTTTTAAAATTAAAATAATTTAAATTATTCCATCATACATGTTATAATATAAATAGGTGGTAAAATGAATAGCAAATTTTTAAAACTAATTAACTATCTATCTGAATATGATTTTAATATGAAAGATAATTATGAAATATATAGAGCACTACAAGAAAAAAAACCACTAAGTAAAAAATCTCAAAAAATAATTGAAGATAATATAACTTTTTATCTATTTTCCCCCAAAAAATATAAGACAAATAAAACTATAATTTATCTTCATGGAGGCGGTTGGACTATTGGAAGTGTTAAATACTACAGTTTTACTCTAGACACATTAGCAAATGAACTAAAAAGAAATATTATCACCTTTGATTATCCCTTAGCACCAGAGCATCCCTATCCTGAAGGTATCAAATATTGTTATAAAGCAATTAAGGCCATTTTCAAAAAAGCTAAAGAGTATCAAATAGATACTAAAGATATAATGATTATGGGTGATTCTGCAGGAGCTAATCTAGCCACTTCAATATGTATAAAAGCAAAAGAAACAAAAGACTTTAAAATAAAAAAAGAAATATTATTATACCCCATTGTTCAAACAAATTTTAAAAACAATAAAAAATTCAAATCAATTGAAGAAAATGGCTACAATTATTTTCTAACCAAAAAAATGATTAAAGACTATTTAGAATTATATTTAGTAAAAAAAGAAAATTACAAAAGCATTTATGCATCCCCTCTAAATGCTAAATGGTTATTTAATATGCCAGAAACACTAATTATAACCGCTGATTTAGACCCTCTTAGAGATGAAGGATATGCTTATGCCAAAAAACTCCGTAGATATTTTAATCAAGTAACATATTATAATATGAAAAATGTAATTCACGGTTTCTTTAACAATCCCTTCTATTTTAAAGAAAACCACCATGTTATAAAAATAATTAAAAAATTTGTAGGTGATAAAATTGAGTAAACTAAATAAATGGTACAAACTAGATAATGCTGCTAAACTATTTCCTCCAACAACTACTCTTTATGACCCTAAAATATTTAGATTTTCTTGTCTATTAAAGGAAAATGTTGATAAAGAATGTTTAGAAAAATCAGTAAATAAAACTCTAGATGACTTCCCAATATTTAAATCTATATTAAAAAAAGGACTATTTTGGTATTATCTAGAAGAGACAAACATAAAAGCAAGAGTTAGAGAAGAAAAAACAAATCCCTGTGAAAGTCTAAATACTCCCCTTTTATTTGAAGTAACTTATTATAAAAATAAAATCAATTTAGAAGTATATCATGCCCTAAGTGATGGAGCTGGGTGTACATCTTTTTTTGAAAACTTAATCTTTAATTATTTAAAAATCAAACATAAGCTAAAAGACAATACTATTCTAACTACCAGCAGTAATTATGAAAAAGAAACAGACAGCTTTTCTAAATACTACAACCCTAGCAATAAATACAAAGGAAAAAAGAAAGAAAATGCTTATCAATTAAAAGGAAAATGGTATCCAAAAGGAAAACTAAAAATTATTACAGGTTCTACTAGCACATCCAAAATGAAAGATATAGCTAAAAAATACAATACAACAATAACAGGATTGCTAATTAGCTTAGTAATAAAAAGTATGGAAGATATTTTAAGCGTTAAAGAAAAGAAAAAACCAATATCTATCACTGTTCCTATTGATCTAAGAAAGTATTTTAAATCAAAAACGGTTCGTAACTTCTTCAATGTGACTAATATTACTTACAAATTTACTAAAAGTAATACTACACTAGAAGAAATAGTAGAAGAAGTAAATAAAAAGTTAAAAGAAAGTTTAACTAAAGAGTCAATTAGTGCCAATATGACCAATTTAATACGTTTAGAACATTTCTTTATCATCCGTTTAGTTCCTCTATTTATTAAAAACAAAGTTATGAAGTATACATACAAACTAACTAGAAAAAAACAAACTATGGGATTGTCTAATGTTGGCAAAATAACATTACCATTAAGTTGCAGGTCATATATAGACAAATTCATCGTTATGAACAGTACAGATGTTTTAGAATTGTGTATTATTTCCTATGAAGATGAAATAAGTATGAGTTTTTCTTCTCATTTTATCAACTCAGAATTAGAAAAAAATTTCTTCCGCTTACTGAAAGAATACAATTTAAATATAACTATTTATAGTAATGAAATAGAAGGAGATGATTAAATGAATTTTTGCCCTAAATGTAGAGTAATTTTAAAAACAAATAGTACCACTTGTCCTCTATGTCATAATATAATAGAACTAAAAGAAAAAAATAGTATTTATCCAGAAATAAAAAAAAATAATCATACACGCAATTTATTAATAAAAATATCCTTATTCATAACTCTATGTGGTATTATTTTTTCTCTACTAATCAATTTTTGGATAAGCCAAAAAATATCTTGGTCTATATTTGTTATTTTAGGAATTGTTTCTTTTTGGTTAACTTTTAGTACAGGAATGAATAGACAACATGGCCTCATGAGAATTTTATTCGCCGAAATCATTGCCATTATCATTCTTTCTATTTTATGGGATTTATCAACAGGATTTCATAAATGGTCTTTAACTTACTGCCTCCCCTTTTTATGTATCGCTTACACTATAACATTTCTTATTATCAGAATTTTTACCAGATATTATAATAAAGAATACATTTTATATACCTATTTAAATTCTTTAATAGGTATATTTCCTCTATATTTCATTTTAAAAGATAATTTAAATACTTTATGGCCTTCTTATATATCGGTACTAACTAGTATTTTAGCTTTAATATTCTTATTTATCTTCAATCATCATACCCTAGAAGCAGAAATAGAAAGAAGACTACATATTTAGTTGATTAAAGTTAAAACAATATCAACAATAAATAAAACAATAAAAATCAAAGATACCAATTTTGGTATTTTTTTTACAAATCTATTAATCGGAGGAAGCAAAAAATAATTAACCAAAGTAGCAAGTACTCCCCAAGCCAAAGAAACTTCTAAACAAATATATTTTCCATAATTAAAACGCATATTAGTATAATCCCAATAAGTACGATGAAAAATAGTCTCAATAAGCATACCTCCACCAAATTCAACCAAAGTCATAAGTATTGTAATACCTAAATAAAAAAGAATGACTTTTTTCCATTTTTTCATAGGATATTGTGCCAAAAATTTATTTAAAAAAACAATAAGTAAAGCACCAATCCCATAAATAAAAGTCCAAGGCCCATATAAAATACCACTATTAAAATTATCATTAGTAAAAATATTTAACACATTTTCAAACAAAAAACCTAAAAAGGAAAAAACAAAGAATACATTTACATAATACATACACTTCACCTCTATTTAATATACCCATTATGTACAATTTTAGTATCACGAACAACAATAAAAGCTTTAGGGTCTATCTCTTCAATTAATTTGACTGCTTCTTGAGTATTTTTACTTTTAACATCAACAATAAGTAAATCCTTTTTATCTCGATAATTATTTTTTAAAGATATCACAGATACAGCATACCCTTCACTTCTAAGACTATTAATAAGCTTTATATTATTTCTTTTAGTAGTAACTTCAATACTATTAACATTTTTAATAAATTTTCTAGACAGACATCCCCCAATATATGTTCCTGTCGCATACCCAAGAGAATAACAAATAGGAATAAGTATACTATCTATATTTGTATTAAGAGCTTTCCTGGCCGCAATAAACCAAACAAACACTTCCATAAAAGCTAAAATAGGGGTAAAAATACTTTTTTTACGCACCATAATCATCATTCTAAAAGTAGATATTGAAACATCAATAATTCTTGCTAAAAATATTTCTAAACAAACAAAAAGCATAATACCACCATTAGTATTATGCTAAAAAAACAAAATTAAATAACCCTTAATATAGCAACAATCACCAAAATAATAACTACTAAAACAATAAGTACTGCTCCCAAATATTTATTTTCATTTCGTCTCTCATAATCTCTTTTTATAGGTTCAACACTATATTGATCGCTAAGTAATTTAACTTCAATCTTTGTCTTATCTTTTTCTTCCATCATCTTTTTTTGCATTTTAATTTGTTCCTCATCCATCATAGCACCACAACTACGACAAACAAATCCATGACTCGGCAGGGCTGCTCCACACTTTTTACAATACATGCATTATCACCACCATTATTGTAAACTAAAAAATAATTATTAGTAAAGCAATTACAATTATTTTACGAAATGTTTACATCAATTTTTCAAATCATTTAATAAACTTAACGCATTTTTTAAAATTGCAACTTTTTGGCACCACTTTTAAAAAAAACAGACTATTTCTAGCCTATTTTGATTTCCTCATTTGTATTTTATAAGCAATATATAAGGATAGACGATAAGGAGCCAAACGATTAAAGAAAAGAGTAAGCTTCATCATTAATGTTGGTACAATAATCATTTTACGCTGAAATAATTTATCAATTGCATATTTAGCCACTTCATAACTACTAGCTTCTCTTATCGCAAATGTACCATGAGCAACTTCATTAAATTCTGTCGCAACAGGCCCTGGACATAGAGCACTTATAGTAACATGACTTTTAGCCACTCTAAGTTCCTCATTAATAGCCATAGTAAGTTTAGTAACATAATTTTTTGTTGCATAATAAGTACTAAGTCTAGGTCCAGCCATAAAACCAGCACTAGAACAAACATTTAAAATATACCCTTCATCTCTCTTAACAAAATCTTGTAAAAAAAGTTTAGTTAAAATATGGTAAGATTTAATATTTAAATCAATCATTTTAAGTTCTGTATCCAAATCTGTTTTAACAAACTCTCCAAATAAGCCAAAACCAGCATTATTGATCAAAACATCTATCTTTTTATTTCTAACCTTTTCATACAACTTAAAACAATTTTCCTCAACACTAAGATCCATAGAAATAATGGTAATATTGGTCCCTAATTCTTTTTTTAGTTCAAGCATTCTTTCTTTTCTTCTAGCAACTAAAATCAAATCATACCCTTTTTTAGCAAGAATTCTTGCCATATCTCTACCCATTCCTGAAGATGCTCCAGTAATTAATGCTAACATAGATCCACCTCTATTTTAATATTCGCTAAAACGAACCAATCTATACTCTTTTTTGTAAAACTTCAAGCAAAGCTGGAAGCATTTGTTTCTTTCTCGAAACCAAATCAGGAATATATACACCTTCATAAGTTTCTTTTAAGTCAAATGCCTCACCTACAATATCTTCAGCATCACGATTATAAATTACATAGCTACCATTTTTATAAACATCTGTAATAAATAAAGCACAACATATATAATTACCACTACTAAGTTCATCAAGTTTATCAATATATTCATCAATATGTTCTTCTATTTCATTGAAGTCCATTGTCATAACTTGAGAAATTCCAAGCATATTATTACCAACGCTATATGACTTAAAGTCTTGATTAATTAAATCATAGACAGGAATACCTTTAACACTAGATGCCGCTTTAAACATTTGATATCCATACTCATCTATATTCACATGAGCTAATTTAGCAAGTTTAGAAGCCGCAAAAATATCTTCTTCTGTTGTAGTTGGAGACTTGAAAATAAGTGTATCAGACAAAATAGCACTAAGCATAATACCAGCTATATTTTTAGGAATAGTAATCTTTTTCTCCACAAACATATTATAAATAATTGTACAAGTTGAACCAACTGGCATACTCCTAAAATTAATCGGCACATTTGTTCCAATAGCACCTAAATTATGATGATCGATAATTTCTGTAATCTCTGCTTCTTCAATACCAATTGCACTTTGAGCAAGACTATTATGATCAACTAAAATAACTTTTTGCTTATGATAATTGTCGGCATTAGTTACTTTAAGTAACCCTAAACATTCCCCTTTATTATTAACAACTGGATAATTTGTATGACCTTCCTTGTTAGCTAAAGCAATAAAATCAGTTCGATAATCTTTATTATTAATAGTTATAGGTTTAGCATTAATATTAATAAGACGAATACGATTACTCAAAATAACTTTATTAGCAGCTTCTAAACTAGAATACTTACTAACAATAATATTTATTTTATTTTTTTCAGCTTTTTTTAGCAACTTAGAAGGAAGTACATGGTTACCTGTAAGAACAATTAATTTAACTTTAGAATCAATAGCATAATCAAGTATTTTATATCTATCTCCTACAATCAAAATATCTTTACTACTCAAAGTAACTTCTTCATGGAAAGTCTTACTTTGAAAAGAAGCCACCATAACATTACCCTTAATATGTTCATCAAACTTTAATAATGAAGTCCCCTCTACACTATGAATGATATTATCATAACTAGTATCTACTTTTTCTTTATCACCATTAATTAAAAATTTAGCTAACTCCTTTAAACTAACAAAACCTTTAATTTTTCTTTTATCATCAACAATAGGAACTGCCGTAACGCCTTCTTTTTGCATTAACAAATAAGCATCATAAATAGATTTATCTTCATGAACCATAGCTTTTTTATTATACTTAATATCCTTAATCCTCACTTTAGTATCATTAAGATAATCAGGCTCTTTCATCTTAAAATAATCCATAACAAATTTAGACTCATTATTTAAATGTCCCAAAACCTTAGGTACTGTATTCTTCCCTAATTCATTAAGCAAATAAGACAAAGCCATACTAGCACATACGCTATCTGTATCTGGATTACGATGACCAAAAATAAATGTTTGCATAAATTACTCCCTCTTTCTTCATT
>CALVQN010000023.1 GCA_944358135.1 uncultured Bacilli bacterium
GAAAACAAAATTATTATCTTTATCTCTAGTTTCAATAGATCTTTTTAAGATATCAATCTTATCCCAATAAGCCCTTATATCCTTTTCTACTTCATTTACATTACGTTTGTCTAAACTTTTAAACTCTTTCATAAATCCTCCTTCTAAACACAAAAAAGGTAGCACCCAAAGGGCGTGTTATTCACGCGGTACCACCTTTATTTATTACTCTTTCTTTTTAACGCAAAGTTACGGAATACTTTACTTAATTCAAATATTCAACTCCCAAGTGATTTTTTAAAAGACTATTTACTTATTTCCACCAATCATAAGCTCTCTATAAAACTCGTCTTTTAAACGTCTTGTTCTTCGTCTGTAACACTTTCTAGGGCACTAGCAGCAAATAGTGCTGTTATTGCTTCAATTATATCTTGATTTTCTACTTCTTCAGTATATAAAGCGCCATTTTCATTAACTTCTTTAAAATATTTATATTCATCAGTTGGCATTTCTTCCCCATCAATACTCACACAATATAAATATTTTTCATGATTCAGTTCTGCTGTATCAAGCACTATATATTCTACATTATCTTCTAATGTAATAATATCCTCTTTATTCATTATCTACCTCTTCCTAAACTTTCTTCATTTGCTTCTAATCCTTCTGATAGTAAGCGATTTAATTCTTCTTCACTAGGTATAGTAATAGGCATTTGCTCTGGTAGTGGAATTGCTGTTGATGGTGAAGCTTTTGGCGTTAAATCTATTATATCAGATGATAAAGTATCTTCCTCTGTTTCCTCTTTTAACTCTTCTGGGGTAGCAACAGGTGAAGTTACCGCTTCATTCATATCGTTTTGAATTTGCTTGAAACGTCTATTAATTTCTTCTTCACTTCTACGTTCCATTTCTTCCTCTTCTTGATTAATAGCATTCTGAACATTTTCCTCTATTTCTTGGAATTTTTGCTCCTCTTCTAGAGTTTCTACTGCAGTATTTTTTCCTAGTTGGTCATTTATATATTGATTTTGATTTATATTAGGTCCATCAACTGCATAAGCTAGGTTTTCAGTTAACTCCTTTGTTCTACCGATTAATTCATTACCTAATTCTTTAATTTTAGCTATAGCACTTTCTTTTTCTTTAGGTTCTGGTAAGCGATTTTCATCTGTATGTTTAAATATTTTGTAAGATGCTAGAGCACCTCCACCAATTAAACCTAATTTTACTGCCGAAGTGCCAAGTGCTCCTAAAAGGTTTGAGGCGGCAACATTGAAGTTTAAGGAATTCATTGTAACCCCACCAATGGTAGCTAAAACATTATTTATTGAACCTAAAGTTCCCGCTGCTCCAGGTAATGCCATGGCTAGACAGCTATTAAGGTAAATAAGGGTTGGAGCTAAAGTTGTTAAGGTAAAGGCAACAACCGTTAGGGATAATCCTACACCAGCTACCTTTTTCCAATTCTTCTTCCACCACTCTTTTTTGGTCACTTTTCTCACCATTTTTACTGCTCTTCTTTTTAATGGTTCTTTTGGCGGTTCTAATAATTCAGGTTCTTCACTAGAAATGGATGGAGTGGTTTCTTTTTGGATATCATTTAATTTTTGAGATATATTAATGTATTCATCCATTTTTAAAATAGATATATTTGCTCTATCAATAGAAACTACACTATCAGTTGGTTTTACTCCTTTTAATATTTCTAGTTTTTGATTAAGTAAGTCAAATTTTTCTTTGTTTTCTTCTATTTCCCCACGACTTAATAGTTCACTAATTTGCGCTTCTGTTTCCTTTATTAATGGTTCATTTGCTTCTAATGGAACTATTTCTTTTTTATTTCTTAGAGAGTTAATCTTGTTGAGATTATCTGTATATTCGTCTACTAAAGCTTCATTAATAAGTGCTCCTTCTACTTCTTTCAGTTTAGCATTTTTATCTACACTATTTAAAATTTCAATTTGTCTAGCTAGTAGATTGAATTTCTCTAATTCTGTTTTGTTTAACCCTTTACTAGCAACAATATCATTAATTTCGCTTCTTAATTTTTCTATAATTACTTCATTTTGTTTTAAGTTTTCTAATTTGTTACAAATATCCTTATATTCATCTTCTTTTTCTTTCGGTATCTCTGCTTTACCTACTGTTACTAATTCATCAGTATCATAAATCATAGTTAGTATTTCAAATTGGTTAGCTAGAAGATTATATTTTTCTAAATCATTTACTAATACTTCTTTTCCTTCTGCTAAAGCTTCTTCAGGATGATCTTTGGCATTTTTAATTAATTTAGTGAGTTCTATAGCTATGTGTTCTTTTAACTCGGTATTTAAATCTAATAACTTAGGTTTTACTTGAGTAATTTCTTCTCTTTTTAATTGTTTTATCCCTGGAAGTAGTAGTCTTGCAGTTGCTTCTTGATGTGGGTTTACCAAAAGTGTGTCATCTATATTAATTAATGGTAAGTTTTCACTGGCATTTTCTATTACTCGCAATAGTAAATATAAGTTATCATAAGCTTCTTTATCTTCATTTAAAATATAAGCTCCATCTAATCCAGCTGTGTGATTTCTTGTTTTTTGCTCTTTATATTTTGCTCTTAAATGTTCCATTTCTGTTTCTATCGCTTTTTTTACTACATTATTCACTCTGTTTTTAATGTCAGCGATAGAATTTCTTGTTTTTTGTTCTGTATCTTTTAAATCTTTTAATAAGTCTTGAGTGTCTCTAATGGTTTCCCAGCTTCCTGGTTCTACTGCTGCTTTGATTTTAAGACTATCTTCTATTTTTTGATATTTCTTTTGCATATTCATATTTGTTTCTAAGTCTTTTTTTAAGCGATCTAACTTTTCAAAATCTTCTTTCAATATCTCACTAGATATCTCACTATAAACTTGTTTAATATATTCTAAAGCATCTTCTTTGGTTAAAATTACTTGATTGGTCATTTCATAGTATAATTTAGCAGCATTTAAAAATTCTTCTTTTCTTCCCCTTTTTACTTTAATATTTATTTCTGGTATATCTACTAACTCACTATCTTCTAAATTATTTGCTTCACTAATCATTTCTAATAGTGATTTTTTTAAATCTTCTAAATTCATTCTAGTATCCCTACTTTCACACCAAAAAATATTTGTAATCTTATACAATTATAACATAGTTAGTGGGGATAAGCAATTGTAATTTGTTTATTTTTATGATATCATATTAAAGAGTAGAAAGAGGTTATATATGAATCCTAATATATTTAGAGAATATGATATTCGGGGTGTATACCCTACGGAAATTAATGAAACTGTTGCTTACACTATAGGAAGAAGCTATGGTAGCTATTTAAGAGAGAAACTTAATCAAACAACTTGTATTGTCTCTTACGATAATCGTCTTAGTTCCCCTGCTCTTGCTGCCTATCTTACTAAAGGAATTACGGATAGTGGACTTAATGTATACAATTATGGTCTTACTACTACCCCAATGCATTATTATGCTAGATTTATTCATAATTTATTTGGTATTATGATTACCGCTAGTCATAATCCTAAAGATGATAATGGTTTTAAATTTTCTTTTGATATGCTTTCTAATGCACGTGGAGAAATGATTGAAGAGTTTAAGAATTATACTTTTGCAGGGCAATTTCTTAGTGGTACTGGAACTGTTTCTAGTGGTAATATTACAGAAAAATATGTAGAGTATTTAAGATATGGAGTTGAATTTGGTAGAAGAAAAAGAAAAGTTATTTTAGATTTGGGTAATGGTACTACTTCTATTGTAGCAAGAAAAATATTTGAAAAGGTCAATGTTGATTTTGATATTTTATTTGAAGAAAGTGATGGGAATTTTCCTAATCATCATCCCGATCCTAATGTCGAAGCTAATCTTGAAGCTCTAAAAAAAGCTGTTATTACTAAAAAGGCTGATGTTGGTATCGCTTTTGATGGCGATGGTGATAGACTTGGTATTGTCAATGAAAAAGGTGAAGTTGTTCCAAGTGATCACTATATGATTTTAATTATTAGAGATATTATTAATAAAGTTAAAAATAAAACTTTTCTATTTGATGTGAAATGTTCTAAAGCTTTAGAAGATGAGATTAAAAGACTTGGAGGTACCCCTGTATGTTACCGAACTGGGGCTAGTTATACACAAGCTAAAGTTAAGGAAGATGATATGCCTTTTGGTGGAGAATATTCTGGACACTTCTATTTCCGTGATAAAATATCTGATGTAGGTAGTGGTATTTATGCTGGTCTTAGACTACTTGAAATTCTCAGTAAAACCAATAAGAGTCTTTCTGAATTACTTTCTGATATTCCTAAATATTATAGTACTCCAGAAATTAAATTTCCAAGTCCAGATAATAAGAAATTTGAAGTGATAAGAATGGTAAAAGAGTTTTGTGAATCTCAGAAGTGGTCTTTAAACACTATAGACGGGGTTAGAGCTAACTTTGCTACTGGTTGGGCTTTAGTTAGAGCTAGTAATACGGGGCCTAATATTACGATGAGATGTGAAGCAACAGATGAAGTAGGACTTAAAAATCTGCAAACTATATTTACTAATTTAGTTAATACTTATAATAAATAAGAGTTCCCCCTCTTATTTTTTTATTTTTCTTGTATTTCTTGTTTAAAACTTTTAAGGTTGGTCATACTAATTTTAGGAGGTATTTTTATGACACAAAAAGAATTATTGTATGTAGAAGATGCTATAGGTCATGAACAAAATGTGGGAGAAATCGTTTCTGAAACTATTAATTTGCTTCAAGATAAAAACTTGAAAACTTTTATGAAGAATGAACTTAAAAAACATCAAGCAATAGAGACTAAACTTATGAATTTACTCGAAGGTGAAGCTAAATGAATGATCAAATCCTCATGGAAAATATTTTGCTTATCCTAAAAAGCAATATGGAAGTATATGTTCATGGAACACTTGAAGCATCAAATAAACAAGTACATGAAATTCTGCATTATGGACTAGAAGAAACACTAAAATTACAACATAATTTGTATCAAAAAATGACGGAATGTGGTTGGTATACAGTAAGTAATGTAAGTGCTAAAACTATTCAAGATACAGTAAAGAAATTAAAAAAGAAAAATTAAAAGATGGCTTTTTACAGTCATCTTTATTCTTTGTTTCCTAATGATTTAAACATCTTTCTCCATAGTTTGCTTGAAGAATAATTTAGTATTCCTACTTTGTAAATTCTAAGTCCATATTTATATAAGAAGTAAGTTACTACTACTGTAAGCAGTGTTGATAAAGCAAGTGATAGTAAACTCATTTCTCCTATTAAATAAAGGGTTGGTGCTATCATGACAGAAAGTAGTGGAATATATCCTAAAACATGAATAAATACAGAACCATCAAACATGACAGCCATTAGGGCTACATAATATCCTACAAGCATAATAATCATAAGTGGTGTTTGAAGTTGTTGGAAGTCTTCAATATTTGTTGTCATACTAGCAAGTATCGCTGCTGTAATCGCATAAGCAATGAAACTAACAATAAATAATATAATTAAAATAACACTTCCCTTAGCAAGTAAACTAAATATACCTGCATCACTTAACATTGTCAAAACTTCAGTAAACATACCACCAGATGCAACAGTGGTACTACTTGCTAAAACGTTTCTGAGTAGCATAGCTATTCCCGAATAAATCAATAATAATATACCTTGGATTAAAACATAAGAGATAGCAGCAACAACTTTGGATATAAAGTGAATTTTTGCGGGAACACTAGAAATAATAATTTCCATTCCCCTACTTGTTTTTTCATCATTAATCTCTGCTCCTAACATTTGGACCATAGTTACGATTAAAATAAAGAATGGTACAATTAAGACAGTTGTTACGATTGCTCCTACATTTTCTTTTGTTTCATTATTTTGTGCTTCTTCGTTTAATACTCTTTCTGTTATCTCTACAGGACTTGATAAAGCAGCAATTTCATCAGGAGTTAGACCACTTGTACTTAATACAAGTTCACTTTTTACAGCGTTTACACTACTTACGATCATTTCATAAGTTGTTCTTGATACAGCATCAAATGATACTATTTCTCCCGATAAATATTCAGTATTAGATGGATTTAAAACTACTATAACTTCATCATCTATTTTACTTTCATCATTTAATATATCTTGATCTAGTATTATTTCAAATCCATCTATATCCATCTCTTTAGCTAAAGCATTAAAATAACTAGAGAAAGTATCAAAAGACCCTACATTGTCTACTACATAAATATTTTCTTTTTCTTCAAAATCTCCCCCAAATAAATTGATTAAATAATCCATATTTACTAAGAAAACTAGTAATACTAATAATAAAACATTGACTATTTTAAACCATTTCGTATCTATTTTCTTTTTTAGGCTGTATTTTACTAGGTATTTAAATTTATTTTTCATATGCTTCACCTACCAAACTCACAAATATTTCATTTAATGATGCATCCTCTACAATAAATTTGGTAATATCACTACCCATTTTTACTATTTTAAATACATCATCTACGTATTCATCACTTTCAATTTTTACCACTATATCTAAATTTTCTTTTTCAACTTCAATTACACCTTTACATTTCTTTAAATCTTCTAAATTTACTTCACCATTTATACGAATTACTTTCTTGCGGTAGTTCTTTTTTATTTCTTTTAAAGAGCCACTTAAAACCGTTTTTCCTTTTAATAAAATTACTAATTTTTCACAGAATAGTTCAACATGTTCCATGCGATGAGAAGAAAAAATAATCATTTTTCCTTTTTCTTTAAATTCTCTGATTACATCCATGAATAGCTCAACATTGATTGGGTCTAAACCTGTAAATGGCTCATCTAATACTAGTAAGTCTGGTTCATGAATTATCGCGGTAATAAATTGAATCTTTTGTTGGTTACCTTTAGATAATTCTTTGATTTTTCTTTCTTTGTATTCACTTATATTAAAACGGTTTAACCAATAATCTAATTTTTGTAGAATATCCGCTTCTTTCATTCCTTTTAAGGTTGCGTAATAAATTACTTGTTCTTTTACTGTAAGCTTAGTAAGTAAGCTTCGCTCTTCAGTTAAAAAGCCAATATGCTCACTTACATCATATCCTACTGGCTTACCATTTAAAGTGATATGCCCTTTGGTTGGTTCAAGCAAACTCATAATCATTCTAAATGTTGTTGTTTTACCTGCGCCATTGACTCCTAAAAGTCCAAATATTTCTCCATCATTAATTGTGAATGATAGATCATCGACTGCTAGGACATCGCCATAATATTTTGTTACATTTTCTACTTTTAACATTTAACTCGCCTCTCTAACATATTTATTTTATCACTAAACAGATATTTTTTCTCTTGAAATCCAAAAAAATCTTGCAACTTGTCATTATATTTGTCATCTATATCTGTTAATCTAACACTTTTATCTCCCGTTTTAATCAAAGGAATTGCATATCTTTTCTTAGCTACCACTTCAACAAAGTATCCATTTGGTTTACTATTACTAGTTTCTATATTATCTAAAGAAGTAAATTCTTGCCAAATACTATAATTTTCTTTTAATAAAGAAAGAATTGCTTCTTCTTCTAAAGTGTATAAATCTTCTAGTTTTAATACACCATCTTTAATCGCTATTTCTAGTAAGTCAGCGATAAATTGCATTGAAAACTTATCCTCTTTACTTTGTAAAATATAAGCATAAGATAACATCATTTTGAAAAATAGTTTACCGACTTCTAATGTTTTAAAACCTATTTCTTCTTTGCCTTGCTCATTTTGACATATTGTTAAATCATTTATGATGCTACTTACTTCGTCTATGTTACAAATATTTAACCAAATATAATTGGTATGAATAATCCCCTCTAATCTGTCTACACATAAGCCAGGTCTTTCTATATCGATTAGAGAGTCATTTTCGGGATTTAATACTTCTTCTAATGTAATTTCATCTTGTTGTAAATATTCTTGAAATTTTCGAGAGCTTTCTAGTATTTTTCTTATATCAATAAGACTTTCAGCACTATTTTGATTTATCGTATCTTTGAGTAAAAAATCAATAGTATGAGCAAATGATACAGTACTTAAATCATGACATAAAGCACAAATTGTTCTTTGTTTATTCTTTGTTAGGCGCCATATAATTCCTGCACAATTGATACTATGATCAAGTCTGTTATATTTGCATCTTGGATTAAATAATTTAGTATTATCTACTCCACAAAATTGTCCTTTTCCTTCTAAAGTTTGAAACATTGGTAGTGTTAGATATTTTTCTAAAAAGTCTGGGATATCTCCATTAAAGCAAACTTTAGTGTATACATATAAATCTAACTTTCCTTCGCTTTTTAATTTATCAAGATATTTCATAGTTTCCTCCCCTGAATTTTTTCAAAATCTTTTGGTAGCTTAGCAATAAACTCATATTCTTTATCATTAAGTTTAATTTTCAACTTATAAGCATGTAATCCTAATCTTTTAATTGGATTTGTAATACTTCCATATTTTTTATCCCCAATAATAGGATGATGAACGGATGAAAACGCTACTCTAATTTGATTTTTCTTGCCTGTTTTAATACTCACTTTTACCACTGTATTTTTACTTGTTCTATTTAGTACTTCATAGTGGGTCTCAGCATACTCTCCTTTTTTATTTTTAGAAATATATACTTTATGAGTGCTATCTTCTAATAAATAATTTTTAATTATACCTTCATTCTCTTTTAAATTACCTTCTAAAATAGCAATGTAGGTGCGGTCTGCTATAGTATTCCAATTGTTTTGAAGTTTTTTCTTTACCTCTTCTGTTTTGGCAAAAAGTACTACGCCCGATGTATCTTTATCTAGTCTATGAACAATAAATATCTTATTAGATTTATGTTTTTTCTTAACATAAACTCTTGCTAGTTCATATAAAGTTGTACTAGACGAACCATCACTTATAGTAAGCATCTTAGTTGGTTTATTTACTACCAATAGTTCTTTATCTTCATATATGATGTCTAACTTTTTCATAACGTACCTCTGAATCATTATATCAAAACTATACTCTATTTACAATAAATTACGATATATTCTTCTTTGCCTTCTTGTTAAAATTTTTGTTTATAACTGTTTCTCCAATCTTTTCTCCATGTCCCTTAAATTTGGTAATGTATTTTCTAAGTATTTTGGTATTTCTGATAAAATTTTATATTCACTTATGCCAATTGGCTTATTTATATCTTTCAATGCTAAATCTATAGTAATTTTATTTTTATCTTTACAAAGTAAAATTCCAATTGTTGGATTATCCTCTTCTTTTTTTACATATTTATCGATAGCACTAAGATAAAAATTAAGTTTCCCTATATATTCTGATTTAAATTCTGTCGTTTTTAATTCTATTACAATATAACTTCTAATGACTAAATTGTAAATAGCAAATCTATGTAATAATCCTCGTTTCCAATTTCTAAATGATACTCTCTTCCAATAAAAGCAAAACCTCTACCTAATTCTAATAACAACTTAGAAATATTATCTATTAGTTGTTGTTCTATATCTAGTTCTTTTAAACTAATATTTTCTTTTACAAAATCAAAAATATAGGGATCTTTTAAAAGTTCTTGTGCTTGCCTATTGTATGGTGAGGGTAATGCTGTAACAAAATTTGTTGTCTTATTATCAAGCAGGGCTTGTCTTTCATAAAGTTTAGTTTCAATTTGATGTATTAGGATAGAAACTGACCAACCATTTTTTAATGTTTCTTTAGCATACCATTTTCGTATGTTTTTGTCTTTAATCCTGTCTAATAATGTTTGACTATGATTCCATGATAATTTTGCAAGAACTTCTTGCAAAAATTCATCATTGTCAAATTCTTTAGCAAATTTTTGCATGTATCTTAAGTTTCTTGCTGACATTCCCTTTAAATTCGGGAATTCACTTTTTATATCTCTAGCCAAAATATCTATAAAAGAGGTTCCCCATTTATTATTTTTAAGTAACTTTAAACCAATATCATATTACATTAAAATTAATTCTTTGTTGGCGTTTTCTAGTATTTTATTTCTTGTAGTAACTAAAGTATTTTTAATATCATTTAACAATAAAAAATATTCTTCTTTGCATTCTATCATTTTGTTCTCCTCTATTTTCAAGTTAAAAAATTCATAATTAACTGAGTCAATATCTCTTTTTCCTTTGGATTTGATTCAGCGATTAAAAGAGTTAATGATGCTAAAGTGTTGTTATCAATGACAGATGCACCATTTACATATAAAATGCCATAAAATTGAAGAAAATAAATGAAGAGTGTGGCTGCAATTCTCTTGTTTCCATCAATGAATACATGATTCTTAACACAAGCATAAAAAAAATTAGCAGCTTTTTCCTCAATACTCTCATATACATCTGCTTCATCAAAAGTTTGATAAATATTTTTGATAATACTTTCTAACCCTTTGTCTCTTTCAATAGCAAATAAATCACTTGCTTCATTAAACTTTAATGTTTTAATAATATCTATACAATTTTTATAGTTTATCTTTTCATTGTTAATATTTCCCTTTGGTTTTGTTAGACTTTTATGGTCATAATCATCTAATAAATTTAGTGATTTTGTATACCTTTGCAATACTTTGATGATATCACTAGCCCCTACAGTATCTAATCCTTCTAAATTACGACTAGCTATATCAATTAACTTAACTGTTTTTTCTAAATACTCTAATCTTTTTTCATTTACAGCATACCCTTTAATTAAATAATCTTTTAATATCTTATTTGCCCATTTTCTAAAAATAATACCGTTCTTAGATTTAACACGATAGCCAACCGATAGAATCATGTCTAAATTGTAATATTCTACTTCTTTCGTTTGAGTTTTTCCTTTTATTGCTCCATGTTTAGTGGTTGTTGCAAAATTTGCAACAACCACTTCATCCTCTAATTCTGCTTCTAAAGCATTTTTAATATGCCTGGAAATTACGGACTTGTCTCTGTTAAATAATTTTGCCATTTGATCTAAAGATAACCATACTGTTTCATCTTTCATATTAACCTCAAGCTTTACATCTTGATTTTCAAATATTATAATTTCATTATTCATGTTAAACCTCCTGTCTAAATAAAATTATAATACTTACACTCCTATTTATATTTATTACCATTAGTATACTCATTTCCTTCTTTTGATTATAAGCTTTACACTTTTTTACAACAAAAAAATCCACTAGTTTCCTAGTAGATTCTTTTGTATTAGACACATGTGTATCCGCCGTCTACAGGCAGAATTGTGCCAGTTACGTAGCTTGCCTCTTCGCTTCCAAGGAATACTGCTGCAGCATTTAGTTCTCCTTCTTTACCATATCTTCCAAGTGGTACAGTGGATTTCATGTATGCTGTAAATGAATCTGTGATAAGAGTTTCATGAGTAAGCTCGGTATCAAAATATCCTGGACATATAGCATTACAAGTAATACCATATTTAGCTAGTTCAGCAGCTACAGCACGAGTGAAGTTTATTACTCCACCTTTGCTAGTATGGTATGCTACGGTATCCATAGCCATATTTCCAACCATTCCATACATTGAGGCAATGTTAATGATACGTCCATAATTGTTTTCTTTCATGATATTAGCGAATGCTCTTGTTACATAGAATAAACTTGTCATATCGGTTTTAATGGTAAAATCCCAATCTTCATCCGTCATATCTAAGACTCCAGCATTCTTAGCACTTCCAGCACAGTTAACTAAAACATCAACTTTGCCATATTTTTCTTTAATTTCTTTAGCAGCAGCATTAACACTTTCTACATCAGTTACATCACATTTTACGGGATAAGCTTCAGCCCCTAACGCACGTATTTCTTCGGCTACAGCTTCTAGCTTTTCCATTCTTCTAGCAGTAATGACAACAGAGGCCCCTTGGCGGGCATATCCTAGAGCCATTTGTCTACCAAGACCAGATGATGCCCCTGATACTACTACTACTCTTCCTGTATAATCAAACATTTAGTTTCCTCCTTTATTTGGTAATGTTTTTTAAGATAACTGTCTTTGTTCTAGACATTTCTTTTAAGGTTGTCATGATTCCTTCATTACCAATTCCAGAATATTTCCATCCACCAAATGGTTGTTCAAATGAACGGTAGAATGATGCTCCATTAATGACAAAGCCTCCACATTCCATCTTCTCACTTACTTTGATCGCTTTACTAATATCTCTCGTAATAATTGAACCTGATAAGCCATAGATAGACTGATTAGCAATTTCAATTGCTTCATCTAAAGTATCGAAACCAATTACAGAAATAACTGGTCCAAAGATTTCCATGTCTTTTGCTACTTCCATATCAGGAGTTACATTATCAAGGATAGTTGGTTCATAGAAAGCACCATTACGCTTTCCACCACATACAAGTTTAGCACCAGCGGCAATAGTCTCATTTACTTGACGCTCTACTTCGATAGCAGCATCTTCGCTTACTAAGCAGCCAATATCGGTAGACATATCTTGTGGGTCTCCTTGTTTTAGAGAATTAATCTTTTCAACCATTCTTCTAATATATTCATCTTTAACAGAATTTTCAATTAAGAATCTTTTTGATGCACAACAAACTTGGCCAGTGTTGTAAAGTCTACCCCAAACTGTCTCTTCAATAGCGAGATCCATATCGCCATCAGCACATAAAATGAAAGCATCATTTCCGCCTAACTCTAGAGAACTATGAGCACAGTGTTCAGCACAGTTTTTAGCCGCATCAATTCCAGCAGCAGTAGAACCTGTTAGACTTACCATATCTACCTTTTTGCTACTAGTTAAAGTTTTACCTACAACTCCACCACTTCCATGAACAACACTAATTACGCCAGCTGGAACTCCAGCATCAACTAGTAATTCTACATATCTTGTTAAAGTTAGTGGATTTACACTTGCAGGTTTTAAGATAACTGCATTTCCCATTAATAATGCAGGTGGTACTTTATTAATAAATATATCACTTGGGAAATTAAATGGAATAATTGCTACCACTACTCCTAGAGGTTGTTGAATAGTGTATTGAATCGTATTTTCTTGTCCTTTTTCAGTTCCACGATATACAATATTTCCATATTCATGTTTTACTTTTTCTACATATCCTGGTACACCAATCTGGATATTTGCTATTTCATTATAAGCTTCTTTAATTGGTTTACCTGTTTCTTTTGAAAGCAATAATGCTAATTCATCTTTATTTTCTTCTACTAGTAGAGCAAATCTTGATAATACTTCACATCTTTCAATTACACTTTTAGCTTCCCACTCTTTTTGGTGAATATCAGCATAATCTATTGCTTCTTCTACATCTTCTTTCGTTAGGCTTGGTACAGTATCAATTAATTCATTGTTGGCAGGGTTATAAACTTCAATAACCTTGCCATCAGAAGAATCACGCCACTTATTTCCAATTAAACTTTTCATTTATCTTCCTCCTTTATTCTCCAAATGCAGTATATGATAATGATAGGCCACCAACAGTATTAGATGAGTGATCACCAGTACCATATTCTCCGAATGTAAATACCATTAAGAATTCTTTATCTGGTATAGCTTTTTTCACTTCTGGATAAATTTTATCTTCAATTTTAGCTAGAGCAAGTCCAAGTCTACGTCCACCACAGTGAACTAGAAAATAACTTTGTACTTCTCCCTCCATTAATCCAGTTACTTTTTCAATAGTTTTTTCATTAGCTTCTAGTATTCCCTCTGGGGTATTTGTAAGTAAAATTACAGCGGTATTCGTAGCTAGGTCAGCACCAATATTCATTGAGTAATCATCATTTCCATTCATTGGATGACGAACAGCAATAACTTTACCAATAGGATCTTTTACTCCTAAAGGTGCACAAATTGTTTCCGTAAGAAGATTGCCACCTTTTAATGATTCTACATCTTTACCTGTCCATTTGGCATACTTCTTTAAAGCTGGTTCATGATCAATTTCAACAAGTGTTCTTGATCCTTCCACTTTCGTAATTATACCAGCATGTTCTGTTTCATGATATGCTCCCGTATAAAGATTTTTCATCTCTCCATTCGTATAGAAAATAGCAATAACACAACCATCTGCAAAAGACTCTCCATCATTTAGGATACTCCATTTTCCCTCAACTGTGTTATCAGCAGCAGAACCACCAAATACAGGAATATTACCAATTACATCTTGAATTCCCTTCATATACTCTTCTTCATTCGCAGGACTTGCACTCATAAAGAAGAAATCAGGCTCTACATCTTTACCTTTAACTCTACTTACTGCTTCCTCTGCTATACGTCTTCCAATTTCTCTTGGAGACTCATCAGTTTTTTTAGAGCCAGCAGTAACTACTTCAACATCACCACCAAATAACATCATTCCAGAATATCCAGTTTCTTTATTTAGATATCCATCTTGAGTACATAAAGCAGCTGATGATGTACATCCGATAATAGGAACATCGCCTAAAACGCTTTTTGCTCCTTCCATTAATTTTGCTTGATCTTGAACACAACTTGTAAAGAATAATCCAACTTGAGGATTTTCAATAACGTTAGCCATTTTGGCTGTTTCTACACCTGATGCATATGCATCTACATTTTCACTGTATCCAACTTTTGTTTTTAACATTCTTTCACTCTCCTTTTCCTAACTAAATGTCTTTTACTAAATTTGGATTAAATTCATTAACCTTACTTAGTGCACCATTACCTCCATTCTCTATTATTTATTGTACCACAAAATCTTTCTTTCTAATTCATTATTAAAAAAATTTAACAAAAAAAGTGTAAACTATTTATCTTTTTCTATTCTATTAAGTAAAGCATCTATTATAGTTTTATCATTAATTAATGTAATAGAAAATGTTTTGTATCCTATCCTATTTATACTAGCTCCACAATGATATACAGTAACATTATCTAATACAAAATATCTATCATGGAATGTACCATCATATTTTACTGTTAAATTATGATATTGTTTATTATATTTCGCAATATCTTGATTAGTTAATAAGTTATTTTTCTTGGTAATTATAATTACTTTTATGTTTAATCTTTTAATTATATCTAATATAGTATTATCTGCATAACTATCAATAATTATTAATTCTTTTTTAGCACTTTTAAATATTTCTAATATCTTTGAATAAGCATCATAGATTTGCCCATCAAAATAAATTTCATTTGTTTTCTTCTTTTCTTCAAATTGTTTAAAAGTATTTTCTAGCTTATCAATCCTTTTGTGATCGTCTAATACTAAATTATAAAGGTTTTGATGTTTCATTAAATTAGTTGATATATATTTACGCATAGCAACAAAAGCATCCATAATGGCAATGCTTACTTTAGTAGCAATTTTTGATTTTAATACTGTGGCTAGCATGGCAACACCCTGCTCTGTAAAAACTGAGTGACCTTTTCTAGATCCACCTTTTGAAGTCGCAATTTGCGGCTTCAAAGAATTAAATTCTTTTTCGGTAATTCTAAAACAAAATCTTTCTGGAAATTTATCGATATTTCTACTAACTGCTTCATTGATTCTTTTTGTTTCTACTTGATATAATTTAGCTAAATCACTATCAAGCATTACTTGAACTCCTCTTATTTCATAAATTAGATTTTCAATCTTTTCATCATTATTTAATATTAATTCATTCATATTTTCACCCCGCTTATTTTCTTAACTTAATTATATCAATACATACTATTGTATGTCAATGATTTGCTTGTTTATTTTATCTAAAAATTAAAATCTTGTACTTTTATATTAAGTATGTTATAAATATAAGCAAGAAAGAAGGTATATTTATGTATTTAGAGAAAGCGCGAGACTATTTAAGTCAGTATGGACTAGATAAAAATATTATAGAGTTTAGTGAAAGTACAGCAACAGTTAAAGAAGCAGCAGAGGCGTTAGGTTGTCATGATGCAATGATTGCTAAGACGATGGCTTTTTTAGTAAATGATGCTCCTATATTAATTGTTGCTTCTGGGGATAAGAAAATAGATAATTCTAAATTTAAACAAGTATTTTGTACTAAAGCAAAAATGATTCCTTTTGATCTATTAGAATCTTTAATTGGATATTCAGCTGGAGGTGTTTGTCCCTTTGGAATTAATGAGGGAGTTAAAGTGTATTTAGATGTTTCCCTAAAAGAATTTGATACCGTTTATCCTGCGGCTGGAACTAGTAATAGCGCAGTTAAACTTACTTTACCTGAATTAGAAAAAACATCTAATTATGTAGAATATATAGATGTATGTAAAAAGTCCGAGAATTAATTTCTTGGACTTTTAATAATTTGCTAATTTTTTAACTTTTAAATAATAATTTCTATTTTTAGCTTTTAATGCATTTTTCTTGCCACATCTCATTAGTTTCATGATTAATTTTTTATCTTTTGATTCCATAGGTTTGCTCCTCTTCTTTAATTTCCTCTAATCTTTTTAATACTTCTTCATAGCTGCCAATATTTAATTCTTCAATTTCTTCTATTCCTGTATATATTTCTATTTTGTCATTTTCTTCTTTCTTATAAATTCCTATTTCTAATTCATTATTAAACATAGTATATAATCTTTTTACTGCTTCATATAAACCACTGGCTATTTTAGCCATTGTCTGAATACTTGCTCCTCTTCCTGATTCTTTAATCCTTGTTAGAACATTTTGATAAGCTAATTCTAAAGTTGAGTTTATGACTATTATATGAACTCTTTTATTATTTTCTCTAGCTAAAGATATTTTATCTATAATAGTATCAGTGGTAATACTTCCTTCATAAATCATGACATTATCTGGTATTTCTCCTTCTAAATTTAAAGATTGAACAAAGAAAGATTTACCTGCTCCAGGTATACCAGTTAAGAAAATACAATCTGTTATGTTTTCATCTTTTACTTGTTCTTTATATAGTTCATTAGTTAGTGTAGCAGCAGAATTATGAACTATATAATTGTAAGCATTTCTTGTTTCTCTACTTTCTGTATAAAAAGCAAATGTTTCTTTCATTAAATCAGAACATATATATCTTCCATTTAAAGAAGATAGAAAGTTTTTATAAGTTTCTACATGTTCTTTGGAATGTAATGTTGCTTCTTTGATAAAATACTCTTCTAATTTTCTTTCTTCTTCTGTTAAATTTTCTCTTCTTATAATTCTATCC
>CALVQN010000024.1 GCA_944358135.1 uncultured Bacilli bacterium
TTAAGTGTACAATTTCATTCCTCTTTTTGTACATAAATAAATTCCCTTTTTTGTACATTTTGGTATTGACATTAACACTCATATGCACTGTGTTGTAGTACCACTAGTAAAAAAGTATGATAAAAGAACAGAAACAGAGCGATATACCATTTCTAAAAAGCAATATATCAAAGATAAAGAACATTTAAGTAAATTACAAGATAAATACCACGAAAGATTAAACTCTAAAGGGTTTAATCTTGATCGTGGAATCAAAAACAGCGATGTAGAGCATATCAATATCAAAGAATATAAGAAAATTACAAGAAAATTAAATCAAGAATTAAATATCAAAAATGAAAGATTAAATCAGACTATGGAAGAATTAAATAATAAAATGCAAAGTAATAAAGCAACTTTATTTGATAAAGAGTATGTTAAAGTAAAAAAAGATACTTTTGATACGATGAATAAAGCAATTAAAGAAACTAAAAAGGTAATGGAAATGCAACCAAAAATAGAACAACTTTATCATGAAGTAGATACTTATGTTATCAGTTATCAGTCATTAGAAAAAGAAAATAAAAACATTAAAAAAGAAGTAGCTAATTTACAAAGACGTAATGAAAATTTAAAAAGTCAAAATAACTTTTTAACCATTTATATTTATACATTAATTGAAATAATAAAAGAGTTCTTTAGAAAATTATTAAAACAAGATAATGAGAAAATAAAAAATATAACAGCAGATAAGGTTAAAGAACATTATAACGATAGTATATTTCAAAAAGAAGATGTTATTGATGTTGCTAAAGATACCACGAAAGAAAAAGAATTATTTGATTATGCAGGAATAGAGTATTATCATGCTAAGAGGAAGGATAAAGATGATTTTGAGATAAGTATATAAACAATTTATAACGATTATGATATAATTAATTAAAAGAAGTTTGAGGTGATTATCTTGTCAAAAATTTTAATTGTTGAAGATGATAATGATATCCATTTAATATTAAATGAAATCTTAAAACAAGAAAATTATCAAGTATTAGATGCCTATTCAGGAACAGAAGCATTAAGAATTTTAAAGAACGAACAAGTAGATTTGATCTTATTAGATTTGATATTACCTGGTATAAATGGAGAACAATTAATAGAAGAAATTAAAAATACTCCCATTATTGTCATTAGTGCAAAGCTTGAATCGTCGGATAAAATAAATTGCTTATTAAATGGCGCAAATGATTATATTACAAAGCCATTTAATAAGGATGAATTATTAGCAAGAATTAAAGTACAATTACGTACAAATAATTCTAATCATGATTTAATTTATAAAGGACTACGTCTTTTAAATGATTATCAAACTTTGTTAGTCAATAATCTACCTATAAAACTTACCAAAACAGAATATGCGATTTTAAAGCAATTGCTTTTAAATACTAGCAGAGTAGTAACCAAAACAAAACTATTAGAATTAATTGAAAGAGATACTTTAGATGGTGATGAAAATTCTTTGAAAGTTCATATAAGTAATATTAGGAAAAAAATTAAAAAAATTTCCCAAGAAGAATATATCGAATCTGTTTGGGGAATAGGTTTCAAAATGAAAGAATAAAATCTTAATTATTATTTAACTAATTCTTAACTAATTTTTAATTATTTTTTGTTAAAATTGTAATTGAAAGGAACTTGGTTATGGAAAATATAGTTGAAATTAATCATTTAGCAAAAAAATATAAAAAATTTAGTGCTTTAAATGATATAAATATTCATATTCCGAAAGGAAGTATTTATGGGCTTATTGGTAAAAATGGTGCGGGAAAAACAACACTGATTCGTGTTATTTGTGGCTTACAAAAGCCTAACAATGGTGAGTATACTATTTATGGAATTAAAAACAATGACAAAGAAATTGCTAAAGTTAGAAAGAGAATAGGGGCTATTATTGAAACTCCAGCAATTTACGAAAACTTAAGTGCGATTGATAATATTAAAGAGCAATTTATTTTACTAGGAATGCCATCTTTAGATAATGCCTTAGAATTATTAGAATTGGTTGGCTTAAATCATACTGGTAAGAAAAAAGTTGGGAAGTTTTCTTTAGGTATGCGTCAACGATTAGGAATAGCTATGGCATTAGTGGGAAATCCTGACATCTTAATATTAGATGAGCCAGTTAATGGATTAGATCCTGAAGGAATTATTGAAATAAGAGAGTTAATATTAAAACTTAATCACGAAAAAAATATTACATTCTTAATATCCAGCCATTATTTAGATGAATTATCTAAAATAGCTACTCATTATTGCTTTATAGATAAAGGTAATACCATTAAAGAAATAAGTGCAAAAGATTTATCAAGCAAAATGAAGAAAAAAATAGAAATAAAAGTAAAAGATGTAAAAGCATATGTAACCTACCTAACCGAAAATGAATATGATTTTGATGTTGTTGATAATTATACAATTAATGTTTTTGGTAATGTTAGCTTAACTAAATTATTAAGTGATTTAATAAAAAATAATCTAGAAGTGGAAAGCATTAGAGAAATAGAAGAAACATTAGAAAATTATTTCTTAAATTTGGTTGGAGGAGAGTAGTTATGATAAAATTATTACGAGCTAACATATTTCGATTAAAAAAAGATTTTACGTTTTTTTGCACAATTATAGCGACAATTATTGTTGCATTATTACTTATTGCGACACAATTAAATAATAAGTTTAATTATGGGGAAATTGTTAATATTGATAATATTTTATTTTTAAGCCCTATTATCATAGGAATATTATCGGCGATTAATACATCACTATTTATTGGACTTGATTATAGTGATGCCACAATTCGTAATAAAATTATAAAAGGACATAAAAAAACAGATATATATATTGCTAATTTTCTAACTAGTATTATAATGAATTTAATAGAAATAATAATATTTATGATTATAGTTTCTTTATTTGGTCTAATTTTATTAGATGGGTTTGCTCTATCAATAAATGAAATGATTTGTATTTTAATTGATATAGTGTTTATTGCTTGCTCTTATTCAGCGATTTTTACCTTTATGGCTATGTTTATAAATAATGCCACTGTATCAGCAATTGTTAATGTTTTTTTGATATTTATTATGCTAGTAGTTAGCTTTATTTTATTAGAAAAATTAGCAACACCAGATACGATCACCCAAAGCGTCTATAATGGAAGTGCTTTAGTGGAAGAAGAAATACCAAATCCCAATGCTTTAACTACTAAAGAAAAAAATACTTATCAATTAATTGCTAATTTATTCCCAACAGGGCAAGCTCTACAAGTATCGCAGATTTATAAATTTGATACAAATTATGAATATTATCCTCTTTATTCCTTAGTAATAATTGTCACTTTTACAAGTTTAGGAATATACTTATTTGAAAGAAAAGAAATAAACTAGAAAGGAATTGAATTTTATGGGCATTTATATTTTAATCATCATATTAATTGTATTACTAGTATTATTAATTTGTAAATTAATAGTGATATATAAATCAATAAATGAAATTATAAATGAAATGCCTAATATTCTAAATAATGATACAAATACATTAATTACTTTAAGTAGTAGTGATAAGCAACTAAGAAAACTTGCTAATAGCTTAAATAAAGAGTTAAAAAATCTAAGAAAATTAGAATTAGAATTCAAACAAAAAAATAACAATTTATCTAATTTATATACAAACATTACTCACGATTTAAGAACACCTCTTACAGTAATAAAGGGATATCTTGATATATTAGATAATCATAACTTAACTAGTAAACAAAAAGATTATTTAAACCATATTAGCAAGAAAATAGATGACATCACAAATTTAACCGAAGAATTATTTAATTATTCTAAAATATTAGATGAGAAATTGGAAAAAGAGGATATATGTGTTAATGAAATATTAGAAGAAATTTTAGCTGGATATTATATTTTATTTCAGCAAAATAACATTACTCCATGCATAGTTATTACAAAAGAAAAAATTATTCGCCACATTAATAGTACTGTTTTGAAAAGAATTATTGAAAATGTGGTATATAATGCTATTAAATATAGCGAGGGAAATTTTGAATTAATTTTAAATGAAAAAGGGGAGTTAAAGGTTTCAAATAAGACTAAGAAAATAGATAGAACGAGTCTAAATAAATTATTTGATCGATTTTATACAGTCGAAAATGCACAGAAATCTAATGGAATTGGTTTGTCCATAGCAAAGCAACTAGTTGAATTAAATGGTGGAAAAATTACAGCAAAGTACAAAAAAGATAACCTTACTATTACTATCATTATTTAAAATAAAATGAGAATGGCTAATAGTCATTCTCATTAATCATCTAAGTTTTTATAATTGAATAAATCACAATCATAAAAATCTTTTACACTAATTTTTAATGTTTTACAAATTTTATAAATATTATAAGCGCTAGGGTTATCTACTTTGTTGGATAACATTGCTCTTAAAGTTGAAGGTGGTATAGCAGACATTTCTGCTAGTCTATTAGGACTATAATTATATTTATCGCATAAATTAAATATTCTTTCGCTTACTGCTTCTTTAAATAACATGATTACCACCACCACTATACAGATAGTGTAACAAAAACACATAGAAAATATGCGCCGATATCGGTTGATTTTTAATAGCGATAATGATATAATTCTATCGGGAAGTATGGAGGCGATCTTTATGTCAAAAATATTAGAATTAGGAAAAGGAGAAGAATTAATTTTAGTAAACCCTAGAACTAGGAGGGGAATTTATAAAATTACTAATTTAACAGGAGATAATATAAGTGTTAAAACAATAGATGAAAACGTAAATGAATATTATGCTATACAAAATGTAGAATTAGATACTATTAAAAGTTGGCTTAATTTATTAGATTTCAATAATAATGCTCTTAATTCTAATATGCCAACAGAAAATTGGCAAAATTTTAATAAAATTTTAGATTGTTTCTTCATAAAATTATTTGGGAATGGTTATTTGATAGATGATGTTATAGAACAAGAATATCAATGTATTGTTAAGTACCAAAAATAACATATAATCACCTTTTAAAAGCATCTAAAATCATGCTACAATAAGCTGTGAGGTGCTATTGTATGATTTATTTAAGAGAAAATAGTTATATATTTCTAAGAAAAGATCGTAAAACATTTGAACAAAAAGATGGTTTTAATATACTACTTTATCCAAAAGCTTTAGAAATCCTAAAAGAAAATTTTAATATAGAAATGAAAAAAGATGAATATAACACAACAGATTTAAAAACTGGAATTATAAATTTAGAAAAAGACAATGTTACTTATAGCATAGATTTTAAATTATTGAGTGCTAACGGAGTTGAATATTTAGATTTAATTGTAAAAGAAGAAGGTAAAAGAAACTCTATAAATTTAATGGAATATATTCACTCAATTATAAGTAATATAGAAAAATTTCAAAAGAATTTTATTATAATTACTTCCTATGATAGCATTTCTGAATATTATTGTAATCTGATTTTCCCTAAATTAGGAAAATTTGAAAGAAAATTTAGAAAATTATTATTTATAATCTATACTGCACAATTTGAAAAATTATTTTTTGAAACAACTATCCCGGAGAATGTGGTTTTGAATGTGAAAGAGAATCTTAAACTACACCAGTATTCTAAGTCCAAGCAAAAAGAGTTTCTACTTCAAAATTGTATGTATTCTCTTACTTTTGGCACAATGAGAAGTATGCTATTTGACAAGCAATGGCTACCGTATGATGAAAAAAATGAAGTTGATGTTTTTTTAAAAGAGAATAAAGATTTAAGCAAATTATCTGATAAAGAATTACGAGAAAAAATCAAAACAGTGCGCCAACCAATAAATGATTGGGAAAGATTATTTCAAAACAAAGGATTAGATGATTTTGAAACTGTAATCACCAAAATAGGTGAATTAAGAAATCTAGTCGCACATAATAAATTATTTTATAAAGAGCAATACGAAGAATTAAAAAAACTATTGAACAAATCAATTAAAGATGTTGATAAAGCTGTTTTAATAACAGAATCCGAAGATTTTGAAAATATAAATATGAAGATATTAGAAGGAACGATTTCAAAAATAGCTGATGCTGTATCTAAATATATAGATTCATATATTAATTCGTCTTTAAAAATCATAGAAGAAGGTAATAAGGCATTTCAAAATGCACTTAAAACTTTAAATCAGAATTCCATTACTGCAATATGTAATTTGGTGTCAGAAAATGCTTTTAACTCAAAAAACTAAAATTGACATTTTAGTAACACACTACGCTATTGGCAGAGCCAATAACGGTGTGCAAAGGGAAATTCCCTTTTGAAACCCTTTTAAAGCAAGAACTAAACAAGCTATCGCAAGTAAAGTTCTTGCTATTTTCTGTTTCACAGAAAATAAAAAAAGCCAATGCCAATCTAACGAAAGGCAAAGGCTTTTTTAGTTTACCTTTGGTAATTTTTTATAATCAAATTTCTTAGCACTAGGCTCTAAGTTTTCCAAAACTTCTTTCATTGTATGTATTAGTTCTTCATAACTAGGTTCTTTATGTAGCGGAGTTAATTGAGAAAGCTCATATTTTTCTAATACCTTTCTTAATTTATCACGTTGTTTTCTAACGATTTCTTTCTTTTGATAACTGTCCTCTAGTATATCAAAATAAAATCTTTCATATTCTTTTATTTCTTTTTTATAATCGATAACTGATTTAGTATCAATTTTATTTTTACCAAAAGTTAATGCAAGTTCATCATATCCAGCAAGTTTTAGTAAATCACGTAAACTTAAACCGAGAATATTTGCTATTTTTGTTAATGTTTCGGTATCAGGTTTTTGTCTACTACCACTTTCAATTCTGGATAATTCAGAATTGCTGATATTTAATTCTTTGGCTAATTGTCTTTGTGAATAGCCATTTATTTCTCTTGCATTTTTAATTACTTCTGCAAGACTATTATTTACTGCCATAATAAAATACACCTCTTTAAGACATCTTAATCATATCACATATTTTGCCAAAAAGCAACATTTTTCACAAAAAGGTAAATATGCTGTTGACAAAGTTGAATAAATGTGTTATCTTGTAAGCGTCAAATATAAATTTGACTAGTAACTATATAGAGCTATATATTGTGAGCGCCGTAATTAATAGCTCGTAAAAAATGACTAGGTACTCGATAAAATTATATCTATCTTATGTCGGATAGAGTTGTAAGTAATCTAAAACTTTCCGTAGATATATGGGTAAAACTATATATAAGACTTAATGGACTTAAAAGCAACAAAGAAAGAGAGGTGGATAGATGTCCTATAAAGAACTTGAGGAAATGTCTTTCAAAGTTTGGCTAAGTACCGATGATATAAGAAAACTAGCAAATAATTGTGGACGAGAAACTGCATTAAGAATTAGAAATGCTGTTGAAAAACAAATTATAGATAGCGGACACAGATTATTTGAGAGTAAGACTAAGGTAGTTCCTACTAAATGGGTATTTGAGCTACTTGGCTTAGATGAAGCTTATATTACTGAAATGGCTAAACGAGAAAGAGAAGCAGAAGAATTAGGAAATTATTATGGCAATATACCGAAACGATAAAACTGGAAAATATGAATATCGCACCTATATCACAAACGAATTTGGGAAAAGAGTGCAGAAAGAAAAAACAGGGTTTGCTAGTGAAAGAGAGGCAAAAAAAGCCGAAGAACAATTACAATTTGAAAATAAGTTATACTTAATGAAATTAGAAAATGAAAAAAAGCAAAGACAAACAGGTAAAGTAATGTCATTTAAAGAAGTTTACGAGGAATATATTAAATATAAAAAATTAACTTTAAAACCAGATTCACTAAGAGCATTAAAAAGTAGAATTGAATGTCATATTATGAATTATTTTAGTAAATATGATAATATTGCTGATATACTACCAATAGATATAGTAAATTGGCAAATAGAAATTGATAAAAAAGGTTTTAAGTTAAAATATAAAAATTCCTTATATGGTGCATTATCTACCATGTTAAATTTTGCTAAAAACATTCTAAAAGTAATTAAAGATAACCCAGCAAGTGAAGTAGGCAGATTTAAAAGCAGGGGAGAAATAAGTACAAGTATGCAATTTTGGACTTATGAAGAATACCAAAAGTTTATAAAAGAAGTAGATAAACCTGTATTTAAAATGCTGTTTGAAACATTATACTTTACTGGAATGAGATTAGGAGAGTGTCTAGCATTAAACTGGACAGACCTAAGTAATAGTTATATAAGCATTAATAAAACTATTTCTAAAGAGAAAGTAAATGGAGAAAGAATAATTACAACCCCAAAAACGAAAAGTTCCATTAGAAAAGTTAAATTAAGCAAAGAATTAAATGATGATTTACTCTTGTATAAAAAAGAATGTAGTAAAATCATAAATTTTACTGAAAAAACATTTATATTTGGTTGTCATATACCATTATCGCCTACAACGATCGATAGGTATATGAAGAAATATTGTGATAGAGCAGGCATAAAAAAAATAAGAATACACGATTTAAGACATAGTCATGCATCCTTATTATTGTCGAATGGTGTACCAATCACAGTCGTACAAAATCGATTGGGACACTCCGATTCATCTATCACACTTAAACATTATGCCCACTTAATGCCAAATGATGAGGATAAAGCAATTAATGTAATTGATAGCCTCATAAGGGCAAGTTAAGGGTTATTTAAGGGGATAATTTAATAAAACCCCGCAAGCAGGGCTTTAATAACATAAATGGTCGAGAAGACAGGATTTGAACCTGCAACCCCTTGGTCCCAAACCAAGTGCACTACCAAATTGTGCTACTTCTCGATAATGGTGCGCCCTAAGGGAGTCGAACCCCTAACCTTTAGATCCGTAGTCTAACGCTCTATCCAATTGAGCTAAGGGCGCATCTCCATTAGTTAGTGCACTTGTAAAATGCATTATCATTATATTATAATTATATGCAAAAATCAAGACTTTTTGTACACATTTAATTGCAATTTAGAAAAAAATCATTAAAATAGCAAAAAAGATGAAATAATATTAGAAAAATATTAAAAACAATTAAAAAGATAGAGACTATTCTTCATCTCTATCTTTTCCAAGTATTTTATCAATTGAATAATGATATTTCTTAGCTAACTCATATAGAGTAGTAGTAAGAATTAGATTTTTGGCATTCTCATAGCGATTCCAAGTAGGTTGATTAATCTTAAGCTCATTTGAAATCTGTACTTGAGTCAAACCTTTCTTTTGTCTAATTTTTTTCAAATTTTCACCAGTGACCTTTATTTTAATATCTGGTTTTTGATTAGCATATTTCTTTTTGTTATTGAATCCAACAACATAATCAATAGAAACGCCAAAATAATTACAGAATTGGTTTAATCTTTTTAAAGGAATAGTATCAGTTCCGCATTCCCACATACTATAACTTCCTTTAGAAACTCCCATTACTTCTGCAATATCTTTTTGCTTCAAACCAGCATCTTCCCTGATTTCCTTCATTCTTGGAAAATTCATATATACATCACCAATAATAATTTTCTCAAAAAATACGTAAATATTAGCATTTTGGAGTTTATATGCATAATGTTTTACATTATACTACTTATATGATAAAATTATATTAGGTGATATTATGAATAAAGCTAGTTATATCATAGACTTATTTAATGATTTAAAAGATAAAATTGAATATGATGAAGATGTAGCAGCTTTGTTTAAAATTCTGAAAAATTTATTAAAAATAGACAAAAATTTAGGAATACAGAAGTGGATTTATATTATGCAAAAATATCCATTAAAAGAAATAAAAAAAGAAATTGACTTTACACCTTTAACACAAAAGTTTTTAATTGAACTATTAAAATATCAAAATTTAGAAGAAATATTAAATTTATTAACTAAATTACCTTTAGAAAATAAAGGTATAATTGAAAATGAGTTTTTTAATGTTTTTAATAAGCAAAGTGGGATTTATAATTTTTTTGAGAAAGTAATCAAAAACAAAGAAACATCAAAAGAAATTGAAAACATTAAATTAATTAAAAACAATGCAAAAAATTATGATCCGTTAATATTTGATTTTACAACTTTTCTAAAAAATATAATTTTAATTCATATTCAAACTAATAATATCAATATAAAAGTACTTTTGAAAATATCAGATTTTTCTAATAATAAAAAAGATAAAGCTTTATTAAAAACATTATTTATTGATTATATTTAAAGTTTAGGATATAATAAAATTAGTTGAGGTACAAGTATGAAATATTTTTTAACAATAGACAAGGGTTTATTTTATAATAAGAAAGAAAGATTTAAAAAAATAAATTTAAGTTCTATAAACGAATCATTAGATAAGGAAAATAATTTAGAAGCAATATGCACATTCACAACAGCTTTTGAAACACCTGCTTTATTAAAAGATTTTTTAAACAAGAAAAAATTATTAGATTCTAAGGAAATGATTTTTGATTTAGTTATTACTTATCAAAACGAACCAGAGCATCTTTTAGATGTGGCGTATGCAAGTGATAAAGAATACTTTAATTTAAATAAATTAGAACAATTAATATATAGTTTTTCTAGAAAACCAGAGCGATTAAGAATAATTACAAAGTATTATAATAACCAAAAGAATTTAACAAATGAACTAACATCTCTAAGGACATATCTTTCAAATCCATTTGCGGATTATAAATTATTTGATGTAATAAGAAGATTTATAGAAAAAGTTTGTTATAAAACAGTAAATGGCAAAAGAGTTAAAAATTATCAAGAAATTTATAGACTAGGAATGTTATTAAGAAAATTAGATAATCCAAAACATTCAGAAGAAATAAATAAGTTAGAAGAAGTTGAAAATATTAGTAAAATGAGATACACAGAAGAAGATCCAGAATATTTTCATTTTGAAGAATTACAAGATAGGAAAAATCATCCGAAATTATTTTAAGTGTCAATTTGCTGTCAAAGAGTGAGAATATTACTTCATAATTATGTAAATATTTAGTATGATATTAATGTAAAAGGGAGCGGTGTATATGTTATATCCTTCAATAGATAAGTTATTAAATATTGTGGACTCAAAGTATATTCTAGTTCATGTTGCATCAAAGAGAAGTAAACAGATGCTTGAAAACAGACATTTTCAAATGAGAGAAAAAGATTATGTCAACAAAAAAGAACTAGGAAGAGCCTTAGAAGAAATTGAAAAAGGATATGTAAAAATAAAAAATTAAATTTTTACGAAAAAAACTCTTGATTTTAGCTATCTCATATGATAAGATAGTTATGTTCTTTGGGGAATTAGCTCAGTTGGCTAGAGCATCACGCTTGCACCGTGAGGGTCAAGGGTTCGAGTCCCTTATTCTCCACCATTTGAAAATTACACGAACACTATTTACCCAATATTGGGAGGGTTTGTGATTAAAATACGAAGAAAGCACTAAATAATTAGTGTTTTTTTCATGGGGGTATTTTACATACCCAAAATTATAAGAAATGTTCCACAAAAACAATGGAAATTATGCAATTGATACCAAGAATCTTCATTGGTAAATATACTTACATATACTTTAAACAATTGCTAAAGATATAAATTGACATAAAACCATAAGTTATTATGGTTTTTTCCCATTTAATTTGTTATAATAAATAATAGGGTAGTGTGATAATATGAAAAGAACATTAAGTGTAATAGAATTAGAAAAAATAGATGCTTATTTTAGGGCAGCAAATTATCTAGCTGCAGCTGAACTCTATTTAAAGAACAATCCATTATTAAAAGAACCATTAAAATTAGAACACATTAAAAGCAAATTAGTAGGCCATTGGGGAACAACACCAGGTCAAAATTTTTGTTATGTTCACTTAAACAGAATTATTAAGAAAAATGATTTAAATATGATTTTTGTTTCAGGACCAGGACATGGCGGAGGAGCAGCATATTCTAATGTTTATTTAGAAGGAACCTATAGTGAAATATATCCAGAAATTTCTTATGATGAAGAAGGATTAAAAAAACTAATGAAACGTTTTAGCTTTCCAGGGGGAACTTCTAGTCATGTAGCGCCAGAAATACCAGGAAGTATTAATGAAGGAGGAGAATTAGGTTACAGTTTAGCTCATGCTTATGGAGCAGTATTAGATAATCCTGATCTTTGGGTATCCTGTGTAATTGGTGATGGAGAAGCTGAAACAGGTCCTCTAGCAGCCAGTTGGCAATTAAATAAATTTATCAATCCTATAACCGATGGAGTAGTTTTACCAATTCTTCATTTAAATGGGTATAAAATTGCTAATCCTACAATCTTAGCCAGAATTAGTAAAGAAGAATTAACTATGTATTTCGAAGGTTTAGGATATAGACCTTATTTTGTAGAATATATAACAGAAGCACAAATTCATGAAAGTATGGCCACAGTTTTAGATGAAATAGTAGAAGAAATTAAAGAAATAAAAAAACATGCAAAAGAAGAAAAGGATACAACTAGACCAATGTGGCCAATGTTAATTTTAAAAACACCTAAAGGATGGACAGGGCCAAAAATAGTGGAAGAAAAAATAGTTGAAGGGACATTTAGAGCCCATCAAGTACCAGTTGCTATTGATAAAGAACATGAAGATAACTTAGAAATATTAAATGAATGGTTACAAAGCTATCGTCCATGGGAATTATTTGATGAATTTGGTACCCTAAAAAAAGGTTTACAAGAATTAATTCCTCCTAAAGAAAAGAGAATGGGAGCAAGTGTTTATGCTAATGGTGGCTTAATTTTACAAGAATTAAATATTCCTGACTATCGAAACTATATGCTTGAAATTAATACTCCAGGAATGATAAAAGCAAGCGATATGACAGTATTAGGCTCTTTTATTCGGGATATCATCAAATTAAATCCAAATAATTATCGAATATTTGGCCCAGATGAAGCTTTAAGTAACAGACTAGGAGCAGTCTTTGAAGTAACCAATCGCAAATGGAATGGAGAAACAATAAAAGGGGATGAATATTTAAATACTGATGGTGCTATAATTGATACAATTTTATCAGAACACGCCTGTGAGGGAATGCTAGAAGGATACCTCTTAACAGGAAGACATGGCTTTATCCATACCTATGAATCTTTTAGCAGAATCATCGATTCGATGGTCTCTCAGCATGCCAAATGGATAAAAATAAGTAAAGAACTTCCATGGCGTTCACCAATATCAAGTTTAAATATTTTATTAACCAGTCATGTTTGGCAACAAGACCATAATGGCTATACTCACCAAGACCCAGGATTTTTAAATCATATTGTCACAAAAAAGCCAGAAATAGTTCGCGTTTATTTACCAATAGATGCCAATACACTTTTATCTACTTTTGATCATATAAGTAAAACTAAAGACTACATAAATGTAGTTGTAGCAAGCAAACATTTATCTGTTCAATGGTTAGATAAAAATGAAGCAATAAAGCATTGTCGTAAAGGTATAGGGATTCTTGATTTTGCAAGTAATGATGAAGGTACTCCAGATATCATTTTAGCAAGTGCAGGTGACACACCAAATTTAGAAATCATTGCTGCCTCAGTTCTTTTAAGAAAAAATATTCCTAATATCAAAGTAAGAGTAGTAAATGTAATTGATTTAATGAGACTTGTATCTCATGACGAACATCCTCACGGTTTAACGGATTTAGAATATGATAGAATTTTTACCAAAGACAAGCCAATTATCTTTGCTTTCCATGGATATCCAAATTTAATTCATGAATTAACTTACAAAAGAGCAAACAATAATTTACATGTAAGAGGCTATATAGAAGAAGGCGCAATAACAACATCTTTTGATATGAGAGTATTAAATAAAATTGATCGATATAATTTATGTAAGCTTGCAATTAAACATTTAAAACTAAATTCGATTGAAGTCATAAAATTAAATGATTATTGTGATATTATGTTAGCTAAACATAAAAAATATATCAAAGAATATGGAGTAGATATGCCAGAAGTAACAAATTTTGAATTTGATTTTAAAGGAAGGGATCAATATGAATTATGATTATATTATTGTAGGAGCAGGTATGGGTGGTTTAAGTGCTGGCTTAAATTTAGCTTTTAATCATAAAAAAGTTTTAATATTAGAAAAAAATAGTTTACCTGGGGGATTTGTTACCACATTTAAAAGAGGAAGATTTGAATTTGATACGAGCCTCTATGATTTAATGGATTATGGTAGAGATAATCATGTAGGGTCATTACAAAGACTATTTAAAAAATACAATATTGAATTAGATCCTTTACTTATACCTTATAATATTAGAATCAAAAGTCTTGATGATAATTTTGAAGAAGTAATTAAAGGAGAAATTGATGATTGGGTACTTAGGTTAGAAGAAATGCAAAGTGGTTCAATGTCTACTTTTCGTAGTCTTCTTCCCGTTTTAAAAGAAATTCATGAAGCATTAAATGCTTTAAGAAAAAATCGTAAAAATATTGAAAAAGATTTTCCTAATTTTATTAAATACTTAGATAAAAATGCTTATGAAGCTTTACTAGATTTAAATATCCCTGATAAAACTATTCATGTTTTAGGATATATATGGATAGAAATAGGAAGTCCTCTAAATAAATTAAGTTTCATTGATTTTGCTGAATGTATGTACAAATATATCTTTAAAAGGCCAGTAGCACTTACCGAAAAAAGTATTGATTTAAGTTTAAAATTAGCTAAAAGATATGAAGAATTAGGAGGGAAAATCCATTATCGATCTTGCGTTTCAGAAATTAAAGATATAGACGGTAAAAAAGAAGTGATTTTAACGGATGGTACTACATATAAAGCTAAAGAAGTAATTTGTAATTTATCTGAACGCTATGTATTTAAGAATTTGATCAAAGAAAATCATTCATTTGCCAATCAAAAAGAAAATGCTCGTACTTTATCTATGAATGGATTAGTAATTTATTTAGGATTAAATAAGTCATATCAAGATTTAAAGCTTTATAATTATCGATATTATCAATTCCAAAATTTAAATAGTGCCACTAATATTAAAAGTATGAAAAAGTTTTCCCATCATACAATCGAGGCAATAGTTCCCAATATTGTAAATGAATCCTGTAGTCCTAAAAACACAACTATCCTAGTTTTAAAAACTTTATATATGAGCGATGTATGGAACAATGTAAATAAAACAAATTATTATCAAACTAAAGAAATGTTAGCAAATGAACTTATTGAAGAATTTGAAAATGCCTTTAATATTGATATCAAAGAATATATTGAAGAGATGGAAATAGCTACACCATTTACATTCGAAAAATATACAAATAGCATTAATGGTAATATATTTGGCTATATGCGTTTAGGTTATGATAACAGCATCCATAGACTTATTTCTTATGAAGAAGAAAGAATTCCTCATTTGAGTTTTGTTGGATCATCTTCTCTTTTTGGAAGTGGAGTAGATAATGCTTTTTACAGTGGATATTATATTACTGAGAAATTATTAGAGGAAGAAAGAAGGAATGATTAAATGGAAGTAATAGAAAAGATTGAAAAATTAAAAAAGGAACGTAAGCAGATTATTGAAAGCTTTGGTGCTAAACCAATTGAAAACACTTATATTGATAGAGAGGTAAAAAAAATGAAAGAGATTTATCATACGGTAATTACTGATATATATGAAGAAACAAAGGACGTCAAAACATTTACCTTAACTGCAGATAAAACAAGTGATACACCAGTTTTAGCACCTTTTAAAGCAGGACAGTATATTACAATTCATTTAACTATTGATGACGCTCCAGTAACTAGAGCTTACTCCCTATCTTCTTCTCCCACTTTAGCCAATAAAGATATATATAAAATAACAATCAAAAGAGTAGAAAATGGCTTAGTAAGCAATTATATGTTAGATAATATGAATGTTGGCGATAAATTAGATGTAAGCATGCCAGCTGGCGACTTTGGCTATAATCCGATTAAGGATGAAGAAAATGTTATTGCTATAGCAGGTGGAAGTGGAATTACACCATTTATGTCTCTAGCTTATGCTATATTAGAAGGAATATATTCATGTAGTTTAACTGTATTTTATAGTATAAAAACATATGAAGATATAATATTTAAAAGAGAAATAGAAGAAATAAATAAAAAGAAAAAGAATGTAAAATTTATAGTTACTCTAACTAGAGAAGAGAAAGAAGGATATCAAAATGGACATATATCAAAAGAAATGTTAGAACCATACATCAAAGAATTTAATACAGTACTTATGTGTGGACCTAAGGAATTATACCGTTCTATGAATGAAATATTAAATGAATTTAATATTCCAAGAAAATCGGTGCATTATGAAAACTTCTTTGTAGAATATAAACCAAATGAAAAGATAACTTATAAATTAAAAGTAATAATGAAAGACAAAGTAGAAGAAATCACTTGTAATAATGATGAAACGTTATTAGTAGCTATGGAACGCGCGGGGATTGCTGCTCCATCTTTATGTAGAGTAGGAGAATGTGGGTATTGTAGGAGTGTTTTATTAGAAGGTAAAGTTAAAATGATTGGAGCTAGTTTAAAAAAAGCCGAAGCTGAAAATGATTACATTCATCCTTGTGTATCTTTTCCAGATAGTGATATAGTATTAAGATTAGATATATAATGTTAGATAAATATGTAAAAGAAACCAGAAAAAATTTTAAATTTGCTATTGTAATAGGTATAATATTTTTATTAGTATCAGCTATCTTATTCGTAGTTAAAATAAATCAAATAGCCTTATTTTTTCTTATAGCTGGGCTAACTATTACGATAACAGAAATTATAAGTGCTCTTAATTTTAATGATATTTACCGAGCAATGTCTGAAAGTGAGAAAGAATATATAGAATCTGAATTAAACAAAACAATATTGATATCTAAAAACCATTATACCATTACAGAAAACGGAATATTTTGGACTTATGTCAAGTTTTTAGACACATTTTTATGGACAAATTGTTAATCCGTATTTAAATTTATTCCAATTTGCTT
>CALVQN010000025.1 GCA_944358135.1 uncultured Bacilli bacterium
CATATACCTCACTCCATACCTCATAGTCAAAAAGCATGTTATCATGCTAGTTTACTAATAGTAATTATAGTATAAAAAGCAAATATTGTCAAAAAAATATGATGTTAGACACCATATTTTTTTACTTTTAGTAAACTTTTTGCAACAAAATCTTGATATTGATCAATATAATAAATATTTACTAAATCAGAAGAAACATTAGCAACATTTATATTAGAGCCAAAAAGAACAACATATTTTTGATAATAATCTTTAAAATAATCTATAAGTTTAGGTAAATCTTTAAAATAAGTTAAATCTAATAGAATAGGTTTATCTAGATAAAAAACAATATAATCACTAAATACTCCAATGTATGTATATTTTTTATGAAACAATTCATAAATATCTATAAATACTACTTTAATAAATCCCATTTCAACAAACATACTTTCTAGATAATACAAATCTCTTACTGAATAATAAGCATCCCTAACTACATAAATCTTATCTCCAAAAAGTTTACTTTTAATTTTTTCTTTCTTTAAAATAGCAAGAAAGCTTTCCATAAATTTAGTCCGATCAACAACCAATCCCTGATAAATACTATCTAGTTTTTTCTCTATAATTTTGTTTTGATAAACAATACAAATAACATTATCATAAAAATAAACAATAAGCTCTTTCATTTAATCACCCTAAACTATATTTTTTTCTTGTCGCTTCTCCCCTCTAATATGTCTATTTTTATTATGTTCGAAAAAAATTTTTTTAATCTGTAAATAAAGTCCATAATCAAAAACCTTTAAAGCTTCATTCATATGTCGATGTAAAACACTTTTAGATAACCCCAAATCTTTCGCGGCCTCTCTAATAGTTTTATTGGTATTAATAATATAATTTGCTTCTCTAACAATACTATTCATGAAGAAAAAACCACCCCATAAAATATATGATAGAAAGTGGTTATTCATTCAAATCTTGAACACTCATTAAATAAAACTCTTCTGGATTAAGAAGTGTACCATTATAATAAACTTCAAAAAGTAAATTAGAAGCACTATCAGTAATATTATTTTCACCAGAAGTACCAATAATATCTCCTTGACTTAAAACCTCACCCACTTGAACATTTACTTCACCCAAACTATAATAAATAGTTCTTAAATTAGATGTATGTTCTATTTCTACAACATTTCCTAAAATATCATCTTCTTTAATATTTAAAACGGTCCCATTTAAAACGGCTACACAATCAAAAGTCTCATCTGCCTGATACAAAACGCCCGTATTTTTCATATAAGTATCTTGAAAATAAATCAAAGATTGTTCCTGATCCTCCGCTGATGCATTAACATCATAAAAATGTGTTTTAATTCTTACAGCTTCACTTGTATAAGGTTTAATTATTTTTTCTGGCTCTTCAACTGTCTCTACAACAGTTTGAGTAACATCCTTTATCACATCAACTGAATAAAGATAATTAGGATTAACCTGCATTAAACTACTAACCAAACTAACTGCCCCAAAAATTACAATTAATACAATTACATACAAAGTTGGTAATACATACCCTCTTAATTTTCTATGCTTCAACATTATCACCTTTCCTACTATTAAGGTGAACAAGTTTTATTAATTTATACTACAATTTAGTAATTTCTGTATCTAAATAATAATATTTCAAAATATCTTGATAAGTATATCCATCCGCTGCCATACCCTCAGCTCCATACTGACTCATACCAACACCATGACCAAAACCAAGTGTTTCAATAGATACATTATCACCACTTACCGTAATCGTAAAATCAGTTGATCTTAAACTAAGTTTATTAAATACTTCTAATCCTGTAAACGTTGTCCCATTAATCGTAATACTACGTACATAATGATTATTTGCACGTACAACATCACTAATATTTATAGTATCGCAAGTAATTCCCAATTTAGAACAAAAACTAGTTTTACTTAAAGTATATGTTGAAGAATAAGCACGATAATTTTTATCCCAAGGAGACTCTACACTAACTAAATAATCTTTATCTTCCCGAAAAACAGTCAAAGCATCATCAGTATATCCATTTGAAATAGCAAAATAATAAGTAGAAGCAATATTTCCATCAAAAGTTAATATTTCCCCTTCTGTAGCTAAAACAGCATCTTTGACTCGATTGTAATAATATAGAAAGTCATCTCCCCATTTATTTCTCATCGCCTCCATAGTCAAATATACTTGATCATTTATAGTGGTGCTAAGAACATAATCATTATTTATACTCATCTTATACATAGCAAAAGTACGTGATGCAACAGCCTGAGCTTTTAATGCTTCCATACTAAAAGATGCTGGCATTTCTCCTGCTACAACCCCAATAACATAATCTTCCAAATCCATTGCAAACGCTTCACTCTTATCAGAATTATTGCTAAGCATAACCTGAATACTTTCTTGATCTTCTTTTCTATCTTCAGATACATCTACAGGTACTTCTAAAGAAATATTCTCTACTGTATCAGAATTTAATACAGCTTTTTCTTCTTCTGGTGTAGTAAGTATTGCAATAGGAATTAATATTAATACTGCTAAAACAAGTAATCTATTCATACGTATCTCCTTTTATCTAATTATATGAAGAGCCAATATAAAATATTTATACAAAAGATTGTGTTTTTTATAGAAAAAATATTGTAAAAACTCCCCTTTTTAAGGTATAATAAATACAGGATAAAGAGGGATTATCATGAAACAATTATTAAAAAACATGTATGTAGATAATAAACGTATATTACTTAGATGCGATTTTAATGTACCTATGACTGGAGGAAACATCACAGATGAAACCAAGATTATAAAAAGTCTAGAGACAATTAATTATTTATTAAGTAAAAACTGCAAAATTATTATATTGAGTCATTTAGGTCGCGTAAAAACAGAAGAAGATAAAGCAAAAAATACTTTGATTCCTGTAAAAAATACTTTAGAAAGACTTTTAAATAAGCCCATAAAGTTTGCTAAAGATATATTATCAGAAGAAACTAAAAATATGGCATTAAGTTTGCAAAGTGGCGAAATATTACTTTTAGAAAACACAAGATTTTTAGACATACCAAACAAATGGGAAAGCGAATTAAACTTAGATGTAGCAAAGCATATTGCCTCTCTTGGCGAAATATTTGTTTTTGATGCTTTTGCTGTTGCCCACCGAACTCATACCACAGTTGTAGGAATCCCTAAATTTATACCAAGTTGTTTAGGTTTTTTAGCCTTAAAAGAAAAAGAGATGTTAGACAAAATAATCATAAATCCTGAAAGACCATTTACAGTCATCATGGGTGGAGCTAAAGTAGATGATAAACTAAAAATTATTAAAGCTTTATTACCAAAATGTGAACATTTATTAGTAAGTGGGGGAATTGCTAACTCATTTTTAAGTACTTTGGGTCTCAATGTAGGTGCATCTCTAAAAACAGACAATCCAGATATAATTAAAGAATTAAAAACAATTATGTTAACTTACAAAGAAAAATTTGCTTTCCCCCTAGATGCAATTGTAACAACAACTTATAGTGACAAACCAACAATAAAAAATATAAATAAAATTGATACAAATGATGTAATCAAAGACATAGGAGCAAAAACAATAGAAAAATATAAAGACATCATAAATAATAGCAATACCATATTCATAAATGGAACTATGGGAATCTACGAAGAAAAAGAATTTGCCAATGGGACAATAGAAATACTAAATATCTTAAAAGAAAAGAAAGAAAAAGTAGTAATAGGTGGGGGAGATGCAGTTGGAGCCACAAACACCCTAGGATTTAAAAACATATTTCCTAATATTTCTAGTGGTGGTGGTGCAACTTTAGAATATATAGCAAATGAAACCCTTCCAGGTATTGATGCGATAGGAGAGGAAGACGAAATTGAAGTACTTGATTTGTAATCTAAAAGCGAATAAAACTTATGAAGAAATGCTGGATTATAAAGAAGAACTCATCAAAACAAATTTAAATTCTTTAAATTTCATTTTTGCCCCAAGTTCTATATATTTGCCATTATTTAAAGGTAGTTCGATAAATTTATGTATCCAAGATATTGCTTTAAATGAAAAATTAAACTTAACTGGAGACATATCTATTCATCAATTAAAAAGTTTAGATGTAAAATATGCAATAATTGGTCACTATGAAAGAAGAAAGTATTACAAAGAAACAGAATATGAAATTTTAAAAAAAATAAAAGATGCTTTAGAGCAAGAAATTAAAGTGATTTATTGTATTGGTGAATCCAAAGAAGAAAAAAATAGAAGAGTAGAATATCAAGTTTTAGAAAGACAAATTGCCCGTATTTTTAATAAGCTGAGCAATAAAGAATTGAAAAATATAATTATTGCTTATGAGCCAGGATATTTAATAGGAAATAATAATACATACAATTTAGCAAAAATAAAAGAAATGATACAGTTTATTAAACATTTAACATTGGATTATTATCAAATAAATGTACCTGTAGTATTTGGAGGAAGTATAAACAAAGAAAACATAGATTACTTACTAAATTTAAATATTTTAGATGGATTTATTATCTGTTCATCTATCTTAAATCCCGAAAATATCACCAAAATTATTCAAAAAATGACAACTCAGTAACAGTTGTTATTTTTTTCGACATTCCTCGACAAAACTTTACACAACTAGACAAAAGATTTACTAGTATAATGTCAATTTATGTGCTATAATAATCTTGCGTGTAGTAAATAATAACTAATTGAAGGAGAACAAAAATGGAAAATGTAACAAGAGTTTTAGTAGTAGATGATAATGAATCAATCACTGCTAGAATCGAAAAACAATTTAGTAGTCACGCAGTAATCAAAGTAGTAAAAGTAATCAACAATGGTCATGATGCCTTAGATTACATCATTAACCACAAAAATGAGTATGATATCATATGTATGGATATCATATTACCAGAAGTAGATGGCTTAACTATTCTTGAACGAATGAAAAAAGAAAACATCAAGAAAAAAGTAATTGTGTTAACAAGTTACAAAAAAGAATACACAATTAATATGACCAACAATTATGGAGTTAGCTATTATATGTTAAAACCATTTAGCATGCTAGCTCTAGAAACTAGAATCATTGAATTAGCCAAACGTGAAAACTTAAAAGCTGTGGAATTAAATGAAAGTGAAAAAGAACTACATGTAGCAATTAGCAAAATACTACACCAATTAGGAATACCAAGTCACATTAAAGGTTATATCTATATTAGAGAAAGTGTCTTCTTATTCTATAAAAACAGTGATAGTTATGGTGGAATCACCAAGGAAATATATCCTGAAGTAGCTCTTAGATTCTCAACTACTGCTTCACGTGTAGAAAGAGCAATTAGACATGCAATTGAAGTTAGTTGGAACAGAGGAGACTATGATTTAATGGAAGAAATATTTGGCAACAGCGTTGCTTTTGAAAGAGCAAAGCCAACCAATTCTGAGTTTATTGCAACTATAGCAGATAGACTTAGATACGATAAAAAATTATTACAAGTATGAAAGGGGATGCAAATCCTTTTTTTCGTGGATATTTGTATTTTTTGTAAAACTATGTTATGATTATAAAGAAAAAGGTGAAGATATGCGAAAAATATTAACTGTTATTTTAGATGGGTTTGGCTATCGTGAAGAAGAATATGGAAATGCAATAAAAATGGCAGATACCAAAAATTTTGATAAACTTTGGAACACATATCCACATACAACACTGTATGCATCAGAAGAATATGTTGGATTAAATGTTGGTGAATTTGGAAATAGCGAAATAGGACATATGACAATAGGTGCGGGAAGAAAAATAATGCAACACGGACCTAGAATTACAGAATTTTTAAAAAGCATTAACAAAGACAATTTATTATTTAATGAACTATTAACAGAAGCACAGGAAAAAACTATTCATATAATGGGATTATATAGTGATGGCAAAGTTCATTCTAACTTAGAACATTTCCTAAATATGTATGAAATTCTAAAAGAAAACCATGCAAAAAAAATCAATTTTCATCTAATCACAGATGGAAGAGATACAAAAGTAGATGCTGCTTTAAACTTTATAAAAGAATTAGAAGAAAAAATAGCAAATGATCCCAATGCTGAAATAGCCAGCATTTGTGGTAGATACTATGCCATGGATAGAGATACTAACTATGATAGAACCAAAATATATTATGACTTACTCACAAAAGGAATTGGTATTAAAGCAAAAACAGCAACAGATGGAATAATTAGCTTATACAAAAAAAATCAAACAGATGAATTTTTATACCCATTAATTATTAATCCAAATGATACGATAAAAGATGGAGATATTATAATATGGATGAATTTTAGAAGTGATAGAGCAAAACAAATATTAAGAGCATTCGTCAATAATAATTTTGAAGAATTTCCAACTTATCAATATCAAGATTTAAAAATATATAGTTTTTTTCCTATAGATAAAGACATCAAAACAATTAACTTTTTGGAAGATATAAATGTAACTAATCCATTAGGAATATATTTAAGTACTTTAGGAATTACTCAAGCACGCATTGCTGAAACAGAAAAATATGCACATGTAACATACTTTTTTGACGGAATGTACAATGGAAAAGTAGACAAATGTGATAAAATATTAATTCCATCACCAAAAGTAGAAACATATGATTTAAAACCTGAAATGAGTGCTATAGAAGTAGCTAAAAAAGCAATTCATGCTATGGAAAAAGATACAGATTTTATCTTTATGAATTTAGCTAATCCTGACATGGTTGGTCACACTGGAAATCTAGAGGCAACAATGAAAGCAGTAACAACAGTAGATGTTTGTTTAGAAAGATTATTTGAAGTAGCAGAAAATAACTTTTATACTATGATCATTTTAGCAGATCATGGAAATGCAGATATTATGTTAGATGAATTTGGAAACCCAGTAACAACCCATACTACAAGTAAAGTACCATTCATCATTACAGATTTAAATGTAGAACTTAAAAAAAGCGGAGACCTAACTAATGTAGCACCAACTATATTAGAATACATGGATATAGCTCTTCCTGAAGAAATGGCTAATACCCCATCACTCTTAATAAACAAATAGTGTTGATAACTTACAAATTTTCAACACTATTTTTTATTTTTTAACATTTTTAAAACATCTTTATCCTCAATATTTAAAACTTGAATAATTTTAATTAACATCTCAATCTTAGTACTACATATATTAGCTTCAATCCTCTGTAAATGTCTAGTACTGATATCTAACATCTCAGCTAGTTGTTCCTGAGTTAAGCCTCTTTTTAATCTATATTCTTTAATCATATACTCACCTTATGACTTATTATGTCATATTAACAAAATTCTATCAACGACCCAAAATGTCGCTTTTTGTATTGACATAATTTCAAAAATAAAATATAATACGCACGACATAATGTGTCTTATAAATATAAGATTTTTTTAATAAAAAGTAAATGAAGTAGAGCTTCACAGGAAGGAATAAGAGTTATGAAAATAGAAACTTTAAATAGAAGTCACTTAAAAAGAAATATTATTATAGCAGTAATCGTTATAGCTATAATAAGTGCAATAATCCTTACCTTTACTAGAGCAAAATATAGAAGTTATAGTGTACCATTAATAAATGGAACAATAAATTATTCAGCAGCAGACTTAAATATAGTAGCGATAACAGTAGATGGAGAAGAAGCAGATACAATACCAACAGGGAATTATGAACTAACTGAAGAAAGTTATTGTGAAGTAAATGGTAATAGAGATGATAATATTAGTCTAAGTTATGATAATGATACTCAAACATTAAATGTAGTTCCATTTACAACAAAAGGAGCAAAATGCTATTTGGATTTTAAAGAACTTCCATCTTATACTATGCAAGAAATCATAACAAGATATAACATAGGAAATAGAGGCAGTTTTAGTACACCATATACTTCTACTACAACCAATACCGTATTTACTACAACAGATTGGAAAGGAACTTCATATTATTTTGCAGGGAATCCAACAGATAACTGGGTACAATTTGCAGGATTCTACTGGAGAATAGTAAGAGTGAATGGAGATGGATCAGTAAGACTCATCTATAATGGAACAAGTACGTCAGTAAATCAACACTTACTAACATTTTTAATTGCAAACTAATTCATTTTCAAACTCTTGCATTAAATCTAAAATATATCAAATAAGTTTTTACAAGAATCTACTCCACACATCTAAATCAGTTATAATATTAGTATCTATTATAATTATTTTTTCTGCATTTATACTCCCTAAATATTCATTAATGATCCTTTTTTATCAAATGCACTTTTTTCAAATTGTCACTAAAACCAATCATATTTAACATTAGCTTTACTAATTAACACTTTATCATGAAAAAAGAAAGACCTATTCTTCCTCTATATCTTCTTCCTTAGATACATACTCAGTATTAACAATATCTTCAGTTCCTTTTACAAAGTAAAATAACGTTGCTTTTGATACATCAGTAGTAGGTTTACCACTTACTGCATCCAGTACTACTCCAACAACATTCTCAGGTGTCTCATACCAATGTTCCTCTGTATCTGCCAAAATATCTTCAACTGTATCAGCCCAAATATTTTTCGTAATATAAGAATCATTAGCACTCAGTTCACTATTATCATCCATGCCTACCCAAGTAACCATAACAATATCTGGATTATAACCAGCTGTCCAAAAATCAGTTTCAGTAGTTCCTGTTTTTATCGCGTATTTTCTAGATAATTTAGAAGCTATAGTAAGAGCAGTAGGACTAGTATAATCCTTAAAATGACTATTCGTAGTACCCGTAAGCATCTCACTCAAAATATAAGCATAATTCATATTTAGAACCAAATCTTTACTATCATCTTTCTCATATAAAACATTACCTTCACTATCTTCTACTCTTCTAATAAAACCAATATCTTGCTTATATCCCCCTGTAGCTAAAGTAGTATAGCCTCTAGCAAGGTCCAAAACACTCATTTCCCCTGTACCTAGAGCTAACGAAGGAACTTCACTAAGTTCCGCTTGTATACCCACTTTTTTAGCTGTCTCTACTAACTTTTCTGCTCCCAAAAACATATTGGTTTTAACAGCATAAACATTATCAGAAACCGCTATAGCCTCTGCCATCGTAATTTCTTTATTCGCATAAATAGACCCATAATTAGTAGGAGAATAAGTATTCCCGTTACTCATTGTAAATGTTGTATATTGACTATTAAAAGTAGAAGCTGAAGTCATTCCTTCTTCTAAAGCACCATAATATAAAAATGGTTTCATTGCACTTCCCACTTGTCTTACTGCCATAGTAGCTCTATTATACTGACTTTTAGAATAAGATACACCACCTGATAAAGCAATAACTCCACCTGTATTTGGATCAATTACCACACTAGCAGATTGTAATTCACTATCTTGCAAATAAGTAAGAATATTTTCTTCTAAATGTTTTTGCGCATTTAAATCCAAATAAGTATATATTTTAATTCCTCCGCTTTGAATAAGTTCTTCTGGTATAGTACCAATCTCTCTAAGTTCCTGTATAACAGCATCCTGATAATACATAAGCATATCTAAATTTTCTTCTCTTGATTTCCCATAAATCTCAATCGGTTCTTTAAAACAACTATCTAATTCTTCCTCAGTTAAATACCCATTTTCCACCATAGATTCACCGACAACTTTAGCTCTTTTAATAGACAAATCATAATTAGCAACTGGATTATAATTTTCAGGACTATTAGGAATACCCGCTAAAATAAGGGCCTCTTCAAGAGTTAAATCTATTGGTTCTTTATTAAAATAATATCTGCTAGCATTCCCGATTCCAAAATTACCCTGACCATAATTAATCGTATTTAAATATCCTTCTAATATTTCATCTTTTGTATAATGCACCTCAAGTTCTAAAGTAAGAAAAGCTTCTTCTATTTTTCTTGACCAAGTCGTCGAAAAATCCAAAAAAATATTTTTAACATACTGCTGAGAAATGGTCGAAGCTCCTTGTGTAATTTTACCATTCTTAATATTTAAATACATAGCTTTTGCAATTCTTAAATAATCAAAACCATGATGTTCATAAAAATTTTTATCTTCTACACTGACAACTGCATGAATTAAATTATAATTTATATCTTCTAAACTAACCCACTCACTTGTACTAGACCCCTGATAAATGAGTTCATCATCTCCATCATAAATATAATATTGTCCTGCTGTTCTAAGTTCTAATTTAGGACTTAAATAAGCATAAGTATAAAGACTCACAATAACAATAACAATAGAAGCAAACATAAAAATTCCCATTTTAAAAAGAAATCTAACTATGCGCATAGTCTTCACCCAATATTAATATGGATAAATTACCCAAGTTTATAAGCGATTATTGACAAAAAAGATAAACTTTGTTAAGATAACACAATCAAAAAGAAGGGGGAAATACAAAATGAATTTATATAAAAATTTAAAAACATTAGGCCTAAAAGCAAATTTTACTCAAGAAGAGCTTGATACAGCCTATCAACAAAAATTAGAAGAATTAAACCAAGCATACAAAGATTTAACGAATAATTTAACTAAAAATAATACCACAAATAAGAAAAAAGAACTAATTATAGATAAAATAATTTTAAGAATAATCTGTGAAGATACAGTATCTAAATTTACTGTTGCTAGAGTTTTAAGTATTTTAAATGAAATTAAAGAAAAAGCTTTAAACAGCCAAATATCTTTAAAAAACTTAAGACAAATTGAAAAATTAAAACTAAATGATAGTATTGAAGACATCATGATTCTATACTTTACTTTAAACAATCAAAATATAAAGAAGATAGAAGTCCGCAATAAACTAAAATCTAATCCAGATTTTATAGAATTTTTAAAATCATTCTTTGATGACCAACTCTTAACTATTTCAAGATAAATAGGATAGTTTATTGTTTTTTCTATTTTTTTTTAGTATAATTAAAGCAATTGGTGATAATATGAACAAAGAATTAATTATAAGTACCTATGAAGAAGATACTTTATTATTCAAAGAAAATTTATTAGGTAGATTAGAAAATAATATACTAAAATATGAAAATGATACAGACTCTTTTTTAATTAATTTAAATGAATCAACAATGCAAAAAGAAAACCTAGATAGCATATTAAAAATAACACCAAACCAAGCAACCCTTTCATTAAAAGAAATAGAAAAAAGTTTTGAAATTGAACTAAAGAAACAAATATTTTTAAAAAATAAAAACAGAATAATCATTGAGTATTTATTAGAAAGTCAAGAAAAACCAATAAAAATTGAAATAGAAATGAGTGATATTGATGCATAAATTAGATAATTTAGAAAACAAAATAAAAGAAACTTTAAAAGATATAGGAATAGAAGTAGAAAGTATTACCTTAAATCCTTCAAACAGACCCGATCTTGGCGATTACCAATATAATGGAGCAATGCATCTTGCCAAAATTATGCACGATAATCCAATGAATATTGCCACAAAAATCGTAGAAAAAATAAAAGATTTCTCTGAATTCAAAGAAATAAGCGTTGCTAATCCAGGATTTATCAACATAACCCTTAGCGATGAATTTTTAATAGAATTTGCTAACGAATCACTTAAAGATATAACATCTAACTATAACTTAGGAATAAATAAAACTATATTTTTAGATTATGGAGGACCAAATGTAGCCAAAGTACTTCATGTAGGCCACCTAAGAAGTGCAAATATAGGACAAGCATTAAATAATCTATGTAAAGCAGTAGGATGCAAAACAATTAGTGATATTCACTTAGGTGACTGGGGTAGACCAATGGGAATGGTTATTCTTGAAATTAAAACTAGATATCCCAACCTAGCTTATTTTAAAGAAGATTATAATGGGGAAGATGTAGACTTTAATTTAACGAATGAAGACTTATTAGAACTATATCCCACTGCAACAACAAAAGCCAAAGAAAACGAAAGTATTATGGAAGAAGCAAGGCAAATCAATTTAGAGCTTCAAAATAAACACAAAGGATATTACGCTTTATGGAAGAAAATAGTCGAAGTAAGTGTAAATGAAGTCAAAAGACTATACAGTGATTTAAATGTTGATTTTGATTTATGGGAAGGTGAATCAGATAACTTTGAATACATGGATGAGTTATTGGAGTATTTATACAATAAAAATTTAATGATAAAAAGTGAAGGAGCAAAAGTAATAGAAATAAAAGAAGAAACAGACAAAAAAGAAATACCACCTTTAATTGTTATTAAAAGTAATGGCGCTGTATCATATGAAGCAACCGATCTTGCTGCCATCTGGGAACGAATGCACAAGTTTAAAATAGATGAATTATGGTATATAGTAGACAAACGTCAAGAGCTACACTTTACTCAAGTATTTCGTGCTGCCAAAAAAAGTGAAATTGTAAAAAAAGAAACAAAACTAATATTTAATGGCTTTGGAACCATGAATGGACCAGATGGAAAACCTTTCAAAACAAGAGATGGTGGAGTAATGCCTTTAAAGAACTTACTAGATAGTGTAACAGAAGTATGTGAAAAAAGATTGATGGAAAATATTACAGAAAATAGAAGCGAAATTGCTAGAACTATTGCAGTAAGTGCAATCAAATATGCTGATTTACTTCCATATAGATCAACAGATTACAACTTTGATATTGAAAAATTTACCGATTTAAATGGTAAAACAGGTACATATTTACTATATTCTTGTGTAAGAATGAATTCGCTTTTAAAAAAGGCAAATGAAGCAAATATTGAATATAATGATATAAAAGTGTTATCTACTGAAAATGAAAGAAAAATACTAATTACCATGTTAGATTTAAAAAGAATGATAAAAAGAAGCTTTGAAAACTGTTCTTTAAATGAAATCTGTGAATATTTATATAAAATAACGAATATATACAATAACTTTTATGCAGAAAATAAAGTTTTAACAGAGAAAAATAAAGATACCAAATCTTCATGGTTATCTCTAACAAAACTAATCTTCGACAACAATAAATACCTACTTAACATATTAGGCATAAATATCCCTGAAAAAATGTAATCAAACTAGCAATTTTTTAATTAGCTAGTTTTTTTAAGAACTTTCAAACATTAAAAATAACTTATTTAACATATTAGGTATAAATATCATGAAAAAATGTAAATTAAGAATTGACAAATGAAGCATTACATATTACAATTACTAAGACTTATATCACATAAGTAATTTTAAGTCATATAATGTTTACGAATGAAGGAGATTAATATGAAGCTAAATGATATACCAAAAGAAGAACTTGAAACGATGAATTATGACGATATTGCTTACATAATTCTTAATGAAGAAAGTGAAAAAATGAAAATCAATGAGCTTTTTAAAAAAGTATGTGAGGCTTTAGAATTACCAGAAAATGCTTTTGAAGAAAAAATCGCTGATTTCTTTGAACTTTTAACAACAGATAAAAGATTTATCATGTTAGAAGATGGATATTGGGATTTAAGAGAACATCATAACCCTCAAGTAATCATTGATGATGAAGAAGACGAAGAACTAATTAATGACGTTGAAGAAGAGGAAGAAGAAGAAATGCACGAAGAAGAGGAAGAAGAAGATATCTTTTATGATACTGATACAGACGATGACCTACCAGATGATGAATTAGAAGATTTAGTCGTAATTGATGTTGATGAAGAAGAAGCAAACAGTTAATGTTTGTTTTTCTCTTTATTTATTGATATAATAAAAAAGAAAGGAAAGATTCTCATGTTTGAAAGACTAGATGCAATTGTTGCAAAATATAATGAATTACAAAAGGATTTAACAAATCCAGAAATAATGAGTGACTATAATAAAATAAAAGTACTATCTAAAGAGTCACGAGATTTAGAAGAAACAGTAAAAAAGTATGAAGAGTACAAAAATACACAAAAAGAAATAGAAGACGCAAAAGAATTAATGAAAGACGAAGAATTAAAAGGGTTAGCTTCTTTAGAATTAGAAAATTTAAAAGAAAAGCTTGAAACAATCAAAAAGGAATTAGAAATACTTCTAGTCCCAAAAGATGAAAATGATGGAAAAAATATTATTATGGAAATCCGTGGAGCAGCAGGTGGTGACGAAGCAAATATATTCGCTGGAGACTTATATCGTATGTATTCTTACTATGCTGAAAAAAACGGATGGAAAATAGAAGAATTACATGCTATAGAAGGAACTAGTGGAGGATTCTCTCAAATTGAAATTCTAATTAAAGGAGAAGATGTATATAAAAAATTGAAATATGAAAGTGGTTCCCATCGTGTTCAAAGAGTTCCTGTAACTGAAACACAAGGAAGAGTTCATACATCTACAGCAACAGTATTAGTAATGCCAGAAGTAGAAACAGCAAACATAAATATAAAAGAAAGTGATATTAAAATGGATGTATATCATTCTAGTGGTGCGGGAGGACAATCTGTCAATACTGCTAATTCTGCTGTAAGACTTACGCATATTCCAACAGGAGTTGTAGTTACTTGTCAAACTGAACGTAGTCAATTACGCAACCGTGATAGAGCAATGGAATTACTAAAAATTAAAATTCAAGACGAAATTAGACAAAAAGAAGAACAAGAAGTAGGAGCAACCAGAAAAAGTAAAATTGGTACAGGAGATAGAAGCGAAAAAATTAGAACATACAATTATCCACAAAACCGTGTAACAGACCATAGAATTAACTTTTCAACTATGACTCTAGATAGAGTAATGGATGGAGAATTAGACCCAATTATTGATGCACTGCAAACAGAAGATTTAAGACTTAAATTAGCTGGTGAAACATTTGAATAAAATAGGTAAAGCCGAAATTAACGCATTAAATGATTGTTATCAAGGAAATATTAATGAAGCTTTAAAAAAAGTTGAAGCAGGTTATCCTATTCAGTATTTAATTGGTTATGTAGACTTTTATAATACAAAGATAAAAGTGAATAAAAATGTGTTAATTCCCCGTTTTGAAACGGAATATCTAGTCGAAAAAGCAATCAAATATTTAAAGAATAAAAAAGTAAATTCAGGAATTGATATTTGCACAGGAAGTGGCTGTATAGCCATAGCTCTAAAAAAGAATTTAGACATAGATATGGATGCCTGTGACATAAGCATACTAGCGCTAGACCTAGCAAAAGTAAATGCTAAAGAAAATCAAACAGAAATAAATTTTTTCGAAAAAAATATATTAAAAGAAAACATAGAAAAAAAGTATAACTTTATCATATCTAATCCTCCATATGTAAAAAAGGGGGAATATACTTCCCCCGAAACCAAGTATGAACCACAAATAGCTTTATTTGCTAATGATAATGGTTTAGAGTTTTATAAAAGGATACTAGAACAATCTTTAAATATTTTAAATCCTAAAGGAACAATTATCTTTGAAATAGGTGCTACATTAGGAGAAGATATAAAAAAAATAGCTTTAGATATCTATCCAAAAGCTAATATAATTATAGAAAAAGATTATAATCATTTTGATCGCTTTATGTTTATTGAAACATAAAGTTTTATTTTTTCTTTCTTTTTCTTTGCATGTTTTCCTGTGGTCCTCTAGTAATAATATTCATCCAATTAATTAAAGTAGAAGCTCTAAGAACCATTCTAGCTTTTAAAACTAATGCTTTATTATGATTATCAACACTTTCAAGAGCAATCATCATATCATCTCCACTAGAATACATAACAAACCTTCCATGAGCTAAAGCATTTCTTATATGTTTGAAAATACTTAATACAATATTGGTAGAACTATTAACATAAATTGCTATTCGCTCCTGATCACGATATAGATAAAAGTCATCACCCATATGTGCATGATTGCAAGCATCACTCATATCTTCCAAACGTTCTGCAATAAATAAATTATAATCATTAGAAAGATTAGCTACATGAAAAAGCTGCTCTTTTAAAGCACCTGTATTCCAAATATTATCTGGCCATCCATAATTAGTAACAGGAATACTCCGATAACTATAACTTTCATGCAAAGTATTAACAACATAAAAAGGCAAGATATCTTTTAATACCTCTAATTCTTTTTTAGTAAATTCTCTAGTCTTTATCCAATTTGGACTCTCACTAGCTCGTAAAATACTCATACCTATCCCCCCTAAGCAAGAATATTTTATAAAACAAATGAAAATTTGTCAAGAACATCCAAAAATAGTGAACAATAGACTTAAATAAAAGCATAAACATACTTGTTAATTTATTAAAGTTATGATATATTAAATATGTAAGTGTTATCCAGATTGGATAACGCCTGCATTTATAGTCCAGACGCTACATTTCAGCGTCTTTTCTCATAATCATCTCTAATAATAGAAATAAGCATGATTATTATAATGAATAAATACTTAACTTCTTCACTCATTTACATCCCACCTACTTTCGTCAAAACCCCCTGAATACTCAGTAGTTTAAACTACTTACAAAATGAAGCAGACGCCGCCAATACTAGATAACAATTATCTATTACATATGATTAAGCGTTCAACATAATTTGACACACAAAAAACATAATACAGACCATAGAAAGTTTATAATATAATTTAAACTTAATG
>CALVQN010000026.1 GCA_944358135.1 uncultured Bacilli bacterium
AATTTATTTTATCTTCATAACTCAATTTACTCATATAAAAACCTCGTTTCTATGTCCAAGAAACGGGGTTCATATCAAAAATTAATCGGAGTCTTTTATTCTAAAAACTTTTTTGATTATTCTAGCAATTATACTTACTATTAAAATAATAATATATTCTAAGAATAAGTATAATAACATTATTTTATAAGTTATATTTAAATTATTTGTTTGATGATAGTAAATAAATGGAATAACAATTACTATTAGTAATAAAATTAGTTGAATGATATTCTCTTTCCAAAAATGTTTTTTTATGTGATTCTTTTTTTCATAGAAGAAATTTACAAATAAGTACAGACACATTATAGCAAATAAATACTTATCGACAAATTCACGATCAAAAGATGCAAAATACCAGAAAAAAATTATTAATAAAAGTGTATCTAATCTAAATATTTTAAATATATTTTTACTTAAATATTTTAAAGAAAATTTTTGATAATGCTCATTATTTAGATTATTAACTAAACTTACTATAATAATTAAAATCCAAGGGATAAAAGTTATCCAAGTTATATATTTTTCTATGTCCATATATTACTCCCTTCCATATAAACATCCACAATAATCTTGACGATATAAATTGTAGATTTTACTAAATTCTATACTTTTTTTATAGCCATCATTCTTTTTAAAATCACCATATATATAAGGAATATTTAATTCTTTACTAATATGTTCTCCTGTTTTGTTAATTATTTCACTATTTTTATGAGGGCTTACTGTTAGGGTTGTCCCAAAATAGTTTATTCCTAATTCTTTTGCTTTTGATGCTGTTTTTTTCATTCTTAGATAGAAACACTTATTACATCTAGCTCCGCCTTCTTTTTCATGTTCTAAATTTTTGGCTATTTCATAAAAAGATGGGTGATCATAATCACAATCTAAAAAATTCACTTTTGCTTCTTTATATTCTTCTATAAATCTTATTTGCTCATTTTTACGATGTAAATATTCTTCTAGAGGTTCAATATTTGGATTGTAATAAAATATGGTGATTTCAAAATAATCTTTTAAAAAGTCTATAACTTGTGTTGAACAAGGTCCACAGCAACTATGTAGTAAAAGTGTTGGTTTATTTTTAAATGTTTTTACTAATTCTTCTAACTTTCTTTGATAATTAATCTTGGCTTCCATCTTCATCAGTCCTATCAGTATTATTTCCTTCATCATTTGCATCCGTATTATTATTCTCATCACTTCCAAAAGCTTCAAAAATAATATTATCAGCATTATAACTATCTAAATATATAGTTCCTCTTAAATCACCAATTGTAGCAAATATTTCTTCATAATCATTTAACCGTTCCATATTAATAATATTTACATAAACATGATTGGTATCATTCATACGAAGTAAAAAGCGATATTCGTCAATTGTTATATCTTCACTAATATCAGGATTGTATTCTATTTCATTGATCATTTTAATAATATCTTGATCAATTTCACTAAATGCTTCAATAAATTCTTTTAAAATATCACTTGGTACATAATTAATTAAAGTGGGAATTCCTAAATATTTAGAATTATTTTCTACTTCAGTATTATTACTTAAAACAACTTTATTGGTGTTACGATTAAAAAAAAGTGGTGTTGCTTCAGTAATATTGATTGTTAATTTTCCTGTTAGTGTTTTCTTTACTTCTACACTTTCAACTAATTCTAATGAATTAATTTTTTCTTCTAGCTTTTTTTTGCTAATCTTAAATATTGCTGGATAATCTTTAATTCCCGCAGCTTCTATAATTTCATGATCTTTTAATAAATTGGTACCTGTGATATAGATATTTTTAATTGGCATAGTAAAAAGGGTATATAAAAGCATTACTATTAAATAAATGATTAATAGTAAGATAATTAGTGCTTTAATATTTAGTTTTCGCTTTTTTACCCTTTTTATATTTTTCATCTCTTACTTCCAATCAATAATTTCTTGTTCTAATACCAAGTCAACATTAAATTTCTCTTTTACTTGGCTATGAACTAATTCTATCAAATTTTTAATATCATTGCTAGTAGCATTCCCTGTATTTACAATAAAGTTGGCATGTTTTGTTGATACAGATGCTCCTCCTATTTGATAACCTTTTAGTCCAGCTTCTTCAATTAGTCTTCCAGCATGATCTCCTTCAGGATTTCTAAATACGCTTCCTGCTGATGGCATATCTAAAGGTTGTGTTTTATTTCTTCTTTCTTGTCTATCTTTTACTAATTCTAGCGATTCTTCTTTATTCCCCTTTTCTAACTTAAATGTTGCTTCAAGTACTATCCAGTTTTTTCCTTTTAAATCAGTATGACGATATGTGTGCTTTATTTCTTCTTTTTTTAATTCTTTGATTTCTAAGTTTTCATCTAAAACTTTTATTTTTACTAGAGAATCAAACATTTCAGATTTATATGCTCCTGCATTTCCTACTATACTTCCTCCTACTGTTCCTGGAATGTTTATTGCCCACTCTAAGCCTGTTAAATTATGATCCATTGAAGCACAAGATAAAGCTCCCATCATTACTCCAGCTTCACTTGTAATTATGTTATCTTTTACTTCTATCTTTCTTAGACCATCAAGTTTAATTACTGCTCCATCAAAATACTCGTCTATAATAATATTAGAACCAGCTCCTAAAATAAAATAATTAATATTACTCTCTTTTAAATATTTTAATAAATCTATTAGGCCTTCTAAGGTTTCAACTCTAATTAAATATTTGGCATGACTTTCTAATTTATATGTATTTAAATTTTTCAAAGAAGCATTTTCGCTTATTTTTATTCCTTTTATTTCTTTCATTTCAAAAGCTCCTTAATCTCTTTTACTATAATTTCGCTGCTATCTGTTTTTCCTAGATTTCTTAAGTTCATCTTCATAATTTCATATTTTTGCTTATCATTTAGTAAATCGGTTACCATATTAAATAATTTTTCACCATTTAATTCTTGCTCTTCAATCATTAGTCCTGCATTATTTTTTACTATTTCTAAAGCATTGTATACTTGATGATTTCCTGCAACATAAGGACTAGGAATAAATATAGCTGGTAAATTTAGGGCAAGAATTTCACTCATCGTTGATGCCCCTGCTCTAGTTACAATTAAATCACAATTACGCATTAATCCTGCTAAATTGTCTAGATATGGCAAAACTTTGATATTAGAGCCAAAACGTGTTCCCTTAATAAATTCTTCATAATGAGTTTTTCCTGTAATATATAATACTTGATAGTTACTTTTTTTACTTAATCTTAAAAACTCTTTTAATTTTTCATTTATTGAACTGCTTCCTAAAGAACCAGCGACAACAATTACTAGCTTTTTCTTGTTGTCTAAGCCAATTTCACTCTTTTTAATTTCTTTAGTAGTTAAGGCATTTTCTCCACAGGGATTTCCTGAATAAATCACTTTTTTGGCTTTAGGAAATTTATTTAGTGTGCTCAAAAAAGATACGGCAACTAAATCGATACCGTTAGACAAAAATTTGTTGGTTTTCCCAACAATACTATTTTGCTCATGTAAAAAAGTTTTGATATTTAGTTTTTTAGCTGCCTTTAATACTGGATAGGTTACATATCCACCAAATCCTAAAACAATATCTGGTTTAAATTCCTTCAATATTTTTAAACATTTTCTGTAACCTGCAGATACTAAAAATATATTTTTGATATCTCTTAAAATTTTCTTCTTAGAAAATCCATAAATTTCGATTCCCACATAATCAATTCCCCTATTTGGAATTATTTCACTTTCCATTCTATTCTTCGTACCAATATATAATACTTCTAGAGTTTTGTCTTCTTTTTTAAGTTTTTCTAGTACTGCTAAGGCTGGATATATATGGCCGCCTGTACCACCAGCGCTTATAACTACTTTCATAAACTCACCTCTTATTTAATTATACTATAAATTTTGAAAAAAACTATCTTTTTTTCTTATTTTCACTGTTTTGTCAAATTTTGTCGAACTTATGTATCTTGTTTTTAGGGTGGAAGTATGCTATGATTGAACTAGAGCATTAGATGAATTTTCCCTTAATTTTTATATTGTTCTTTCATAGCGTCTAATGCTCCTATTTTATGGTGTTTATATGGAATTAAATGTTTTGGGTTATTCTTTAGATAAAGAACAGCTTAAGGCTGCTTTAACTAGTGATACAAATACAATTATTATTGCAGGAGCAGGCACAGGTAAAAGTACTACTATGGTTGGTAAAATAAAATATTTAGTGCTTTTTTGTCATGTTCCTTTAGAAAATATCTTGTGTATTACTTTTACAAATAATGCTGCTCATAGTTTGGAAGATAAAATTAAAACAGAACTTAATCAAGAGACTAAAGTTTATACCTTTCATAAACTTGCTTTAGAAATTTTAAAAGATCATCATATTGTTAAAAAAATTGCTAATGATGATTTATTGGAATACTTAGTAGAGGAAATATTTTTTAGCGTTCCAAGTCCTTATTTTACTAAACTATTCATGGATAAAAATTATCTAAATAATCCCCTATTTATTCAATATCAAAATACAATTGTTAGATTTATTCGTCTATTTATTGCTAATTATTACGATAGTGAGTGTTTTGATGTTTTGATAAGAAAGGCCAAAAAGAAAGATTTACCTACTTTAAAAATTATTAAAAAGATATATCAAATGTATGTTTTAGAAAAAGAATCTTCGGGAATGATTGATTTTGATGATATGATTTATATGGCAACAAGAATTGTAGAGGATAAAGGGATTAAAAAACATTATCAATATATCATTGTTGATGAATATCAAGATACTTCGCTGGTTAGAGAAAAACTAGTGCAAGCGATTAGAAACAAAACCAATGCTTATGTTACTGTTGTTGGTGATGATTTTCAATCCATATACCGTTTCTCTGGTTGTGATATTAATAACTTTTTAGATTTTAAAAAGCACTTTAAACCCGCTAAAGAGCTTTATATTACGAATACTTATCGTAATAGTAAAGAACTTATTCGAGTAGCAGGTTCTTTTGTTATGAAGAATCCTAGACAAATTAAAAAGAAATTAAAAGCATCAAAAAGTATTCCTAAACCTATTGTTGTTTGCTTCTATCAAAGAGAGAAAGAAGATTTTTTGAAGCTTTTAAATCAAATTGATGATGCTAATATTATGATTTTAGGACGTAATAATAAGGATATTTATTCGGTGTTACATCCTAAGTTAAAATTTGAAAATAATCAAATTTATTATCAAAATAAAAATATCTATTTTAAAACTATTCATAAAGCAAAGGGACTTGAGGAAGAAAGCGTTATCATAATTAATTTAACCGATGATACGAATTCTCTTCCTTCTAAAATTAAAGATGAACATATACTTAAATATGTGATTAAACATTTTGATATCTATCCTTATGAAGAAGAGCGAAGACTTTTTTATGTAGCACTTACTCGTACTAAAAATTATTGTTACCTTTTTGTACCTAAAAATAATCCTTCTATCTTTGCTCGGGAATTAATAAAAAACTACAAGGAATATATTTCTATTATTCACTTGTAGTATCTTTTAGTATTATAATAAATCTTTAAACTCACTTTCTTCTTCTTTAGCTTTAATATGAATTACTTCATGATTTTTTACCGCTTCATAAATTAAATCTTTATATGGTATTAATTCTTCATATTCATGACACTTTTCTTTTATAGGATTAATTACAGGATGTTTAGGTACAAAGATTGTACAGCAGTCTTCAAATGGTAGTATGCTTGTTTCATAGGTATCAATATTCTTTGCTATATCAATGATATCTAATTTATCAAAACATGCTAGAGGTCTTATTACAGGTATACTTACTACTTCATTAATTGCATTCATACTTGTTAGAGTTTGACTAGCTACTTGACCTATGGATTCACCATTAATCAGTATTTTAGCATTTCTCTTACTTGCTATAATTGCACTAATTCGATACATCATTCTTCTCATTATGGTTATTAAATAATCATGAGGAATATTCTTATAAATTGCTTCTTGAATTTCGGTAAAATTTATTACATGTAAAATAATATCATTGTTGTATACTGCTAGTTTTTTAGCTAGACTGATTACTTTGTTTTTGGCTTCTAAACTGGTGTGAGGCGGACTCTCAAAATAAACTGCTTCTATTTTTACCCCTCTTTTGATGGTGAGGAACCCTGCGACAGGTGAATCTATTCCTCCACTTAGCATTAACAAACCTTTTCCAAGTGTCCCAACAGGATAGCCTCCTAACCCTTTAATCTTCTCAAAATACACTAAAGTATTGTTGATGCGATATTCGACATTTACGAGTACTTCTGGTTTATTCACATCTACTGATAAACCTTTAATATTTTTTAGAATATGAGCACCTAGATTTTTACTTAATTCGACACTGGTTGTATTTAATTTTTTATTACTCCTTTTGCTTTCTACTTTAAAAGTTGTAAATTCTTTTTCTTTTAATAATTTCAATACTTCTTCTTTAATGACATTAAAATCTGTAGAAGTAATAATATATCCTATGTTTATTTCATGTATACCAAAGATATTTGTTATCCTTCTTATTACTTCATCAAAATTATCTTTTGTATGAATAAACATTCTGCCTAAATCATAAGTTACTTCTGCTTCTAAATCATTTAAAGCAAATAAAATATTTTCTTTTAATTTTTTTAAAAAGAAATTGATATTATCTTTTTTTGTTGATAATTCACCATATTTAATTAAAATTACTTTTTCCATAAACATCACATGATTATTATACTTAAAAATTACTTTTTTGTAAATTAAAAGACTACAATTAATCATGTAGTCCACTGAGCTTTTTATAAATTTCTTCAAAATAATGAATAAATTTGTTTACTTCATCAGTTGTAGTTAAATGAGATAAACTGATTCGTAAAGTAGAAGATGCTCTTACTTTGTCATTATACACTGCCATTACTGCACTAGATAAAGTTGCACTTGAACAGGCAGTATTACTGCTTACATATACTTCAAATTCTTCTAGAGCATGTAAGAAAGTTTCAGCTTTAATGTTTCTTAAACTTATATTTAAAATATGAGGAATACTATATTTTGTTTTGTTGATCATTACTCCATTATATTTTTTTAGAGCATCAACAATTTTTATGTTTAATCTTTCAATAAATCTTTCTCTTTTTTCAATATCTGTTGTTGCTAGTCTAACTGCTTTTGATAATGCGACAATTAAAGGTACTGCTGGTGTTCCAGGATTTAACATATTCGTTTTACCTGAGCCAAATAAAATTGGTGATATGCCTATATTGTTGCTTTTATATAATACTCCTATTCCTTTTGGTCCATAAATCTTATGAGCAGTGAATGTTGCTAAATCAACATCATGCATACTTACGCTTACCTTTCCTACTGCTTGGGTCATATCAGAATGAAAAATAGTATTTGGATTTTCTTTTTTTATAATTTGTCTAATCATTTTTAATGGTTGTCTTATTCCTAGTTCACTATTTACGGCACAAACACTTACTAAAATGGTATCTTCTCTTATTAAACTTCTTAAATCTTCAAAATCAATTAATCCTTCTTCATCATTATTTACATAACTAATTTCAAATCCTAAACTTTCTAAGTAATCACAAATTGCATATATTGACGGATGTTCTAATTTAGAGACAATAATGTGTTTTCCTTTTTTATGATTATGCATAGCTACACCTATTAAAGCCATATTATTGGCCATTGTTGCTCCGCCTGTATAAGTTATTTCAGATTCATTAATATTAAATATTTCGGCAATTTGTTTGGTTGCACTATTCATTAAATTTTTTGTCTTTACTCCGAGTTCATGTAAAGAATTGGGATTACCAAAAAAGTCTTTGCTTGTTTTATTATACGTATCTAACACTTCAAATCTAATTGGTGTTGTTGCGCTGTAATCTAAATAAATCATTTGCTTCACCTATTCTTATTATACAAAAAAATTAGCAGTTATTCCATAGAAAACTATACAAAATACATTATTTGACTATTTTTTCTTCTAAAACTTTTTGATAAATTTGTATCGCTTTATCTATTACAAATTCATTTGAATATTTTTGAACAATGCTTCTTAATTCTTTTATATCATACTTGTCTATATTTATATATACATCGTATATAGCATCTGCTAATTCTTTTATATTTCCTACTTCTACTAATTTTCCACATTTATCTGTTATATATTCTTCTGGACCTAAACATTTAGTTGATACTACAGGAATACCACTAGCTAGTGCTTCTATTCCTGGGATGCAAAATGTTTCTTTCTCACTAGCAATAACAAAAATATTATTTTCTAATAAAATTTTAGATATTTCTTCTTTTGTTTTTCTACCGACAAATAGAACATATTTATCCATCCCTAATTCATGACATTTATTCTTATAATAATTTTCTAAAAATCCATCTCCTATTACAGTTAATTTAGGATTTAAGTTTTTAGTTTCTACTAAAATTTTTAATGCTTTAAATATATCATCAATTCTTTTTCCTTGTCTTAAAGCTGAGGTAGTTACTAATTTTAATTCAGTTATTTTTTTCCTTTTTTTCATAAATATATCAGTATCTACCATATTTGGCAATACTTCACAAACAGAAATGTATTTCTTCATATATTCGGCCATAAAATTACTTACTGTTGTAAACGTTGAATGTTTTAATACAAAGTCTCCATATTTTTGATCTTCTCCTTCAAAAAAACGTTTAAAATATGAGGAATGTTCTGTAATTACTATGGGTATATTGTATTTTTCCCCTAATTTGCAAGCTGCATATCCTGCTGGAAGTGTTACCATGGCATGAATTATATCTGGTTTAGGGTTATTTTTTAAATATTTTTGTAAAGCTTTATCTAAGACTTTTATATATCTTTTCATTTGCCAATCATAATTTAATTTAGATACATTGAGCATTCTTTTTATATATGTTTTATATCCTTTTTCATTTATTATATACTCTTTCTTCATCAATAAATATTTTATTGGATTATTTAATCTTTCTCTTTCAATATATAGCATATTCACATTTATATTTTTTCTTTTTGCTAAAGCTTCACAAAATTCTTTGTGATATATTCCCATAAGTTTATCTTTGCCACTTGGATACCATGAGGGAATTACTAATATATTCATAAAATCACCATTTACAGTATAGCAGAAGTTAATCTATATTACAATTAAAAAAGAACTTTTCAGCTCTTTTAAAATCTATCTTTACTTCTTAAGAATGGTGGAATGTCGTATTCATCGTCTAGTGTTTCTTCTACAGGACGACGTCTTGGCATTTCTTTATTATCACTAAATAACATTTCGTCTGTTTCTCCTTGGTTTTCAAAACCTGTTGCAATAACTGTTACAATTACTTCATCAGTTAAGTTATCATTTTGAATAGCACCAAAGATGATATTTACATCATTGTTAGCTGCAGCACGAACTGTTTCAACAGCATCTTCAATTTCAAATAATGTTAAGTTTGATCCACCTGTAACGTTTACAATTGCATTAGTTGCTCCTTCAATTGTTGCTTCAAGTAGAGAATTAGCTACAGCTTGACGAGCAGCTTCAATTGCTCTATTTTCACCAGCATTGCATCCAATACCGATAATCGCTGTCCCACTCTTTTGCATTACTGTTTTAACATCTGCAAAGTCTAGGTTGATAATACCAGTTACAGCGATTAAATCAGAAATTGATTGAACTCCACGATGAAGAACATTATCTACTTCTTTAAATGCATCTTTAAATGATGTATTGCGATCAATTATATCTCTTAATTTATCATTTGGTATAACAATTAAAGTATCGACATTTTTCTTTAACTCTTCAAGTCCAAGTAGAGCATTTTCCATTCTTCTTTTTCCTTCAAAACGGAAAGGCTTTGTTACAATACCTACTGTTAGAGCCCCTGATTCTTGAGCTATTTCAGCGATTACAGGAGCAGCACCTGTACCAGTTCCTCCACCCATACCGCAAGCAACAAAAACCATGTCTGCACCTTTAATTGCTTCTTCTAGGTCTACTTTTGACTCTATTGCAGCAGCTCTTCCTATTTCAGGATTAGCCCCTGCTCCTAGTCCTTCTGTAATGGTTGCTCCTATCTGTATTTTATTTTCACATTTACTAGCGTTTAATACTTGTAAGTCGGTATTTACAACAATAAATTCGACACCTTTTACTCCTTCTTCGATCATTCGGTTTACCGCATTATTGCCGCCGCCGCCTACACCAACGACTTTGATTTTAGCTATTTGATCCATTTCTAAACCATTCATATTTGCACTCTCCTTAACTATCAAAAAAATATCCAAATAATTTTCCTAATATGGAATTTTCATTTATACTTACTTTTTTATGAACTCCACTTAATATTTCTAATTCATCTAAATTAAATGCGGAATACTCTTTATTTTTTAATTTTAGTCTTCCATTATAATATTTAATGGTACCAATACTAGTGCTAAACTTGTTATTTCTAGCACCTACAATATCTATTTTACCAAGAATATAGGGTTTAGTAAAGACTTTATCGAGCAAATTGTGAAAATCTCTTATTTCACTAGACCCTCCAGTTATAATTATATATTCAATTTCTCTTTTTGTTAAGAGGTTAATTTGCTTTTTTGATAATTCTAGTATTTCTTTTAATCTACTTTCAATGATTTCACTTAAGTCTTTTTGATTTATGGTTATCTCTTCCCCTAATCGATCTGTTAGAGTTACTTTTTCTTCACTTCTAGCTAAATCATCACAGGCAAGTCCAATTCTCTCCTTTAATTCTCTTGCGTCTTTTTTGGTTATTTTATAAATATAGGCTATATCATTATCGATATTGGCTCCCCCTAATTCAATTACTTCAGCACGGGTAAGTATTCCTTTGTTAAATATTGATACTGTTGTAGTTTCCTCTCCAATGTTTATAATAGCACCTATTTTACTTCCTGAATCTTTAAATCGGTTTGTTGCGTAATCTCCTAAAGATGAGGTTACAACATCTATTACTTTTACGCCAATACTTTCTAATACTCTTAAAAATTCTGTTACACTACTTTTTGGCGCAGTGATTAATACTGCTTTTAAAGATATTTTATTCCCTATCATATTAATTGGATTTTTAACAATTTCATTATCTACTTTGTAAGCTGTGGGCAAAATGGAAATTAATTCTTCATCTTCTCCAATTTTATTATAACTAGCTGCATGCATAGCTCTGATTAAATCTTGATATGTTACAACATGGTCTTCATTTGTAATTGTACTAGTTCCCTCAGACATCTCGGCTTCTGTATAATAAGCTGGTATAGATAAAACTACTTCTTTAACAGGGATTCCCAGCATTTCCTCAGCTTTGTGAAATGTTTCTTTTAAAACAGGAATAAGTTCATCTTTTCTGTAAATTAATCCCTTTTTCATTCCTTTACTTGGCACTTCAGAGGTACATAAAATATTGAGTCTATTTTTGATAAACTCTCCAACTATAAGTTTAATTGTATTTGTTCCAATGTCTAGACTTGCTATAATCTTCCTCATAGATCCTCCTACTATCTCTTCTTAATTATACTTTACTTTCGTAGGATTTTCAATAAAAAAGTGTCCAATTTTTTGGACACCTTAATCTTTTTTTAAGACTCGTATTGGTTTTTTTTCTTTTTGTTCTCCATCTTCTTTTCTTTTTTTAGCTACTATTAAAATACGATCTCCATCTTTTAAAGGAAAGTTCATTGCTACTTTCTCTCCATTTACTAATGCATGATCTGCTTCTTTTTCTAACTCTGAATGAATTTTTTCAGCTAAATCTTTTACTGTAGAAGCAGCTGGCAAACAATAAACAGCACCATTAGCTACATAAACGTGAATTTTTTCTGAAAGTAAATCTCTAACTGTTTTTTCTAAAAATAAGAATGGATTTTCTATTTTTTTATTTTCTTGTAAAGCTTTAAAAAACAGACTAGTTTCTAATAATTCTTGCTGTATTTCTTTTAATGTTTTATTTGGAAATATATCTAATAATGCTGCAAAACCATAACTGTTAATTAAAAACATTTCTTTGGTATAAATTTGTATTTGGATGGGAATAATTTCTCCTGTTAATCTGCTTTTTTTAGGTTCAATTTCTCCATTTTGATTAAATTTATAGTGAGGAATGGATAGATGAAGAGCTTGATATCCATTTGGCTTTGGTGTTTTAATATAGTTTTTAGTATGCTTATCTAAAACGGGAAAACGTTCTTTTATTGCTTTCTCTAATTTTGCTATATCTTCTTCATTTTTTACCATGATTGAATATCTTATTAAGTTTGGTATTTCTGATATTTTATGATGACCTGTTAACCCCTGATACAATGAAAAATTACTTTTTAAACTTGCTCTTATATTTCCCTCTATTCCTTCTTTTTTTAATATATCACAGAATAAATTTAGTTCATATTCTATTTCTCTTTGATGTTTAATTGTATAATCTTTACGCATACCTTTAATAATCTTATATTCTTTATCATTTAAATATTTTAAGGATAAGTCTGCTAATTCATCTTTGGCTATATAAGCTCCTACATGATCTGCTAGAGGTACAAATAGTCTTAATGTTTCTGCACTTTTAGCTATTCTTTTTGGCTCTTCTTTGTATTCTAAAGTACGCATATTATGAAGACGGTCAGCTAACTTAATTAATATAGTTCGATAAGATTTTAGGACCGCTAATAAAAGAAGTCGATAGTTGTAAGCTTCTAATTCTTCTTTAGAATTAAAATTTAAATCTGTTATTTTAGTTACCCCCATTACTAAATCAGCAATATCTAAATTAAAATGTTTAATTAAATGTTCATAAGTCATTTTACAATCTTCAACAGTATCATGAAGCAAGCAAGCACATATGCTATTAGAATCATGTAAATTTAATTCTTTTAAAGCTATGTAAGCTACATAAAGAGGATGAATTATATAGGGTTCACCACTGTTTCTTTTTTGATTGTGATGCAAACGTGATGCAGTTTCATAAGCTTTGTGAATTAATCGCATTTCTTCTTTGGTAAAATTTTTTCTGCATTCATTCATTAATTCTGTATATATATCTGTATGATGTTCTTCTTCTTTTTTTGTAAAGTAATCCCAAGCTCTTTTTAATAAATCTTCTAAATTTTCAAGCATAATCACACCCCCTTAAGTTAAATTACCGATATCATATCAAAAAGTGGATTATTTGTCAAATTTTGTTAAACTAATCTTATGCGATAAGATATATTTCTTACTGTTAAAATTATATCTACTCGACTAGCAGTTCCTACTTCCCTTGGGACATTTAAAACTGCTTTTTCATTATAAGTACTTGGGTTAGCTAAAGTCGCAGTAGTTGTGTAAGTTTGTCCATTTATTTCATATTCTATTTTTACAAAATTTTCAAAGAAAGAACGATAAGTTTTAACTGTATTCATATAAGGTACTTCTGTATCTAAATTTAGTTCGTAACCTAATACTAACAGAGTTCTGCGACTACCATCATTAGCATAATTTATAGATATAGAATCAGTTGAAGGTATGCAGTTATTTGCATTTATACAATACTCATAACTATATTCATAGCGATTGGTGAATTCATAATCCGTAATGGTAAATATAGTATTTCCTAAAGTTGTATTAGATAAATTAATATTGGTTCCTAAATTTACTGTATTAGTAGTAATTTCATCACTAATTATAGTTGGATTTAAGCTAATACGATTATTTACAGAACCTATTCCTCCTGCACTAGCATCATAGTGAGAATATACTGTTAATAGAAAATCTTGATTAATTAAATTTTTATCAATTTCATAAACTAAAATATATTCGCTATTTGTATTTCCTTTTATATAGGTTCCATTGTATGGGGTTCCAAAATCTGTGAAATAATTTCCTAAAGATAAATTAGGAAGAATATATTTATTATTTACTGTTAGTTCTAAATTAATGTAATTAAATTCATGATCTTCTCTATATCTATTATTAATTTCTAGTAATAATATTACATAGTATTTATCTTTATTTAAAACATTGCCTCCATGAGTTAAATTAGATATGTAACTATCTGTAACGGTAAAATTTAAATAGCCAGATGCTATACTATCTCCTTCATTATATACTCTTTGATATACTTCTTCATTCATATACAACATTGTACCAAGAATTCCTATAGCTATAACAAAAATCATAATAAATATAAATTTATTTTCTTTATAATAGTATTTTAATTCTCTGAAAAAACGCCTAACTGATCTTTTCGCTTTATAAGTATCAATTCCTACTAAAAATTCTATTTCTTCACTATCTTCATTACTGATTTCAAGTTCTGCTAAATCACTTTTGAAATCAAATTGTTTAATGTTAAAACCAACACCTCTTATAGCAGTAAAGAAAATAAATATGTATTGACTATAATGAACAATTTGTGATAAATCTCTAATTAATCTTGCAAATACTGGATCTAGTGTATCATTTTCTATTGTTCTAAATATAGTAAAACTTACTGTGATTAAAATAAATATTACTAGATAATAAATGATACTAATATTATAAAACTTAGTAGGTTTTTCTTTACGTTGTAAAAGAATCGACATAGCAATAAAAACTACCATAATGATAATTACTGCGATATACATGAATATGTTAATATAATTGCTAGCTAAAGTAGATAAAACATCATTTGAAGTAAATGTATAATTACTTGCTACGTATTCACTAAAAAAAGTAATGATCTCTCTTGTTTGTGTAGCTAGATAAATCATTGGTATTAATATCAATAAATGGATTAATCTAAAATGCTTTATCATAAAGGCATATGGTTTTTTGATAATCATGTTTAACACCTACCATTACAATTTTAACAAACAAACTTGTCTTTGTAAATTAATTTAGAAATTTTTTAAAAAATTTCATAAAAACTGTTGACAAAAATACGTTTATCGGTTAATATAACAATCACCAATTCACTTAACAGGCGAATTGGTGCTAGTATCACACTAGTCAACCCCTTTTTATTCTTTTAAGAAGCTGTCTTCAGGGGGCAGCTTCGATTTTTTTTGCAATAAATTAGAGTGAAGCATTGATAACTTCACTCTAAAATTGTATTATGCCTGCCCATGGGTAAAGGAAAAGAGCCATAGGCAGGTATTATTAATTAATTTTCAACTACTGTGTATGGATCAGATATTGTTCCTGAACCTGTTATTTGGACATTAGAAGCTAGATTAATAACAGGTCGGACACCTATCACACCATTCACGTACCAGTCATCGAAATCGCCATTTACATTCACCAAGAACACACTAGCAAGATTAAGCTCTGTAACAAAGTTAGATGGAGACATAGTCCAGTAAGCTTGGTTTGTATAAAGATAATAGCTTGTGTTATTGGAGCCTCCCAAACCTCCTGCTAATACTACTTCATCACTATTAATCAATCCTATTGGATAGGTTAATTTATGATTTCCCATACTACTTTCGTTTACTGTAAAATAATCGTTACTTTGACTACACTTTAATATTGGTATTAAATTTGTTTTCCATATATTACCAACTGCTTCTAAATGCCTTGAAAACGGAGCATAGGCTGTTGCATTTGTTCCATATCCTGTTTTAGTATCATCTTCCCACCATACATCATCAGTTGTATTAATCCTTCTATCATTACAGAAACCTGTTTCTGTACTTATATACTCTGAATAACTTAATAAATTTTCTTGATACCATGTATCTAATACTGTTTTTATTGTACTATCATTTATATTGACATGGGTTTCTTCATAGGTACTACTTCCTGCTGTTCCATACATATATCCTACATACGCATTATCATTTGTTTGTCCATTAAATGCACTTGTTCCTATCTGTGTAGCTTCTCCTGTTTCTACTAGTCCTGATTCACTATTTCCACTATAAATCATTCTTATTGAGCCGTCCCCATTAATTCTGATAATCCTCCAATAAAATCCTGCAAAGCTTACCCAATTATTATCCACATCTCCTGCATAAAAATAACTTGTTCCATAATCATCTTCAGCTGTAAATAAGGTCCCTGTTGTATTATCTGTGAGTATTCCTGTTATCTCTCCACTTCTACTATTATCTATAGTTGGATTATCCGCTAATATTACATCTTTTGCTGTTATTTTATTTGGATTACTACATATTATCTTACTTGTTCCATTTAATTGGGTACATACTATTTGCATATCTGCACTGCTACCTAGTTCTACTATATAACTATTATTTTCTATTGTTGCACTTATATTTGGTGTACATATATTCCCTGTTGTTGTACAATAACTTGCACTTGTTACATTATTGGTTAAGTTTGCCGTTAATGTTGTATCACTTAAACTAAATTTTGCTTCTAGTGTATCTACTACTGTTGTTTCTGGATTGGCTATTACATTTATTTTGGATGAATATACTCTTGATGCTGCTTGTTCTACTGTTGCATCATAATCTACCCATATCTTTAAATGATATGTTTTCTCTTCATTAGCATCT